>JAZMZJ010000022.1:0-7494 GCA_045585915.1 Faecousia sp. | reverse complement strand
GCAAGACCCGGGGATGTGATCCTCTTTAAGGGAAGCCGCGGTATGCGGATGGAACTGATCCTGGAACAGTTTATGAAATAAAATTCAAACAGACAGAAACAGGGGCATAGATCCCTGAACGAAAGTCAACGGAGGAAGCATCCATGGGAAGAATCATCATATCTGCAGTGGCCGGTGCGGTATTATCCGGTGTGTTTGGCTATTTTCTGCTGCCGGTGCTGCGTGCGCTGAAGGCAGGTCAGTCCATTCGTGAGGTAGGTCCTACTTGGCATAACTACAAAGCAGGTACACCTATGATGGGTGGTTTGATGTTTATTGCTGCGTTGGTGGTTTGTTTGCTGGTCAATATTCCCGGCATGAAGGGACATACAGTGTTCTATGTGCTGGGCTTAGGTCTTTGCTTTGGATTGGTTGGCTTCCTGGATGACTTCTTTAAGCTGAAGTTTAAGCGGAATCTGGGTCTGACTTCTTTACAGAAGGCACTGCTGCAGATGGCAGTTTCTGCCATTTATCTGTATGTGCTGTTCCTGGACGGCACCCTTTGTAACGAAAATAACCTGTGCAATTTGTACATTCCTTTTTTCCAGGTGAACTTCGAGGTGCATCCCATTGCCTATATCTTTTTTGCTATGTTTGTGATGGTGGGCTGTGTAAATGCCGTCAATCTCACCGATGGCGTGGACGGCCTTTCCAGCTCTGTCACCATTCCTGTTATGATTTTCTTTGCTGCAGTTGCAGTATTTAAGGGTGAATATGAAATCGCTCTGCTGCCGGCTTCCCTTGCAGGCGGCCTGATTGCCTACCTGTTTTATAACTGGCATCCTGCCAAGGTGTTTATGGGGGATACCGGCTCGCTGTTCTTAGGCGGCGTGGTATGCGCTCTGGCCTTTGCTCTGGATATGCCCCTTATTTTGCTGCTGGTGGGTTTTGTTTACATTATGGAAACCCTGTCCGTTATTTTACAGGTTGGCTTTTTCAAGCTTACAAAAGGCAAGCGCCTTTTCAAAATGGCTCCCATCCACCATCATTTTGAAATGTGCGGCTGGAAAGAAGTGAAAATCGTGCTGGTGTTCGCTTTCGTTTCTGCCGTTATGTGTGTGCTGGCCTGGTTTGCCGTTACCGGTTTTTAATTCTTTTTAAGAAAGGGGAATCTTATGGCTGGGCAGAGGCTTCTGCACAGCAAAGAGGACCGCTGGGGCATAAAGCCCGGCGCAAAGTTAGACATTCCTTTTCTTGCCATTCTTTTGATTTTACTGGCCTTCGGCTTGGGTATGCTATATTCAGCAAGCTCTGCCCAAAGCCAATATGATACAGGCTACACCCTGTCCACCCGCTACCTGCAAAAGCAGGCCGCCTGCGCCCTCATTGGGCTGGGGGCCATGTGGGTGTGCTCCCGGCTGCCGGCTGATTTTTGGTACAAGGCAGCCTGGCCCCTTTATGGGCTGAGCATTTTGCTGCTGCTGGCTGTGCTGCTGTTTGGGCAGTCGGTGAATGGCGCAAGGCGCTGGATTAACATAGCGGGGCTGCAGTTCCAGCCCTCGGAAATTGCAAAATTCACCCTGATTTTGCTTTTTGCCCGGCTGACCAAAAGCTATGGCGCGGCGGCAAAGCGGTTTCGCTACGGCGTGTTGGGCTTTGGCGGCGCGCTGCTGGGGATTTTGGTGCCCCTGGCTTTGGAAAAGCATCTTTCCGCCATTTTGCTCATGGGTATGGTGGCGGTAGTTATGATGTTTGTTGCCGGCACGCATATGCGCTATCTTGCTGCAGGTGCTGCCGTTGCAGGCATATTTGTGGTGGTGTATATCACCTTTATGGGCTATGCCGGTGACCGGGTCAGCGCATGGCTTCACCCGGAAAATGACCCGGCAGATACCGGCTATCAGATTCTGCAATCTTTGTATGCCATCGGTTCCGGTGGGCTTTTTGGCTTGGGCCTTGGGAAAAGCCGGCAAAAGTATCTTTACTTGCCATTTCAGTATAACGACTATATTTTTGCGGTAATCTGCGAGGAAATCGGCTTTGTGGGCGCTTTGTTGGTCATAGCGCTGTTTGCAATTCTCATTCTCAGGGGCTATTATATTGCCCTGCATGCCCGTGATCGGTTTTCTACGGTGCTTGCTGCCGGCCTTGTCACCCTTATAGCGGTGCAAACGGTGCTGAATTTGGGGGTTGTTACCAACCTTTTGCCCTCCACCGGCATTGCGCTGCCTTTCTTTTCTTACGGCGGCACGGCTCTGGCGGTAAATTTGGCGCAAATGGGTGTGGTTTTAAGCATTTCCCGGGAAATGAACAGAGCTTCCCGGCAGGAGGAATTTGTATGAATGTAATCTTTACCTGCGGCGGCACCGGCGGCCATATCAACCCTGCCATCGCAGTGGCCAATGTGTGGAAGGAACGGCACCCGGACAGTAAAATTCTCTTCATTTGCGGTGAGGAGGAAATGGAACGGGAGCTGGTTACCAAAGCCGGCTATGAGATGGTTCCTGTGCATGTTAAGGGCTTTTTTCGCTCTGTTAACTGGTTTTCTGTCAAGTATAATGTCAAGGCCTTTTTTGCTGCCTGGAAAGCGGTAAACGGGTGTAAAAAGCTTTTGAAGGAATTTAAGCCCGATGTGATTATGGGTACCGGCGGTTATGCAAGCTTTCCTGCCCTGATGGCAGGCGCGCAAATGGGAATCCCCACCTGTGTCCACGAAAGTAATGCCATGCCCGGTCTTACCACGCGGATGCTTGCCGGCAGCGTGGATAAGGTGCTGGTGTGCTTCCCCCAAAGCATTGCCCACTATAAGGATAAATCTAAGGTAGAGGTTGCCGGCATGCCTGTGCGCCGGGAGTTTATCTACACCGAAAAAGAAGCCGCCCGTCGTGAACTGGGACTTGATGATAAGCCTGTGATTGTTTCCGCCTTTGGCTCTCAGGGCGCAAAGGCAATGAATGAATGTATGGCAGAGCTTTTCCGCCTGGAAAAGGAAGCAGGCTTTCCTTTTCGCCATATTCATGCTGTGGGCGCTATGGGTTGGCAGTGGATGCCCCAGCTTGTGAGGGAAAAGGGGATTGACCTTGAAAAGGATAGGGATATTCAAATGGTTGAGTATCTTTATAATATGCCCACCGTAATGGCTGCCAGCGATGTGATTATCAGCCGGGCAGGGGCTTCCACCTGTAACGAGATTGCTGCTTCCGGCACGCCCTGCGTGCTCATTCCTTCCCCCAATGTCACCGATAATCACCAGGAAAAGAATGCCCGGGCCCTGTGCGAGCCTGGCGGCGGTGTGCTGGTGCTGGAGGATGAATGCACCGCAAAGCGCCTTATGGAGGAAATTACCGCTTTACTGCAGGATAAAACCCGGTATAATAGTATGCGTAAGACTCTGCAGGAGCTTGTGGTACCGGATTCTGCCGAGCGCCTTTGCGCAATCATGGAAAATCTGATTGACCATAAGTCCTGAACAAAGGAGATTGCACTATGGATAACGAAAGAAAAAGAAAGCCCCGTCCCTCCCAGCGGCCAAAACCCCAGGATGAGGATGTGGTGTATACCCAGCCAAAGCCCTTTCAGCGCAACCGGTTTATCCTGCGCCTGGTTACCGTTTTGGCTGTGGTGCTGGCACTTGTTTTTAGCCTGTCTCTGTTTTTTAAGGTGGAGAATGTGGAGATTGCAGGCGCCAGCAAATATCAGGCCTGGGATGTTCGGGAAGCCTCCGGAATCCGTGACGGCGAGAACCTGCTGACCCTGAGCAAGGCCAAAATCAGCGGCAATATCATTGCGGGTTTACCCTATGTCAAGAACGTGCAGGTGGCAATTCGCCTGCCGGATACAGTGGTAATTCATATTGAGGAGCTATCCGTCGCCTATGCCATAGCCGATGATAACGGCAGATGGTGGCTGATGGACTCAAGCGGCCGCATTGTGGATGAAACCACGCCTGCCGATGCCCAGGACCACCTGCGTATGCTGGGCGTGGAAATCACCGGCGCAGAGGTTGGCAGCCAGGCGGCAGCCCGGGAACAGGAGCCTGAATTGGATGCAGATGGCAACCCCATTCCTGTGGTTATTTTGGGCGCAGACCGGTTAAATGCAGCTATTTCGGTGGTGCAGGCCCTGGAGGACTGCGGTATCTTGGGACAGGTGCCCAGTGTGGATGTTACCAATCTGTCGGATATTCAGCTTTGGTACGGCACCCGCTTCCTGGTGCGCCTGGGCAACCGGGACAATATGCCCTATAAGATCAGCGCCCTTAAGCAGGCGGTGGAGCAGATGGGCACCTATGAAAGCGGCGAGCTGGATGCCAGCTTTACTTTGTTCCCGGAACAGGTAGTTTATAGCCCACTTTCTTGAAAAATATGGAAATAATTTGCAATTTCTTTGTAGAAATGCAAGATTTTCTATTGACCGCAAGAATTTTTTAAGGTAGAATATAAAAGTAAAAATATAAATGGCGCAGATTGACTTGTGTTAACTGCATCACCATACATAGGAGGAACGCATATGTCTGAGGATCGCGTAGTAAAAATCAAAGTTATCGGTGTCGGCGGCGCCGGCAACAATGTTATCAACCGTATGATCGGGGCCGGTGTTACCGGCGTTGATTTCGTTGTTATCAATACCGATAAGCAGGACCTGAATAAGTCCGTTTGCGCTAACAAGGTTCAGATCGGTGAAAAGCTTACAGGTGGTATGGGCGCCGGCTCCAAGCCCGAAGTGGGTCAGAAGTCCGCTGAGGAGAGCAGAGCCCAGATCGCCAAGGTGCTGGAAGACACCGATATGGTATTCATCACCGCCGGTATGGGCGGCGGCACCGGCACCGGCGCAGCTCCCATCGTTGCTGACCTGGCCCGTGAGGCCGGCATTCTGACTGTTGGCGTTGTCACCAAGCCCTTCAAGTTTGAGGGTGCCAACCGTATGCGTCAGGCTGAAGACGGCATTGCTGCTCTGGCCGGCAAGGTCGATTCCCTGGTCATCATTCCCAACGACCGCCTGAAGTATGTTACCGACCAGAAGATTACCTTTGCCAACGCTTTCGGCATCGCTGACGATGTGCTGAAGCAGGCTGTGCTGTCCATCTCCGAGCTGGTGGGCGACACCGGCAATGTGGTTATCAACCTGGACTTTGCTGACGTATCTGCCGTTATGAAGGACGCAAGCCGCGCTCACATGGGTGTTGGCACCGCTTCCGGCCGCGAGAAGGCCGAGCAGGCTGCTCTGGCTGCTGTTGCCAGCCCCCTGCTGGAAACCTCTATCAACGGCGCTACCGGCGTTCTGGTGAATGTTACCGGCTCTTCTGAGCTGACCTTGGATGACGTAGAGACTGCTGCCGGCATTGTGCAGGAAGCTGCTAATCCCGAAGCCAACATCATCTTCGGTGCTACCTGGGATGAGTCCTTTGAGGATGAGATGCGCGTCACCGTCATCGCCACCGGCTTTGAGCCCAAGGCTGATGCCGAGCCCGAAAAGGCTGAGCAGACCGCTAAGAGCGTTGACAATGGCGATATCGAAGCTTTCTTCGACATTTTTAACCGCTAATTTTTAACGGATACCACATCCCGGACAATAAGTCCGGGATGTACTTTTGTGGAGGTGGATATGAACGCCTACAGAGATTTGGCCCAAAGCTATGATGCGCTGACCCGGGATGTGGATTACGGGGAAGTGGTGGCCTTTTACGAAACCATACTCAAGCGCCAGGGCCTTGCCCCCAGAACGGCGGTGGACCTTGCCTGCGGCACAGGTTCTGTTGGCTGCCTGCTTGCCCAAAAGGGAATCCGGGTGACCGGTGTGGATATGTCTGAGGATATGCTTTGCGTTGCAGCCCAAAAGGCCCAGAGTCTTCCAAATCCGCCCCTGTTTGTGCGGCAAAGGCTGCAGGATTTAAGGCTTCCCCGGGGTGTTGACCTGGCTGTCTGCGCCCTTGACAGCCTGGATTATATCACTGACCCTGCCGATTGCTTCCGGGCCATCTGCCGGGTATACAAGGCGCTCAACCCCGGCGGCTGCTTTATTTTTGATGTGAATACCCCCGAGAAGCTTCGGGCAATGGACGGCCAGATGTTCATTGACGAAACCGACGATGCTTTTTGCGTATGGCGTGGCGAGTTTGATGAGAAAAGCAATATTTGCTCTTACGGGATGGATCTGTTCCGGCTGCAGAGGGATGTATGGCACCGCAGCTTTGAGGAGCACCGGGAATATGCCTACAGCCGAGCCCAGCTTGAGGACTTTTTGCGCCGGGCCGGCTTTACTGCCATCACCTGCTATGGTGACAGGACCCTCGCTGAGCCGGCGGATGGAGAGCAGCGGATGTATTTTAGTGCAAGAAAGGGAAAAATCCTATGAACGACTATTTGGTTAGAGGTATGAGCATGGACGGCTTTGTGAAGGCCGTAGCCATTCGCACCACAGAAACTGTGCGCCGGGGCGCCCAAATTCACGGCACAGCCCCCAATGCCACGGCGGCTTTTGGCAGAGCTCTCACCGCAGCTTCTATGATGGGCAATATGCAAAAGGTGGAAAACGGGTCCATGACCCTGCAAATTAAGGGCGGCGGCCCTATCGGCACCATTGTTTGTGTGTCCGATCCCCAGGGCAATGTCCGGGGCTATGTGTATGAGCCCAATGTGCCGCTGGTTGAAAAATACCCCGGCAAGCTGGATGTGGGCGCTACAGTGGGCACCGATGGTACGCTGACGGTAATTCGCGACCTGCAGATGAAAGAGCCCTATGTCGGCTCTGTGCCTCTGGTTACCGGTGAGATTGGCGACGATGTAACGGCTTATTTTGCCCAAAGTGAGCAGACGCCCACCGCCTGCGCCCTGGGTGTGCTGGTGGATACAGATTGCAGTGTGAAGGTAGCCGGCGGCTATCTGCTGCAGCTTTTGCCCGGCGCACCTGAGGAGACTATCGAGAAGCTGGAAGCCGGCATTCAGCGCTCAGGCGCGGTTACGGCAATGCTGGAGCAGGGGATGACCCCTGAGGATATCCTGGGTCAGGTATGTGGTGACTTAGGCATTTTGTTTATGGAAACCACTCCTGTAAGCTATAAATGCTATTGCAGCCGGGAGCGCGTGACCGCGGCCCTTGTCAGCCTGGGCAAAAAAGAACTGACCGAAATTATGCAGGAGGGAAAAGCGTTTCCTGTTGAGTGCCAGTTCTGCGATACCAAATATGAATTTACTCCGGCAGACATTGAAGAACTGCTGAAAAAAGTGTGATTTTTCCGGGAAAAAATCTTAAAATACAGGGGATAAGACCTGAATAAATTCCATCAAAAAAATTGCAAAAAACCCTTGACAAATCAGGTCCCCCTGTGTATAATAAACCACGTCCGCTGAGGTCCGTGCCTTGGCAGGCCTGTTTGGGAGCATAGCTCAGCTGGGAGAGCACATGCCTTACAAGCATGGGGTCACAGGTTCGAGCCCTGTTGTTCCCACCATATTTGGCCCGGTGGTGCAGTCGGTTAGCACGCCAGCCTGTCACGCTGGAGGTCGACGGTTCGAG
>JAZMZJ010000021.1:0-10524 GCA_045585915.1 Faecousia sp. | reverse complement strand
GGGCACAACGGATAGCCAAAGCTTGTTGATCCTTGGCGTAGCTATCAACAAAACGCACAAGTATAGCACTATTTTGGAAAATGGCGCACCCCGGATTTCTTTGATTGCAACCCCTGCCCACCACCTGCCTCACACTTGGCAGTATACCCATTGGGACAACAAGATGAATTTTAAAAAATGCCCCAAGAGCAAACGCCTATTGATCTATGAAGGCATGGCAAAGTGAGCTATAATCCAGTATTTGTACCTGATCGGAGAAACCAATGTGGCAAAGCGGGAAGAATACATCACCAGAAATCGCCAGGATGAGTATGGCATCGGTTTCTGCTTGTATGAGGACCAATATCCGCTATCCCGCGAGGCAATGTCCTGCGAGGATACACCCTTCACCCCGGATCGTTATCCGTTATAAAAAGAATAAGAGGGCTGATATTCAGCCCTCAAAAATAAAGGAGAGAATACTATGAAACAGTACAAAGCAGTTGCAGGTCCCAAGAATGTCAGCGTCGCTAAAGGCGACACACAGGCAGCATTCAATATGTTTGCTGATCTGATCAACAAGGAAGCCACCGCTGGTTGGGAATATCACTCTATGGAGACGATTACGGTTACTGAAAAGCCCGGTTGTTTCCAACCCCCTGTTCCCATGAACTACTATATGCTGATTTTCGTCCGTGAGGCTTAAGGGTAAATACATAGCTTTATGAAACCCGATGTGCGTGATAAAAATTTAGCGGCAGAGATTGACAGGGTTGCAAAAATAATGCTGGGCGATTCTAACGATCCCACAAGCTATAATTACAAACGCAGACTCAATCGCCCCCTCATTCGTTGGGGGGCGATAGTCTTATATTGCATCCTTACTTTGGTTGGTATTGTTACCTTGGCTTTTGTTTTAAAAGCTTTATCTGTGAGTGAGCAAACAACAAGCTGGATATGTATTGTTGCTTTGATTGTTATTACGGTAATCAATTCAAAGAAAATCCTAATTTGCCTTGTTCAGATTTATCAGCGCTATGCACCAGCGTCAATCCGCAATAAGTGTCGTTTTGAGCCTTCGTGTTCAGAATATATGATCATATCGCTCAATAAATATGGCTTGTGTAAGGGCTTGATGAAGGGGATTCGAAGACTTACAAGATGCAATATTCACAATGGTGGATTTGATTACCCATAGACGCGGCGAATTTAAGAAAAAGAATACATAAAAAGGAACAGTTATTATCCTTGAACAATTTTTTACATGGTACAATGGTTTGACCGATAGGCTGTGGGGATCACTTCTGCTATTTGCGGTTGGCGTTGTGATGTTGCTGGTATTTGGTGCATAGTTCGGAAAACTATTGCATTAGCGGATATGGGCATATATCCATTTTTCAAATATACGGTATATCGCAAAAGGGCCGGAGTGCATTGCACTCCGGCCCTTTAATGACCTCTTAATAGTTGGTGGCGTGGATTTGGAAGTAGCTCTGGGGATGATTGCAGGTGGGGCAAACGTCAGGTGCCCCAGTGCCTACTACCAGGTGACCGCAGTTGCGGCATTCCCATACCTGAACGGAGCACTTTTTAAACACCTCGGCAGTTTCCACATTGTGGAGCAGGGCGCGGTAACGCTCCTCGTGGGTCTTTTCCACGGCGGCAACCAGACGGAAACGGGCAGCTAATTCGGGGAAGCCTTCTTCCTCAGCGGTCTTTGCAAAGCCTGCGTACATATCGGTCCACTCATAGTTCTCGCCTGCAGCAGCGGCAGCCAAATTCTCGGCGGTGTTGCCGATGCCGTCCAGCTCCTTGAACCACAGCTTGGCGGGCTCCTTTTCGTTATCGGCGGTAGCCAAGAATAGAGCTGCAATCTGCTCAAAGCCTTCCTTCTTGGCCTTGGAAGCAAAATAGGTATACTTGTTTCTTGCTTCGCTTTCGCCTGCGAAGGCTGCCATCAGGTTTTTTTCGGTTTGGGTGCCTGCATATTTATTTGCCATAGCGATATCCTCCTTAGTATTTGTGTCATAAATCCAGTATAGCAGTTTTTTTGGAAAATGGAAGAACTAATTTAATAGAAACACGCCTAAATTCAGGTAGCCTGCAAAGGTCACCCACAATAGGTAAGGCAGTAGTAGGTCGCCGGCGCGCTCATCAATATGGCTGAAGGCCCTCACGGTGAGCAGTATGGCAATCCAAAGAGCAATCAGCAGGAAAAATGCGGTCAGCCGCCACTGGAGCCCGAAGAACAGGATGGGCCACAGAAAATTCAGGAAAAGCTGAATGCCGTATAATACCAGCGCCTTTTGTATGGACTGTTTACTGCGTCCGGAATTATATATCCGGTAGCTGGCATAGCCCATAAGCAGGTACAGCACAGTCCACACGATAGGGAATACCCAGCCCGGTGGCGATAGGGGCGGCTGCACAAGCTGTGGATATTCGGACATACCTCCGGAGAGCAGGGTGGCAATACCGCCAACAGCCAGCGGTATCGCTAAAAATATGGCAAGTTTTTTCCATTGGGTTTTCATTGTACATCCCTCCTGTTCCTATTGTATCGGTCGGAAGCCTTGCTTATCCATCAAAAATATGGTTGCACCTGTCCTTTAACTGGGGTATAATAAGAAAAACCCTTCAAAGGAGAATGTTATGTCCAACTGCTGTGGAAACTGTGAGCATTGCGGCGGCTGCGCAGGGCAGCTTGTGCTCAGTCAGCCGGAGATCAACCTTCTTAATAAGCTGGGGCAGATTCCCTTTTTGCCAATTGCCCGCCGGGCCTCCGACCCTGCGCCATTGTACCTGGAGGATACTGAGGAAACCCAGGAGCAGTATAGCCTGATCCTTATCTGTTTGGAGAAAAAAGGCCTGATCAGTTTGGATTTTGATATGCCACTGGCAGGCAGCCAGGATGAAAAATATGCCCAGTATCCCATTGTGGGCAGTATGGCTCTGACAAAACGGGGGCAGGATGTGCTGGATGTGCTGGATAAGCAGGGGGCAAAGGAATGAACAAACAGGAAATTCTTGCTGCAACAAAGGCCTTTGTGCAGGGGCAAATGGCGCAAAACGATGTTGGGCACGACTATTTGCATGTAGAGCGTGTGCTGGCTTTGGCGGAGAATATTGCAGCCACCCAGCCGGTGTGTGACCTTTTTGTGGTGAGAATGGTGGCCCTTTTGCACGATATTGACGACTATAAGTTGCGCAAAGGGGAGCATACTCTATCAGACTTTTTGGAGACTTTGCCCATAGACGCAGCGCAGCGGGCGCAGATTGGTCTTTGCACCGGCTATATTTCTTATAGCAAGTATCCAAAGCCCGACCCTACCATCCCTTTGGAGGCCCGTATCGTGCAGGACGCTGACCGGCTGGATGCTTTGGGCGCCATCGGCATTGCCCGTACCTTTGCCTATACAGGGGCAAAGCAGCGCCCGTTTTATGGGCAGTGTGAGGGCGCAACCTTAGATCATTTTGCCGAAAAGTTATGCCGTCTTTCCGATTCTCTCAACACGCCGAGAGCGAAAGAAATTGCCCGACAGCGCCAGGCGTACTTAAATGAATATGTGGAGCAGTTTTATGCAGAACTGAATTTAACAAGATAAAATTGATGGACAGGTACAGCTGTCCATCAATTTATTTGCGAATGATTTTCCTGGCCCTTTCCAGGGTGGCTTTAGGATTTGCAAGGAAACGGTCAATGGGAATTTTGTGCTTGACCCAGCCGCTTGAACCGAGGATATATACATATCCTTCTTTAACGGTCAGTATGTGGCTTTCCCCCAGCCGGTAAGGCGCATCCGGCAAAGAGCCGGCGGCCAGCTGATCATATACCCGGTCAAGGGTATGGGCAAGGTGAAATTCCTCTTTGGTGGTTATGCTGAACAGTTGATAGGATTTGCTGCAGTGATCCAAAAGAAATTTGCTTGTAAAACGGGGGCGGCCTCTGCGGCTGTCTATAATGGTGATGGCAGGCTCGCGCTGCTCCCAGCGCTCCAGGGTGAAAAGATAGTAGATCTCCTGGGGGTCCCCATCCGGGCGCATGGAAACCGGAATGTTTTTCCGCTCTGTCAGTTCCACCGTTTCAATCAGACCCATCCAGCGAATGCCTGGTTTGGTGCCAATGTCCTGCTCGTGGAGGGCAATGTACAGGGTGGGGAAGGGGGCGGAGGCAAAGTATTTGGCAGGCGCATAATATTTGCGCTTAGTCAGGCAGTAGTCCAGCTGCTCCGGGGTGCGCACAGTGCCCACCAGCACTGTCCTTGCTGAAAAATCTGCCCTTTCCAGCGCTTCTGCTGTGGCCAGGGGCAGACTTGCGGTTTGGGAGGGGGTGGATGGCAACTGCCGAACAGCAAAAATGATTGCGGCAATGAATGCCGCAATGCTCAGCGTTAGCATAATAGAGCCGCCAATGTTTCCAAATTCCTGTTGACTCGGCTTGCTTGCTGCATATAACCATAGCAGCAGCGCGGTAGCGGCAAATATGCTGGTAAGCACCAGGTAAAATGTGGGAGAACACAATCGCTTTTTCATCTTTCTCTCCAAGCTTTTGTAGGTTTATATCAGGATGCTATCCATAAACTTGGATGATCCTTTCCAAAATTTCTTTATCTGCCGGGCAGAAGTTGTAATGGGGGATTTGCTGGGGTGTAATCCATTTGATATCGTTGTGCTCCAGCCTTTGGGGGCTGCCCTCTGCAATGGTGGCGTTATACAGGGTCAGGTGGAACGTAATATCGGGATATTCGTGGACAACATCCATAAATATGCTGCCAACAGAAAGCGTAACGGCAATTTCTTCCCGGCATTCCCGCATGAGGGCCTGTTCTTTACTTTCCCCAGGCTCAACCTTGCCGCCTACAAATTCCCAAAGCAGCGCCCTGGCCTTGTGCGCCGGTCGCTGACATATCATAAATCTGTTTTCATCCCAAATAAGCGCCGCAACAACCTCAACCATACGCCTCACCGCCTGAATGTACTGCATTTATTATACAGTGCTTTTACCTAAGTTGCAAGTGTGCGTTTGCCGCAAGTGCCAAACCGCCTGTGGGTGTCACACATCATTGCAACACCTACAAATGGTGCAATATGGGATAACAGACCGCTTGCATTTATAACTGCTATGTGCTATATTAAAACTGTAAAAATATGGCTCGATGGTAAGAGCCGGAAAGAGGTGTGTATGGTTTACGAATACGAAAACGGTATTCCCACTCAGGTACTCAGAGATGCACTTGAGAAATCTCTGGAGGGCAGGGAACTGAAAAAGGTCCTCATTTTGCCTCCGGATTACACCAGAATGTACTCCGGCGCCGGAAAAATTACTGCGATTTACTACGAACTGCTGAAGGACACCTGTGAGGTGGACATTATGCCCGCATTGGGCACCCATGTCCCCATGACGCGGGAAGAATGGGTGGCTTTTTTCGGCGAGGGTGTGCCCTTTGACCGGATGATCGTTCATAACTGGCGTAACGATGTTGTGAAAATTGGAGAAGTGCCTGCGTCCTTTGTTTCTGAAGTGTCCGAGGGACTTGTGAAGAGCAGCATCGATGTGGAAGTGAACAAGCGTCTGATGGACCCAAGCTACGATTTGATTTTGTCTATCGGTCAGGTGGTCCCCCACGAGGTTGTGGGTATGGCCAACTACAGCAAGAACATCTTTGTAGGCTGCGGTGGCTCTTCTATGATCAACTCCTCCCATATGCTGGGCGCCTTCTATGGCATGGAGAGGATTATGGGCCGTGATTTTTCTCCCGTTCGTCGGGTGTTCGACTACGCACAGGAGCATTTTCTTGCCAACATTCCTCTGGTGTATGTGCTGACCACTACCACCAATAAGGGCGATGAGGTTACAATCCACGGCTTGTACATCGGCACCGAGAGAGCCCAGTTCGAGGCCGCTGTGCAAAAGAGTCAGCAGATTAACCTGACGCATATGAAAAAGCGCCTCAATAAGGTAGTTGTGTACCTTGACCCCCGTGAGTTTAAGAGCACCTGGCTGGGCAACAAGGCTATTTACCGCACCCGTATGGCCATCGCTGACGGTGGTGAGTTGATTGTGCTGGCACCTGCTGTGGGCCACTTTGGTGAGGACGAGCAGAACGACCGCCTCATCCGTAAGTATGGCTATGTGGGCAGGGAAAATGTGCTGAAGCTGGTGGACATGCCTGAAAATGCAGACCTGCGTGAAAACCTGTCTGTGGCAGCCCACCTGATTCACGGCTCTTCTGACGGCCGGTTTAAGATTACCTACTGTGCAGGTAAGCTTACCGAGGAGGAAGTGCGTGGCGCAGCTTTTAACTATATGCCTTACGAGCAGGCAGCAGCCAAGTACGATCCTGCCAAGCTGGTAGACGGCTTTAACACCGTTGACGGTGAGGAGATTTTTTACATCTCCAATCCTGCCCTGGGTCTGTGGGTCTGTGACGAATAAGGAGCATCTTGTGAAAGCAATTGATTTACATACCCATTCTCTGTGCAGCGACGGCGCACAAACCCCTGCCGATGTGGTACGTACCGCAAAGGAGGCAGGCCTTGCTGCCATCGCCCTGTCTGACCACGACTGCATCACCGGCGTACAGGAGGCCATAGATACCGGCAAGGCGCTGGGTGTTGAGGTGATTCCTGCGGTGGAGCTATCTGCCCAGTCGGATACGGAGCTGCATATCTTAGGTTACTTTGTGGATATCCACAACAAAAAGCTGCAGGATACCATGGCTTATGCTCTGCAGGTTCGGGACGAACGGCAGGAGGAGACCTGCCGCAAGCTCAATGAGCTTGGCTTTTCCATCACTATGGAGGAGGCTCGTGAGGAGGCCCATGGCAATCCTGTCCTGTGCCGTGCCCATTTTGCTCAGATTATGGTGCGAAAGGGCTATGCTCAGTCGGTAAAAGAGGCCTTTTCCAAGTACCTCTCCGTTGGCTGCTATGCCTATTCCAACCGGCAGGCGCTCACCGGTCCTGAGGCAGTTTCCCTGATTCATGAGGCGGGCGGCATTGCCGTGGCAGCCCATCTGCATCTTATCAAAAAACCGGATGAAGAGCTGCGGGAATACTTGAAATCTCTCATTCCTTACGGCTTGGATGGCATTGAGGGCTATTATACCGACTATACTCCGGATATGGAGCAGCGTTACCGCGCCATGGCACAGGAGTTGGGTCTTGTGATTTCCGGAGGTACTGACTACCACGGTGCAAACAAGCCCCACATTGCCATTGGTAAGGGCAAGGGTGACCTGCACATTCCCTACACAGTGCTGGAGGGTTTGCGGGAGCGCCACCGGAAAATTTACGGATATATTTAATATTTATATAAGGAGAATGTCACATGAAAAAAGCGGATATTGGTTTGATCGGTCTTGCCGTTATGGGCGAAAATCTGGTGCTGAACATGGAGTCCAAGGGCTTCACAGTCGCGGTTTATAACCGGACCACCGAAAAGGTCAAGAACTTTGTGGAAGGCCGTGGCGCAGGCAAAAACATCATCGGTGCCTACTCCATGGAGGAGCTGGTTGCCTCCATCGAAAAGCCCCGTAAGATTATGATGATGATTAAGGCCGGCTCTGCTGTTGATGCTACCATCGATGCATTACTGCCTCTGCTTGATGATGGCGACATCATCATTGACGGCGGCAACTCTCACTTCCCTGACACCGTTCGCCGCACCGCCCATGTAGAGGCTGCCGGCAAGCTGTATATTGGTACCGGTGTTTCCGGTGGTGAAGAGGGCGCTCTGAACGGTCCTTCTTTGATGCCCGGTGGTTCTCCCGCTGCATGGCCCTATGTTAAGGATGTTCTGCAGGCCATCTGCGCTAAGGTCGAAGACGGCTCTCCCTGCTGTGACTGGGTTGGCGAAAACGGCGCAGGCCATTTTGTAAAGATGGTTCACAACGGCATTGAGTATGGCGATATGCAGCTTATCTGCGAAGCCTACCACCTGATGAAGAATATGCTGGGTATGTCCGACGACGAGATGCATGAGGTGTTTGCCGAGTGGATGAAGGGCGACCTGGATAGCTACCTCATTGAGATTACACGGGACATTCTGGCTTACAAGGATACCGATGGTGAGCCCATTGTTGAAAAGATTCTGGACACCGCAGGTCAGAAGGGCACCGGTAAGTGGACCGGTATTGCTGCTTTGGACGAGGGCGTGCCTCTGACTCTGATTGGTGAGGCTGTTTTTGCCCGCTGCTTGTCTGCTATGAAGGACGAGCGTGTAAATGCCGCTAAGGTTCTGCCTGAGGCTGCCGAGGCTGCTCCTAAGCTCAGTGCCGAGGAGAAGGCCCAGTGGATTGAAAATATCCGCTGCGCTCTGCTGGCCTCCAAGATCGTCTCCTATGCTCAGGGCTATACCCTGATGCGTGCTGCCGCCAAGACCTACAACTGGAACCTCAACTACGGTGGCATCGCCCTGATGTGGCGTGGCGGCTGCATTATCCGCTCTGTGTTCCTTGGCAAGATCAAGGAGGCCTTTGATGCCAACCCTGGGCTGACCAATCTGCTGCTGGATCCTTACTTTACCAAGAAGATTGCAGAGCTGCTGCCCGGCTGGCGTAAGGTTGTTGCTCAGGGCGCGATGAGTGGTATGCCCACTCCCGCATTCTCCTCTGCTCTGGCTTACTACGATGGTTATCGCTGCGACCGTCTGCCCGCGAATCTGCTGCAGGCTCAGCGTGACTACTTCGGCGCCCATACCTATGAGCGCGTCGATGCCCCCAGAGGTCAGTTCTTCCACACCAACTGGACCGGCCACGGCGGCGACACCGCAGCCACCCAGTATGTGGTATAATAGAAAGTGAGGGTTATTTTATGAAGCTTCGTGAAAATTGCAAATACGCATTGGTTGTGCCCACCAGTATGGGCGTTCGCATCACCCCTCCCAACGGTCAGCCGGTAGCCTCCTCCAATATGTTTATGATGCAGGCAACTTCTGCTGAGACCAATGTGGCATCTATTTCCGCTTATCTGGGTCTGCCCACCAAGGTGCTGACCACCTTTGTTAAGGATAGCCCCATTGCTGACTTTATTAAGCGCGACCTGCGCTCCCGTGGTATGGACTACGAGGGCAAGGAAGTGGAACAGGGCGACCCCTGGGGCTACCGCCACCAGTTCAACATTGCTGACTCCGGCTACGGCTCCCGCGGTCCCCGTGTGTGCAATGACCGTGCCGGTGAGGTCGGCCGCACCCTGAATATTAAGGATTTTGACCTGGACCGCATCTTTGGTCAGGAGGGCGTTGGTATTCTGCACCTGTCCGGCCTGATTGGCGCTCTGTCCCACGATACCAGCGTGTTCTGCCTGGAGCTGGCAAGAGCCGCCAAGAAGTATGGCACCCTCATCTCCTTTGACTTGAACTATCGGGCTTCCTTCTGGAAGGGCCGTGAGCAGGAGCTCCATGATATCTTTACCGAGATTGCTTCTGTTGCTGATATCCTCATTGGTAATGAGGAAGACTTCCAGCTGTGTCTGGGCGTACAGGGCCCTGAGGCCGGTGGTAAGGACATCGCTGCTAAGATCGATTCCTTTAAGGAAATGATCAAGCGCGTTAAGGCTCAGTTCCCCAATGCTTCTGTATTTGCCACCACCCTTCGTCAGGTGGAGAATGTCAACTCCCATCTGTGGGGCGCAATCATGCTGGCCGGTGACGAGTGGCATGTGGTTGAGCCCAGACGGATTACTGTACTGGACCGCATTGGCGGTGGCGACGGCTTCGTTGGCGGTATGCTTTACGGCATCCTCAGAGGTTGGGAATCCGAAAAGTGGATCCAGTTTGGTTGGGCTTCCGGCGCACTGGCTACCACCTTCCTGACCGACTATGCGCAGCCTGCTGATGAGGACGTTGTATGGAGCGTCTGGGGCGGTAACGCAAGAGTTAAGAGATAAAATGTAAATAGAAAGCGGAGGATTCCAGTGAGGAATCCTCCGCTTTTTGCGCATTGCTGGAGGGCTGGGTCAATTACGTAGCAGTCGGGTGGGTTTAGATGTAATAATCCCTGAAGCCATCACCAGCAATCCGGCTTCATTGCCGCCCTCAAACTCGCCCACCGCTTCTCCCAAGAACCAAATACTTAACCCACCCAACGCAACAGGGCAGCGTCGCGGCTGCCCTTATCTTATTTAATTTCTTGCTCCAATCCTGCAAAGAACTCATCGTAGGAACACTTGTAGATCTTACGAAGCTCAATAATGACACTCGCGCGGATATTTAATTCACCAGCCTCGTATTTGGCATAGGTAGTCCGGCCAATGTCGCAGCCACGACGCTGCAACTCAGCACAAAGCTTCTCTTGAGACAAACCAGCATCGTTGCGCAGGCGTCTCAGGTTGTCACCCATATTGCGATCTCTACGAATTTTCTGTTCCATAATTCACACCTCGTATAGCATTCTTGACCAGTATTGGTTGCAAACTACCATTATGGTATGCTATACTGATGCAAAATATTGTCCGCGATACTGGTCAACTTTTGCATAAAGGGTGATATTATGGCGAATTGTACATTTTTTGGTCACCGGGATTGCCCGGAGACGGTAAAACCGA
>JAZMZJ010000020.1:0-31774 GCA_045585915.1 Faecousia sp. | reverse complement strand
GGTATGCACACCAAACCTCCGTTCCGTCAGGAGATGCGAAAAATGATGCGTGTCCGGGGCCGTAAACACCGTTTCCGTGCACAAAAAGAGGTTTTTCGTACTTTTTCCAATTTGCAGAATCACACAGTGATCCACCGAGGTGTTCGAGCACTCCAAGGCAGTAATCGTCCGACCAGCATCCGTTTGCAGAATATATAATAAACAGCCTTCCGTTTCTTTCAAGGAAGAATGCCCCCTCAACGATTGCGTGCTTCTCATCATAAGGCGGAACAAGCTCCCAATCAAACGTTGCACGTGCAATTGTTGCTTTATTTTTGCCGTAAGTATATGGATTTTCCAATTCGTGAATATCAAGAACCTGACCGTAAACCTCGTCTACACGTGAAGCGCAGAGATATTGAACACCGTTCGGTGCAGTGTAAACGCTCGGGTCTATTGAGAATATCTCGGGAGATATCATCCCTTTAAATATCCACTCGCCGTCAAAGGGATCATCTGACGGGCCTTCCATAACGAAAATGCGTTTCTCACTTGGTTCGGGCTTGATACGTCCGCTTGTATAGATATACCATTTACCGTTTGGAGCGCGGTGCATTTCGGGCGCCCAAATATCACCCCAAATACTGTCTCGTTCTCCATTAGGCGTGTAGATTACTCGTGAATCGCCATCCGTTATGATTGTGGCAGCGTGACGGCTACGAAATAGTTCAAGCCTCGAGCCTAATGTAAAGAGTGCGTAGTAATAACCCGTGACAGTATCAAATGTCATAAATGGGTCAGGAGCGTCAAACGGTGAAACAGGATTTCTGAACTTATACATAACTGTTCCTCTCTTTCTGCTAAAAGCTTATATACTGTGCTCATTATAGCACAAATACATAAACATTTCAACTGTTTCGTGCTCAATTATGCTGAAGACTTGATGATATTCCAAGCCTTGCGGCCCAGATAAATAAAAAAGAACTTTTGGTAGACAAAAGTTCCTTTTTTGTTGCCTAAGAGCAGTAAAAAGGTGTGTAAAGTAAGGTAAGAACAGCGAAAAGGTGTACGATTTCACGCCGTTGTCTGTTCGATAAATTGGAATTTATCTAACAGTTCTTTCCTCAATAATCCTATATACCTTCTCTGACCAATCCCATATATCTTTACAATCGTTTTCGATATAGATAATTCTATCCATCAGGTTGGTTGGTATATATGGTTCAAGTACTGCCTTTAATCTAGTTGGTATCACAATTTTGTAAACCCAATCGTCGAGGATAATCTCATCCTTGACTTTCATAGGCAGAACACCATCACATATGGCATTGGGATGTGATATTAACTGTTCATACTGAAAATAGAAACGCACACCTGGATTGAAGCCGATACTTAAATCATTATCATTCGGGAACCGTCCCAAGCTGCGCTCCATTACCAATCTGTCTCCTGCTTGGCAGTTCCCCCAAGCGAGCATGATATATTCAAAATAGTCCGCAGGGTCATTTGCTGCATTTCGGTTCTCGTTCATCAGTATCTCAACGGAGACTTGTCGTGCATTTAGTGCAGATAACAACTTGCCGCACTCAAAAATCTTAATTGCGTTGTCAACGCATGTAGTGTGGCACACAAAATCTGTGACACACCCCTTTCTATATGGACAAGCGGTACACTCTGTCAGTAGCTTAGGGCGAGAAACAGAAAGATAGGCTTCTTTTTGCTTGATGCCATCTAAAACTGACTGTAATGTATTTTCGTTATCACATTCGATGTCACAAGTTCTGCCATATTTCTTTTCGTATTCTATAAACTCGATAATGGTTCTAATTTCCCAATCCGATACCATCGGATAATTGGAAAGTTTTTTATAAAACACCCCATCCCAAACTTCTGTGCATTCAAAATCACCTATTTTTATCAGCATATTATCACCGTCAAATTCAAGTTTATCTAACTGAATTATACTCTCATACCACACAGAAATCAAGATTTACTCATAAATTACCGCTGCCCGCCCATAGCCGCAAATTCGACTATGATACAGGTAGCGGAATTTTTATGCCTATGCTGTCGGCTATCTGTTCCGCTGCTCAAAAGCCGTTTTTCGTCATCTACTATAGATGCGTAACACTTGCCGACGGGATAGACGAGAAAATGAATTGATGCTGCGCATCGTGAATTGCCGCAATGCGGCATGATTTCTCGCCATGCTCCATGAATTGAATTGCCCCAAACTCAATGCGCCACAGCGCAATTCATGCCGTCAGGCAAATCATGGCAAAGCCAATTCATGCCCAAAGGGCAATTCATTGGGGAGCGTTGCAAAACGCTCCCCTTTGTGTTACAATGGATGCCGAAAGCGAGGGCTTTTTATGGTTAAAATTCTTTTCGTCTGCCATGGGAAGATTTGACCCAGGCACGGCATACCAAGCTATGCAATGCTATACCGCCCTTTGCAAGGTGATTTCCCTATTTGTACTACTGGCATACTACTTTTGAAAACAACCACATTTTGCCCCCAACATGACACAAAACAGCACAGCCGCCGACCATCAGGTCGGCGGCTGCTTTTATTTGTTCACTCAATTTCCGCACGAATGGTAAACACATCGGGCAAATTGAAAATGTCTTTTTTAAGGAACAGCGGATAAAAGTACTCATCCTTCAATCTGCCAAACTCTAACCATTCAAAGGTATGTGTACGACGACCTTCAGTTGTTGTGAATGTTTCACCTCTCAAGAGCAAGTCAGTATCTTCTATATCCATCAAGAAGTAAACACACAGTTCGTGATAATGTAGATTATCTACATCCTCTGTAAAAAACGCTTGATTTAGCCAAAGAGGGCGGACAATCTTGGGTGTTACACCTAATTCTTCCTGTACCTCTCGAATAACAGCATTTTCTGCCGTTTCGCCGATTTCCACTCTTCCGCCAGGCAAGTAGTAGTATGGAGACCGTTCGTCGTGCATTGCTAAGATTTTTTCTTCAGAAATTATCATAGCACACACTCTGTAATTAAATTTCTCGTTCCCCGATTTAAAAGATATATCCACCTATCACACCTCCAAAAGTCGATTTTAACAAGCAGTATTATACTCCCATACCATACAGAAATCAAGACTTCCTCATAAATTACCGCTACCCGCCCATATCTGCAAAAGCAGCTAAAAAAGAGGTAGCGGGATTTTTTATGCCCATTTTGTCGGTGCTTGCGACCCTGCTCAAAAGCCGATTTTTCGTCATCTACTTTAGAGGCGTAACCCTTGCCGCCGCACCCATTTGCCTTTTGGGCGGTGTGATGTTCTTCCGCAAAAAGAAATAAGCGCAAAGCAGCCGCCGACCATCAGGTCGGCGGGAGTTTTATCATCTCAATACCCAATACCTTTAAGCCACACCCAAAACCACTTGAAACGAAGCAAAGCCAGTACCTTGATTGTTTGAAAGGTAAACTACATTTATAAAAATTACGTCACCATCAGTCAGCGTAACCCGGTACGCTACTTGCTCCTGTCTGGTTTTGCCTGCTGTGCCAACGGAGGTATTGATGTTGATGCTTGTCAATTCAATGACGCTTGCTTTTCTGCCTGCCAGGTAGGCACTCATTTGTGCGATAGCCTTATCGGATGTTTGTGCAACCTGGGGATGCAGTAAGGCTTTGGCATCGGATGCGTTATCCTCAGCCAATGCTGCCATCATTTCCACTACTTTTGGAGTAGCTTCTGCCTCATCTGCTATCGCACCTAAAATGTTTTGTGTGATGTTGCAGGCAGTCAAGCAGCCAAGTAAGACTAACAAAACCAAAGCGAGGCTAATTATCTTCCTCATCGATAAGACTCCTTTCGTTTTTGATTTATCAAACCGTTTTCCTAATTATAGGATATATCAAAACAATTTCAAATGCAAGCCTCTTTTCGGCTTCCATAGGGTGGCGTAATGTTTGGGCACGAAATATCTATTCTCTATTCAATATTCTCTATTATCTAATTCCAAAGGCTGAGCATTGCAAACGGCTGCTGGGTATGTTACAATAGCCATACGAAAGCGAGGGCGGTTTATGGTCAAAATACTATTTGTATGCCACGGGAATATCTGCCGCAGTCCTATGGCGGAATACATTCTGAAAGATATGGCCGCCAAGGCAGGCGTCGCGGACAAGCTGGAAATTGCCTCTGTGGCGGCAAGCCGGGAAGAGCTGGGCAATCCTCTCTATCCCCCCGCCCGCCGGGAGCTGGAACGGCACAACATTCCCTTTGGTAATCACCGGGCAAGACAGATCACAGAAGCAGACTGCCGGTACTATGACCGTATCTATTATATGGACAGCCGTAACCACAGCTATCTTTCCCGGATGTTCCCCGGGCAGAATAAATTCCGTCCTTTCTTAAACCGGGATGTGGCTGACCCCTGGTACAGCGGCGATTTTTCTGCTACCTGGCGTGACTTAGAGGAAGGCTGCAAAAATATTTTGCAGGAGGTGCTTTAATGAATAAAGAAATGTTAGAACAGGCGCTCCAGGAGCTGCCTCTGTATACCTATGCTTACATCGACCCCAAAAGCATTGAATTTTCCCAGCGCATCCGCCACATCTGTCAGGCAGAATGCCCCATGTACGGCAAAACCTGGGCCTGCCCACCGGCGGTGGGCGAGGTGGAAGAATGCAAAGCAAAATGTCTTTCCTACCGTAACTGTCTGCTTATCGGCACCATCACCGAATGTGAGGACATTGCCGACATTGACGCCACCCTTGCCACCCGGGCAGGTCATGAGGATGTGACCAATCAGGTAGCCGAGCTTCTAAGGCAGCAGGGTGTAGACCCCTATGTGCTTTCCACCGAGGCCTGCGCAATTTGCGACGAATGTGCTTACCTGCAGGGAAAGCCCTGCCGCTACCCCCAGCGGATGCACCCCTGTGTGGAAAGCCAGGGCATCAATATCATCCCCACTTTGGAAAATTTGGGATTGGATTTTTATTACGGGCAAAATATTATCACTTGGTATTCCTTATTCCTATTCTAAAAAAGCGGTGCAGCCTATTAAGCTGCACCGCTTTTATTCTGCATTCAGGGGGTCCACAAATATATCAGGATAAGGGTTAACGATGACGGTGCGGTAGGTATGGTATATCACCATACCGGGCTTTCCGGCAGGGGTCTTTTTCACCTGCTTGACTGCTGTTACATCCACAGGAATATTCTGACCGCCGGTAGATTCTGCATAATATGCTGCCAGCTGGGCTGCCTGCGTCACCGTATTGTCAGAGGGCTGCGCGCCGTCGCAGGAAATAATCACATGACTTCCGTGTACCTTTTGGGCATGGAGCCAAATATCGTCCTTTCTTGCCAGCTTAAAGGTCAGCTCTTCGTTCTGCCGGTTATTTCGGCCCACATAAATGGGGAAGCCATCGGTGGACACAAAGCGCATAGGGGCGGATTTTGCCACCTTCATCCGCTTTTTATCCGATTCCTTTTTCAGGTAACCCCCATCCTGCAGCTCCCGGCGGATTTCCTCCAGCTCCCCTTCCGTTTGGGATCGGGACAAAGCTTCCAGTACACTTTCCAAATAGGAAAGCTCCGTTGCGCCAAGGTCAAGCTGATGCTTCAGCTCCTTTTCCGCATTTTTCATACGGCTGTAATCCTTATAAAACTTGGCCGCATTCTGCTGAGGGGACAAAACAGCGGATATGGGAATGGAAACAAGGGGCATATTCTCATCGTAAAAGTCCTCTGCCTCCAGCACCGTCTGCCCCTTTTGAATGCGGTGCAGATTGGCGGTTACGATATCGCCTAACTGCCGCAGCCGTTCCCGGTCATAGGTAGCAAGAAGTTCCTTTTCCTGCAGAGCCATTTTACGCCGCAGTCGCTGGCACAGGTTCTGCACCGTTTTACGCACCGCCTGGCTCTTTTGCCGCATGGCGTCAAGCCGGTCCTTTACGATATAAAAGCCATCTAAAAGCGCCGTAAAGGACTCCGCCTGCCGGCTTTCACCGTACTGGCAAATGGGGCAAAAGGCAAACTGCTTCATAACGCCCTGTCGGTCCGCATAATAATAAGGCCCGGGTTCTTGCAAATGCCGGGTAAAGAAGCTATGCAGGGCCCTGGCTGCAGCCTGTGTGTCCAGGCTGCCGACTCTGGCATCGGTGTCACCGGCGGCATAAAGGGCCGCCTCCCGGCACACAAGGGTGGACAGGCCACCCAGCGTATCCATCAGGCGGTCGCAAAGCAAATCTGCTCCCGGCGCTTCCAGCGCGTTTACATAGTCCTGCTCCGCCATAACCGCCGGATTCAGCTTTGCAACCTTCTCCGGGTACTGATAATAAAGCCCCGGCAGCGCGGGCCGCTTGGCAGTTTCGTCAAGGCCAACACGGCGCAGGCAATCGATAATGCGTCCGTCTGCATCCAGCAAATATAAATTGCAGGTCCTGCCCATAAGCTCCGCCACCAGGCGTTTTTGGGTCAGGTCGCCCATTTCCGAGGTACATTGGAAGGTAAACTCCGCCACCCGTTCCATAGGCAGCTGCCGGATTTCCGTCAGCCTGCCGCCGGACAGGTGCTTACGCAGAAGCATACAGAACATAGGCGGCTCAGCAGGATTCTCCGGGCTTGCCTGAGTCAGGTACAGCCGGGGATTGGCAGGATTGATACCAAACAGCAGCTTTTCCCTGCCACCTTCGCACCGCAGCTGCAAAATCACCGTATCCCGACTGGGCTGATGGATTTTCTCCACCCGGCCGGAAAGCACGCGGCGTTCCATATCCTGAAGCACCGCCTGCAGGAAAAAAGCATCAAAGGCCATATACATCCTCCATTGCCCCAATAAACAGGTCGTTCAGCCGCTGCTTTTGCCCCATCAAATAAAGGGCGCCAAACAAAGCCTCCAGACCGGTGGCAAGGGCATATTCCCGGCGACTGGCCGAGGCGGGGGCGGCGTGGGTGTGGGCATTCTTGCCCCGGCGAAAATAGGCAGTTTCCTCCTCGGTGAGCCTTGGCAGCATTGCCTGCGCCAACCGCGCCTGGGCAGGCGCCTTTACAAGCTCCACCGTATCCTTATGAAGCTTCAGCACAGTTTTTGTGCCCCGGGCGCACAGGTACACCCGGCACAGCAGCTCATAAGCGCCATCGCCCACATGGGCAAGGGCCAGGGAGGACATTTCATTGACCTGTAAGGCTGTGAATTGCGGCATAAAATAATTATCCATAACTGCATCCTTTTGCCCCCAAAGTTGGGGCGTTATTTTCTGTTCCTATGGTACCAAATTTTCCGGTTGGTGTCAATGCAGCTTGCAAAAGGCGACGGAACATCGGTTGACATAAATGCTACAAAAAAGACATTTTTCTTATCCACGCACCCAGGAGTTTTCCCCATATTCCCCAAGGTTTTCCCCAAGCCATACCGGGGAAAACCCCCACAAACCGGGCTGTTTGTGGGGGTTTAGACAGTTTTGATATATTTATGTTAAAATGTGATATTTATGGGATCGGTTTACAGAACACCTATTCAAAGGTAAGTAGGGCGGAGAACACACGGCTTTTCCCGGGGTGGTCATCTGTTCCTGTACGGCAGGCATCCACCAGCAAATTCCCATCCTCACCCACCTGCCAGGCAAGCTCAAGAAGCTGATTTTCCCGAGCCTCCTGATTATAGCAAAGGACGATTTGCTGCAATCTGTGCTGCCGGTAAAAATCACTGGGAAGCAGGTCCGTCACCCAATCCAAATACCGGGTGTTGTTCATATGTCCGTTCTTATCCAGGTCGTTAAAGCGCACCGGTCGTTGCAAGGTGTGGGCAAGGGTCTTGGGTGCCAGAGTTTTCGGCGCATCCAGCTCCGTACCTCGCAGGATTCCCTCCACGCTCACGCCGCTTTTGCCGGGCAAAATCATTTCCCGGGTTTGGCTGTCCATCAGCACCCAAAGGCTAACAGAGCGAAACAGCTCATTGCCATTTGCGTCCAGGGCCACCACCGCCCGGGGATATGCAACCCGGGTAGTAGGCATAGGCCAGGTTTCCACGGTGATTGTCTCCCCCTCCCGGGGCAGCCGGGTAATTTGTACCTTGGTGCGAATGAGGGCCCAAAACATATTCTTTTTAGCCAGTGTGTCCCAATCCACATTCAGCTGCAGGCAATGGCCGCCGGCAGCTTCCTGGGCAAAATGGAGCACCACCGAGGGCTTCAAGTAGCCAAAGCAATCGGTATGGATGGCTGCAATGGTGTATTTCTGTTTGAAAATCGGTTCCATAGCAAGCCTCACTCAAAAGGTTATGGTTATGCTCTGCCCTGCCCGGTACAGCACCAGCGTGCCACTTTCCAGGCCCTCAAGAGCGGCCTTTGCATCCGCAAGACAGATAATAGGGGTGTTATTCACCTGCACCAGCACATCTCCGGGCTGCAGCCCAAGGCGCCCAAGCAGGGAGCTGCTGTCCACCTGGCTGATGTAAACCCCCCGGGGCAGTTCGTAATAGGTGCGGTATACATCGGAAAGCTCCCTGCCCACAAAGCCCAGCGTCCAAAAAGCTTCCTCACGAGATTCCTGGGCTTCACTGATAGCTGCCACCGACGGACTGTTCCCCCGGGTAAAGGACACAGATTTCTCCGGCTCCTCACCGGCTATCTGATGAAACAGCTTAATGTTCATGGCGCCTAAACCTGTGATAATACCGCACAGGAAAATCACCGTCATAAATAGCGCCGCAATGAGCCCACCCCACTTTTTGGGTGGCTCGGTAACACCGGTCTGATAAGTATCCCGGGGCGGCATATTTTCTTGGTTCTTTGCCATAAATGTTGCTCCGTTCGTCAATTTTCCAAAGGCAGGGTGAAGGTAAATTCCGTAGTATCCCCTGCGCTGGATACGGAGATATCCTCTCCGTGAGAACCGATAATGGTCTTTACAATGTAAAGCCCCAGGCCCCATCCGTCCTTTTCTGTACGGCTTTTATCTATTTTATGAAAGCGCTCAAACACCAGCGGCAGCTCCTCGGGAGGAATGGTCTGCCCACTGTTGGCGATGCTTACATAGATTTTATGGGTGCCCAGCCGCAGCCGCAGCTGCAAAATGCCCTTTTGGGGGCAGAACTTTACTGCGTTATCCAGCAGGTTATACACCACCTGAGTAATGGCGTCCTGATCCGCCCGGGTATATACCGGGTGCTCCGGCATATCCACCTGTACCTCCAGCTCCTTGGCAACAATCTTTTGCTCAAAGCTTACCAAGGTGCGGCCTATGCACTCAGCCATATCAAAGCTTTGCTTCCGTTCCTCGGCAACGCCCTCCTGCTCCCGCAGCTGGGAGATATCCAGCATACTGCGCACCAGACGGCTAAGCCGCTTTGTTTCCTGGGACACCAGCTCCATATAATGGGTCTGCCGCTGTGGAGGGATGGTGCCATCCAGCATTCCGTCCATAAAGCCGGAAATGGTAGTCATAGGGGTTTTCAGCTCATGAGAGATATTGGCAATGAACTCACGGCGCTGATTTTCGCTTTTTTCCAGGGAGTCGGCCATATTATTAAAAGCAAGAGCAAGCTCCTGCATTTCCTGGGAGCTGTGCTTATCCACCCGTGCCCGGGCAGATAAATTTCCGTGACCAAAATCTGTGGCAACCCGAGCAATATCCTGCAAGGGGGAGCTTTGCTTTCGGGCAATATAGCCCATAAGCACAACGGACACCACCACGGTAATCACACTCACCAAAAGACAGGAGGTGGTAAGCTTTTCCATAATGGTCATGGCGCTGGTGGCAGATATGGAACTGATGACAATGCCAATGGACTTGCCCATCCGGTCAAAGACAGGCACACTCACCGCATAACGGGCATCGGCATAAAGGCCCTGAATCACACCCAATGTGCGCACGCCGTCCCGATTTTCCAGTACACGGGATACAAAGGCGCTGTCCAGCACAAGACCCTGGTGGACGCAGCCAAAGGGAGAGTCGGAGCACACCACCAGCATGCCTGCGCTATCGCAAATAACGGTCTGCGCCCCGGCCACCCGGGAGGCCACCGTCATATTCAAATAAAGATCAGCATTACTGAGCGCTCCCTCAGAAACATAAGCTGTAACCAGCTTGGAAACCGTGTCCGCCGTGGTGTGCATTGCATCGTAGGCATCTTCCTGCATATGCTGACGCACCAACATCTGGAACATCCAGCCCACCGCCAAAAGCGCGCACAGCAGCACCAATGCCGCCGGAATCAAAATTCTCCGAAAGGCGGTCCTCATTTACAATACCTCAAATTTATAGCCAACGCCCCACACTGTTTTCAATGTCCAGCTTTCAGAAACGCCCTCCAGCTTTTCTCTCAGGCGCTTTACATGGACATCCACAGTACGGGAATCGCCAAAATAGTCAAAGCCCCACACCTCATCCAGCAGCTGATTGCGGGTATACACCCGATTGGGAGAAGATGCCAAATAATAAAGAAGCTCCATCTCCTTGGGGGGCGTATCGGTCTTTTTGCCGTTTACAGTCAGCTCAAAGGCATCCATATCAATAATCAGCTTATCAAACACCAGCCGCCTTGCCTTAGGCTGCTCGGTACCCCGTTCTGTGCGGCGCAGCACCGCCTCAATACGGGCAAGAAGCTCCTTCATTTCAAAGGGCTTGGTCACATAGTCATCTGCGCCGGTTTTCAGGCCGGTGATTTTATCATCGGTTTCGCTCTTGGCAGTGAGCATAATGATCGGGGTCTGGCTTTCGCTGCGGATGGTGCGGCATACGCTCCAGCCATCCATCACCGGCATCATCACATCCAAAAGCACAATATCCGGCTTAATAGCCCGGAATTTCTGCAGGCCCTGTCCTCCGTCACCGGCTACGGTTACAGCATAGCCCTCCTTTTCCAGATACATCTGCAAAAGCTCCTGAATATTGCGGTCATCCTCAACAATCAATACCGAAACAGCCATAATTGCGCCTCCTCATAGTTACTTTTCTTTATTATAACTGAAAAACTCCGTTCAGGGTGAACAATTTGTAAAAAATGCAAAGGTTTTTCCCTTGCAAAGCCACCGGATATAAAGTATGATAAACACAGTGAATGAAAGGAGCGTAAATGTGGACATTATAGAACTGTTGAAAGCCATTCTTTTCGGCATCGTAGAGGGCATTACCGAATGGCTGCCCATATCCTCCACCGGCCATATTATTCTGCTGGAGGACTTTGTTCCCCTGAACATTTCTCCCGTATTTTACGACTTATTTGAAATCGTCATTCAGCTTGGCGCCATTTTGGCGGTGATTGTGCTTTTCTTCCATAAGCTCAACCCCTTCTCCCCCAAAAAGGACCTGACCCAGAAAAAAGATACCTGGAGTCTGTGGTTTAAGGTTGTGATTGCTGTGCTGCCCTCGGCGGTGCTGGGATTGCTCCTTGACGAGCCTTTGGACAGCTGGCTGCGTGGCACTACAGTTTTGGGCACGACACTGAACACCGTTGTGGTGGCTCTTGCTTTGATTGTTTACGGCATTGCCTTTATCCTGGTGGAACGGCGCAATGCAAAGGGCAGCTTCCGCATTCAGGATGTAGGCAGCATCGATTACCGCACCGCCCTTTTCATCGGCGCATTTCAGGTGCTGAGCATTATTCCCGGCACATCCCGTTCCGGCGCCACCATTTTGGGCGCGATTTTGCTGGGTGTCAGCCGCAGCGCAGGCGCAGAATTTTCCTTCTTCCTGGCTATCCCCACCATGCTGGGCGCCAGTGCGCTGAAGCTTCTCAAGTTCCTGTTAGATGGCGCAAGCGCCACTGCAACGGAGCTGGGCGTGCTGGTGGTTGGCACTGTGGTCAGCTTCCTGGTAAGTCTTTTGGTCATTAAAGCCCTGATGGAATATGTGCGCAGACACAGCTTTGCTTCCTTTGGCATTTACCGCATTATTTTGGGCATTGCCGTGGTTGCCTACTTTGCCCTTACATAAAAACACCCCGGAGGTACACTTATGGATAAAGTATTTGATATGGTCATTATAGGCGGCGGCCCCGGCGGCTACACCGCTGCCCTTTACGCAGCCCGCTCCGGTATGTCCGCCGTAGTGCTGGAAAAGCTCTCTGCCGGCGGCCAAATGGCTATGACACACCAAATTGACAATTACCCCGGCTTTGAAAACGGCATTGACGGCTTCACTCTGGGCATGCAAATGCAGGCCGGTGCGGAGCGCTTTGGCGCCCAAACCGAATATGCCGAGGTTACCGCCCTGGATTTGAACGCCAACCCCAAGGTCATCACCACCGACAGCGGTATATTCTACGGCAAAACCGTGGTCATTGCCACCGGCGCAAGCCCCCGTCCCTTAGGGGTTGAGAACGAAGAAAGCCTCATTGGCAGAGGCCTGGGCTACTGTGCTGCCTGCGACGGTATGTTCTACAAAGATAAAACCGTTTTGGTGGTTGGCGGCGGCAACACCGCAGCGGCAGATGCATTGCTCCTGTCACGCATTTGCAAAAAGGTGATTTTGGTCCACCGCCGGGACACCTTGCGGGCCACCCGGGTATACCACGAGCCTTTGAAGCAGACCGCAAATCTGGAATTTGCCTGGAACAGCACCGTTGCAGAAGTAATTTGCGACAATAAAGTTACCGGCGCAATACTCAAGGATGTTGCCACCGGCGAAACCCGGAAAGTAGATTGCGACGGCATTTTTGTCAGCGTGGGCCGCATCCCGGCAACGGACCTGGTTAAGGGCCAAATTGCCCTGGACGATGCCGGCTATATCCTTGCCGACGAAACCACCCGCACCAATATCCCCGGTGTTTTTGCCGTGGGCGATGTCCGGGTCAAGGGTCTGCGGCAGGTAGTCACTGCCGTGGCAGACGGCGCCGTAGCTGCCCACTATGCCGACGAATATATGGCAGAAAACCCATAACGAAAACGCCCCAAGGCAAATGCCTTGGGGCAATTTTTATGCATTTTCGTTCAGCACTTTTTGGATGCGGCTTTTTACCAATTCGGCAATTTCCACAGTGTTCATATCCTTGTATTCTTCATAGAAAATGGGCTCTAAATAATGCAGCTGCACACAAACAGGCTTGCTGCCCTTTTGGTCCAGCACCTTAAAGCTATCGATAAAGGCAAAGGGCAAAATCGGGGCTTTGGCCTTTACTGCGCAGCGGAAGCTGCCGCCGTGAAATTCACCCATAGTATTGCCCTTTTTGCTCCGGGTGCCTTCAGGAAAAATCAGGTAATTGCGTCCCTTTTTCAGCTCTGCCGTCACCGCCTGAATCACCGTCAGGGACTGGCGCACATCTTCTCTATCCATAGAAAAGGACTTGGTGCAGCGGATCAGCTGCTTAATAAAGGGCACGTTGCCCAGCTCTTTTTTAAACACGGCAGCCAGCGGCCCGTCAAAATCTGATACCAACGCCACGATGTCAAACAGGCCCTGGTGATTGCCCACCATCAAAAAGCCGTTTTCTTTAAGGATATTCTCCCGGCCATAAACCTGCAGGTCCACATTGCCGGAATCCACCGCCATCTTCATAATATACTGAATATGCCGGTACATCTCCGGTTCTTCGTAGCGCTCCGGATGCTTGGCATAGCGGCAAAGCTTAATCCAGGCACCGGGCAAAACGAAAATATTTTTCAGACACATCCGCAAAATTCGGTTCATTATAGTCGCCTCCTTTTATGCCCAAAAGCATAACACATCTTGCGATAGATTGCAAGGCGCACGTACAAACATAACAAGCAGAAATAAATAAGAGCAAATCTGTGGTATTGCAGATTTGCTCTTTTGTTTATTGAATTGTGCCGTTAGCAAGGTCTGCCACAAGGGAATACATTTCTTCTTCGCTGCGGACACCCCGGGCTTTGTGCAAAATCTCCTGCTTTTCTGCTTCATCCAAATGGGCATAGCGGTTCATGGCTGCAGTGTTAGAAGATAAGGCCAAACCGAAGCCGATTGGAATATTGTAGAAATCCATAAAAAACCTCCGATTTTTTAATTGACAATGGACAATGTACAATGGACAATTGTGGTATCGCCTACGGCGATGATTTTAATTTGTCGCAAAGCGACACCAAAATTGTCAATTGTCAATTTTCAATTGTCCATTCTTATGCTGCCGCGTCTAACATATTTTCGATAAAGATGCCATATCCGGTGGTAGGATCGTTAACAAGGACATGCGTCACCGCGCCGACCAGTTTTCCGTCCTGAATAATCGGTGAGCCGGACATGCCCTGGACGATGCCGCCGGTGGCGGCAAGCAAATCCGGGTCTGTAATGCGGATGAGCATATTGCGGCCGGTATTTTGGTTTTGGCTATACACCTTAACAATTTCCGCTTTATATTCCCGTGTGAGATTGCCGCTGACCGTACAGCGAATGGTCACTTCCCCGGTTTTCACCTCATCGGGATCAGCCACCTCTATAGTTGCCATCTTGTTGAAGCCATTAAGTGTGCCAAACACACCAAAAGAGGTGTTTTTTGTAAGCTTGCCCAGCTGGATGCCGCCCTGCACCGAGCCCATAAGCTGACCGGGCTGCCCGGCTTTTCCTTTGCGGACGGTAACAACCGACACATCGTAAACCCTGCCTGCTGTCATGGTAATAAGGCCGCCGTTTTTATTGCTTACTCCGTGACCCAAGGCAGCGAAGCTTCCGTCATCCGGGTCAATATAGGTGACGGTGCCAACGCCGGTGGTGCCCTGCTTCAGATAAAGCCCAAGCCGGGGGCCATTGGCCGTAATTTGGGGAGTGAGTGACACGGTCAGGCTGCTGCCGCCCCGGATAAGAGTAAGGGTTACATCGGTATTTGCCCGGTTTAATGCATCGGTAATATCCCGGGGACTTTCCACTTTTTGACCGTTGATTGCTGTGATGCGGTCTCCGGTCTGTATGCCGGCGGCTTTGGCGGCATTGCCCAATTTTTCGTCAAAAGCCGCCACACATACGCTGCCGTCAAAAAGCTCCAGGCCCACCAATTGCCCACCGGGTATCACCTCTTCTGCCGCCTGCGCGGGAATTGCCACGCACAGGATTATAAGGAATACAAAGATTGCTCCTGTAAATTTTTTCATTTTCTGCCCCTCCATTTGTCTTCTTTCACAGTATGCCACCGGTTATCTTTCATAACCGATGCAAAAGGTTAAAATTCAGGGCAGTTTTGGAAATGTAAAATATTTTTTGCAAAACCGGGCAAAATGTATTTACCTATTGACAAGGTGGGTAAATAATGCTACCATACAGGTACTACAAGTATGTGAATAACTATGGAGGATTATCCATGCAAGTATATGCCGATAATGCCGCAACAACCAAAACAAGCGCTGTTGCGATAAATGCCATGCTCCCATATTTTGACAAAATTTATGGCAATCCTTCCAGCCTGCACTCTGCAGGTCAGGAAGCAAAGGAAGCCCTGGAAAATGCCAGACAAACGGTGGCCCAATGCTTAGGCTGCGAAAGCCGGGAGATTTATTTTACCTCCGGCGGCAGCGAAGCGGATAATCAGGCCATTTGCACCGCCGCATATCTGGGCGCAATGAAGGGTAAGAAGCACATCATTTCCACTGCTTTTGAGCATCACGCTGTGCTGCACACCCTGCAAAAGCTTCAGAAAGAGGGTTTTGAAATCACCCTTTTGGATGTGAAGAACAATCACAATATCACCGCTGGGCAGGTACATGATGCCATCCGGGAGGACACCTGTTTGGTTACCTGTATGTATGCCAACAACGAGATTGGCTCTGTGCTGCCTATCGCAGAAATTGGCGCTGTGTGCAAGGAAAAGAGCGTGCTGTTCCACACCGATGCGGTACAGGCAGTAGGTCACCTTCATATTGATGTTAAAAAAGAAAATATTGATATGCTGTCCCTGTCCGGCCACAAATTCCACGGCCCCAAGGGCGTGGGCGCTTTGTATGTGCGCCGGGGCATCATGCTCCGCAACCTCATTGAAGGCGGCGCCCAGGAACGGGGCAAACGGGCCGGCACAGAGAATATCCCCGGCATTTGCGGTATGGCTGCAGCGCTTAAGGACGCCTGCGACCATATGAATGAAAACGAAGCCAAGGTCCGGGCTATGCGGGACTATCTCATTGAGGGCCTGTCCAAGATTCCCCACTGCGCGCTCAACGGCGACCCGGTTAACCGGCTGCCCGGCAATGTGAGCTTTTGCTTTGAGGGCATTGAGGGCGAAAGCCTGCTGCTTTATCTGGATGCTATGGGCATCTGCGCATCCTCCGGCTCTGCCTGCACCTCCGGCTCTTTAGACCCCAGCCATGTGCTGCTGGCCATTGGCCGGGTGCACGATGTTGCCCACGGCTCGCTGCGTCTTTCTTTAAGTCACGAGAACACCATGGAAGAAATGGATCATATCCTCAAATGCGTACTGGAAGTGGTAAGCCTGCTGCGGAATATGTCCCCGGTTTGGAGAGATCTGCAGACCGGTGTTCGGGAATACATTCTGTAAAATTGTAAAAGGAGTAAATTATGGCACTTTACAGTGAGGTCGTAATGGACCATTTTATGCACCCGAGAAACGTGGGTGTGATTGAAAATGCCGACGGCGTGGGCCAGGTTGGCAACGCCAAATGCGGCGATATTATGAAAATTTACCTGAAAATTGAAAACGATATTATTGTGGATGTGAAGTTCGAAACCTTTGGCTGCGGCTCTGCCATTGCCTCTTCCTCTATGGCAACGGAGATGATTAAGGGCAAGCCCATCAGCGAGGCTATGCAGCTGACCAATAAGGCAGTTGCCGAAGCCCTGGACGGTCTGCCTGCTCATAAGCTCCACTGCTCTGTGCTGGCAGAAGAAGCCATCAAGTCTGCCCTGAAGGACTATTACGACCGCAACGGCATCGAATACGACCACAAGCTTTTCCCCGATTGCGAAAACTGCGGTCATTGCCACTAATTAGGGGTGTGTTTAGGCTATGATTGTATCCACCAAGGGACGCTATGCCCTGCGGGTGATGGTGTGCTTGGCCCTGCGTGGTGGGGCAGAGTTCATTCCGCTGAAAGAAATTGCTGAAAATGAGGGCATCTCCCAAAAATATCTGGAATCGATTATGACGGTGCTGTCCAAGGCCGGGTTTGTGGATGCAATCCACGGCAAAGGCGGCGGCTACCGGCTTAACCGCCCTGCTGACCGGTATACCGTGGGAAGCATTTTGAAGCTTACCGAAGGCTCGTTGGCTGCGGTAAGCTGCACCTCCCAGGGCTCTGCCGCCTGCGGCAGGTCCACCTGCTGCCAAACCAAGCCCATGTGGGACAAGCTGGATAATATGATCGACGCATTCTTTGAGGGCATCACCCTCCAGGACCTGATTAGCGAGAACTTAAAAGCCGCCCTGTAGGGCGCAAAAAAGGGCAGAGAGCATATAATGCTCTCTGTCCTCTTTTTGACAAACCACCCTTTTGTAAACTTTTTCCCCCACAACTCGATTGTCCTTGATTTGGCAAGCCTTTGAGGTTATAATAGCTATTAACAGTAACACTGCCCAGGGGAGCTGCGCTCCCCGGCTGAAAGGAACAATGCTATGACACCCCGGGAAGCAACTATCCAAAATTTAAAAAACCTGAAGGGACAGCCCCTAAAGGAGCAGCTGCAATACATATTTACCAGTTTCCGGTCAACCATCCTGGTCATACTGGCTGTTTTGGCCATTGCTACCTCGCTGATTGTAAACTGGGCAATGCAGAAAGACCCCGCGCTGCAGCTATGCTGCGTTGACACGGCCACCGATGAAGCCGTTATGAACGGCTATCTGCAGGGCTTTGCCCAAACGCAGGGAATTGACAGTGAAAAAACGCCTCTGCAAACCAAGCTTATACAATTCGGTCAGGATGTAGAATCCGACTACAATCAATACCTGGCCCTTATTGCTATGCAAATGGAAGGCCAACTGGATGTATTGGTAGCAGACTATGAGGTGGCCTTAGATTTTGGCTACCAGGGCTTTCTTTCAGACCTTACCCAATCGCTGACCCAGCAGCAGCTGGATGCCCTGGCTCCCTACCTGATATATATTGACCTTGCGCTTTTAGAGGAGCTGGATAGTTTTGCCGGCGAAACGCCAGTCTTCCCGGACTCCGCAGCGCCGGAAAAAATGGAAAAACCCATCCCTGTGGCAGTTAGGCTGCAGCCGGAATGGAGTCTGACCCAAACCTGCTATCCCACCACCTATCAAAACTACGCTTTGGCTTTGTTTTATAACGCCGGTAACATGGATAATGCCCAGGCCTTTTTGCAATATATTCTGGCAAACACCTCTGCACCGGAAAACTGATGCCATAAGGACAGGCGCTTGGGCGGGCTCACATAGGGATTTACACGGTTTTGAATAAATCTTTTTCCCCACAGAAAATCCATCGTCCTTGAAATACATCCAGTATTCCTGCGGCCTCTGAATATTCTGTGAGCAAAAATCTTAAATTCAAAACTGCGAAGCACTCCAAAGTGAGAGATTTTTCTGCAAGACAAGATAAAAAGCCACGGTAAGGCTGACGCCTGCCGTGGCTTTTTGACGTAGTATTGCTGGAAAAGGTCCAACTTGGAGCGTATAAATCCCTATGTGAACCCGCCCTTTCGAAGCCCTTTGTTTGTTACCATCTGTTTCTGCGTTGCTTTTCATATAAAAGTTTTCTGATAAACGGCACATAGCGCATAACAAGGATATATATTCCGGCCAGAACAACGAGGCTGCCCAAAACAATCAAAACCCAGCCCCACCAGGGCATTGCCGTATCCGACTGCATACTGGGTACAAACTCAGGCTGCGTTCCGTCCACCGTATTCATGGCATAAAGCACTGAGCTGCCTACACAGATGTCTCTGTACCATACCTGAACTGTAGATATAAAATCACCTCGGTTTACAGGAATTGCAGGATATGCACCATTAAAGGAATCCTTGTAAACAAAGGTCAGATCCTCAAGGCCAACAGAGTATGGCAGAACAGTTGACGCGCCCTCCAGCGCACCGGAGAACAAATCACAGTTGCCGCCCATGATGCCATATTGACGCATGACTTCATCCTTATGGAAAATCTCAACCCCTCGAACTCCCTGAAAACCTTGGGTAAGAAGGTCTGTTGTTTCCGGAAAACCGCCGTATACGCGGACAGTATATCCATCTGCCTCGTAGGTGGACTTTGTTCCCATTACAATGCTAATAAGCTCCATATTGCCGGAATTGGCAACAGCAGCAACGCATCGTCTTCCATAATTATCAACACCTGTTCTGCCGCCTTTAACCCGATTATCCTTGTAAATATCCATAACGTGAGTGCTGATCAAATAATTATTTGTAACTAAATTGCGTTCACCGGCTATCTCGTTGGCGCTCACTAAATAGGTATCCGTACCAATGATTTTGCGGAAGGTGTCATTTTTTAGGCCATGTTCCATAATTCTGGCCGCATCACGAGCGGTGATATACTGCTGCTCATGGTGCAGGCCATGAACATTCATAAAATTTGTGTTTGTGCAGCCAAATTCCTGAGCATAGGCGTTCATTTTTTCAACAAAGGCTTCCTGAGAGCCTGCAATTGCATCACCGATTACTGCTGCAGCATCGTTACCGGATCCCACAATCATACAGTACAGCAAATCCTCCAGGGTCAGGACCTCACCTGCGGATAAATTGACACTCATTGCATCTGCAGATACGGAGTTCAAAACATCCTGATTTACTGTTATTTCCTGCGCAAGGTCTCCCTCTTCAAGGGCTATCAGCAATGTCATTAGCTTAACAAAGCTGGATGGATACATTCTCACATCAGCATTATAAGCATACAGCAGGGTTTGGGTTTTTGTTTCGTAAAGAATTGCAGTTTCTGTGTTGGAAACAAGCTTGCTATTTCCTAACAGGCACTGGGTTGCATCCAATGTATGGCTGCCGCTGGAAACAGATACCTGAGCTTCTTCACTCTGTTCTGCCCGGACCTGGGTATATATAGGTGCAACGAGTAATAGCATGCAAAGAAAAATGCATATTAGTGGCTTAAATTTCATATTTATACCTCAATTTGCTGCGGTAATACTTGAGAAAGAAAAAGTTATTGTGTATAATATGTACTGATTATATCAGCTTTTGCGGTCTTAGTCAATCCGGGAGGTAACGGACATTGAAAAAATCCATCGTCATCGCCTTTGCTGCAGTTCTGTTTTTCCTTACTATCATTGCAGGCATTTATCTCGGGCGTTTATCCGGAGGAACTGTGATTCATATCGATATCAGCAGCGCGGACGACGATGCCGACCTTGGAAAAATCAACATTAATACCGCAACTGTTGAAGAACTGATTCTTCTTCCCGGCGTCGGCCGTTCTAAAGCGCAAAACATTATAGATTACCGCACGGAATACGGTTTTTATGAAGCCATAGATGACCTGAAAAATGTTACAGGTTTCAGCGAAGCCTCCGTTGAGAACCTGCGCAAATACATTACAGTTGGTGGTTAATATGAAAATATTGGTTGTTGACGACGAAGCCTTGTTGGTAAAGGGCATCCGTCTGAATCTGCAAAATGAAGGCTATGAAGTAATCTCCGGCTGTAACGGCCTGGAGGCCGTTCAAGCTGCCCGTCGGGAAGACCCGGATCTTATCATTTTGGATGTTATGATGCCGGAAATGGATGGCTTGCAAGCTTGCAGCGCTATCCGCGAGTTCTCGCAAGTGCCAATCATTCTGCTTACGGCAAAAGCAGAGGATATGGATAAGCTTATGGGTTTTGAACAGGGCGCTGACGATTATCTGACAAAGCCCTTTAATATTTTGGAGCTGAAAGCCCGAGTTCGTGCGTTGCTTCGCAGAGCAAAAGCAGCAACGGCCGACAAATCCCAATGTCTTACCGCAGGCAATATCACCCTTGACCTGGATGCGCGAAACGCCTATCGGGGTGCTGAATTGGTGGACCTGACAGCTAAGGAATTTGATGTGATTGAGTTTCTAATGCGCAATCCTAACAGGGTCTATTCCCGTGAGACGCTGCTTGACACACTTTGGTCATATGAATATCGTAGCGATATACGTACCGTTGATGTTCATATCCGCAGATTGCGTGAAAAGCTTGAAAAGAACCCTGCAGAGCCTGAATACATTATGACGAAATGGGGCGTTGGCTATTATTTCAAAAAATAGTTCAGATAAGTTAATACAGTATAAAAGCTCCCATTTTCGCTATGCCCTTACCTATGTGGTGCTTACTTTTGCAGTGCTGATTATTTTAAACCTATATTCTTCTCAAATCAGCCAAAAGCTCTTTTACAGCAGCAAAGAATCCTTTATGATTGAACGTTGTCAGCTTGCTGCAACAGGCATCGCGGAGTTGGATGTAATCAACCAAAGTACAGTTGCAGATGCCGTTCATTTAATGGGCAACCTGAATGTTACCCGTATGATCGTCACCGATGCTTCCGGATTCATCATTTTTGATTCCGCGGGAATTGAATCCTTAGGAAAATTTTCTCTACTGCCGCAAATTGCCAAAGCCCTGCAAATGAACGATGTATTTACCTGGCACTATGAAAACGGAGCCATGTATTCCAGGGCAGCCTGCCCAATTGTTTCATTTGGAACGGTAATTGGCTGCGTCTATATGGTAGATTACGATGCAGAACAGGGCGCGCTGATTCAGTCTCTGCAAAGCAATATTCTCACTATTTCTCTGATATTTGGTGTTCTTATTATTGTCTTTTCCCTGCTGTTTTCAAATGCCTTTACAAAGCGTTTACGCCGGATTTTAGACTCCATCCGTGCAATCAGAAACGGCGATTATTCCGAACAGGTTAATGTTGGCGGTAATGACGAACTTACAGTTTTGGCAGACAGGTTTAACGAAATGTCTGATAAGCTCAAAGCATCTGAAAATCAGCGGCGGCAATTTGTATCAGATGCTTCCCATGAGCTGAAAACGCCCCTGGCTTCCATTAAGCTGCTATCGGACTCCATTTTGCAAAATGAGATGGATGTAGAAACTATTCAGGAATTTGTCAGCGATATCGGCAATGAAGCTGACCGCCTAAACAGAATGACGGAGAAACTGCTTTCCCTGTCCAAAATTGAAGGAAAGACCGACAGTGATTGCGAGATTACTTATATCGGGCCCACGCTCCAAAAGGTTGTCCGCATGCTAAGCGCAGCCGCGCAGCAGCGGTCCATTACCATTAACATCGAGATAGTTGAGGACTGCTCTATTTTGGTGCTGGAGGATGACTTGTACCAAATTCTGTTTAACCTTGCAGAAAACGGAATAAAGTACAATAAATCCGGCGGCAGCCTGAATATATATCTAAAGCGGCAAGGGGATAACGCAATTTTGGAAATTACAGATACCGGTGTTGGCATACCCGAAGAAGCCAGAGAGCATATTTTTGAACGGTTTTATCGGGTGGACAAAGCGCGTTCCAGACAAAGCGGTGGCAGTGGTCTCGGCCTTTCTATTGTTAAAAATATGGTTGAGCGAAATCAGGGCACCATTGAAGTGTCCAGTCATCTTGGCGAAGGCAGTACATTTACGCTGTCGTTCCCACTGTTTGAGGTGGAGGTGGAATTATGACAAAACAGTTGTTTGCTGTCATTATGCTTATGACAATTCTACTTTTCGGTTGCCGCGCAAATAATAAGGATCCTAATTCCTATATCTTTTATTTCCCGAAAGAAGAGATTGAATTTACTGCCGAAGACGGTGTTGTTTCAGCAGAAACGCGGAAACTTCCCAACCTCGGTGGTGACTATAAAGCGATTTTAAACGAATATTTGCATGGTCCTGCAACTGCAGGTCTTAAGAACCCCTTCCCTGTTGCCTCAGCGGTGCTGGATGTTTCTATCGAGGGAAAACGGGCATATATCACATTAAATAACAGGTTTTCTATTCTGAAAGACTATTCCTTTTCCCTGGCTTGCGCATGCATGGCAAAAACTGTGTTTTCTATGATGGATGTGGATGACGTGGTGATTCAAGCACAGGGAAACTTTGCCAACGGTAGTATCTCAGTGGCATACTCCCGTTCAAGCTTTTTTAATGATGATGAGGCAAAAGCCATTGGCGTGGCATCTCAAAACAAGGAGTGACTTATGAAATTTATAAGCTGGAATGTAAATGGCTTGCGAGCCTGCATGCAAAAGGGCTTTATGGACTTTTTCCTTGCAGAAGACGCTGATTATTTCTGCCTGCAGGAAACAAAGCTTCAGGAGGGACAGATTGCCCTTGATACGCCTGGCTATTGCCAATTCTGGAATTATGCCGAAAAGAAAGGCTACTCCGGAACGGCCATTTTTGCAAAGAAAACGCCGTTAAATGTCACCTATGGGATTGGTATTGAGGAACTTGATACCGAGGGCCGTGTAATCACTTTGGAATATGATAATTTCTTTCTTGTTACCTGTTACACCCCCAATGCCCAGCGAGAGCTTGCCAGAATTGACCACCGAATGCAATGGGAAGAAGCGTTCCGGGCATATTTGATTAAGCTTGACCAAGAAAAGCCTGTTATTCTATGTGGTGACTTAAATGTTGCTCACAATGAAATTGACCTGAAGAACCCTTCTTCCAACCGAGGAAGCGCAGGTTTTTCTGATCAAGAGCGCGCTTGCTTCAGCGCTTTGCTGGATGCAGGTTTTACAGATTCCTTCCGCTTTCTTCACCCGGACACCGCTGGCGCCTACACCTGGTGGAGCTATATGTTTAACGCCAGGAAAAATAACGCAGGCTGGCGCATCGATTATTTCGTTGTTTCCAGCAGGTTGCAAAGCAGTATCCGCGCTACACCTATTTATGCCGATATAATGGGCTCAGACCACTGCCCTGTTGGCCTGGAAATCGATATATGAAAATTCCCCTAACAGCAAATAGCTGTTAGGGGAATTTTTAAGATAATCGATTCTCATTTAAGCCAAAGCTAACGGCAATTGCCTCATCAACGGCAACCATTTGACTATCATCCAAATGACCCATATGCTCGCGCAAGCGGCGTTTATCAATGGTTCGAATTTGCTCCAACAAGATAATGGAGTCCTTGCTCAGTCCAACGCTGCCACCTGCAATGTTGATATGGGTTGGCAACCTTGCTTTTCCGGTTTGACTTGTGATTGCAGCCGCAATAACCGTGGGTGAATGCCGGTTACCCGTGTCGTTTTGTATAATGAGTACAGGTCGCGTGCCGCCTTGTTCGCTGCCGACCACAGGTGACAAATCTGCATAAAATATATCACCGCGCCTAACTGTACCGTCCATGTGTTTCACTCTCCGCAGATAGCATTGCCCGGCTACAGAATTTTCCTATGTAACGCAGGTGATGATATTGTCCCACGGTACATAGGAAAATATACTATTTGACGGGCAATTTATCTTATGTTCCTTGCGACGGAAAGTTACACATAGCAAAAATCTGTAATCTCAATCGACCCGATTCGTCTCCCGTTCAATATAATATCCGCATGGATTGGCTTATCATTACTGTCTGTAAACAAATCAACATTAATTGCTTCCTGGGCATATGTATCATTTATGGATATGCAGATTCCATCTGCCTCATCTCCGCAGGACTTTATAAAGCCCTCTCTTGCTGCTCGCAGCACCAGCCAGGGCATACAAACCGGAGACATCAACCCGTCAGCAAGAAGCGGAAATGACAGCATTTTATCATCAAAAGTCAGCTTTCCACCCTGAGAGCCGATAACGCCGGTTATGCCGGCAATTTCTTCAGGACTCAGAACTGTGAAAGTAATTTTTCCCTGCTTGTCTGCATGGCAATTTAATGCGAAGGTATAAAGGATATCTTCATAATCTGCCGAAATAGTTGCCGTAAAGCTGCAGCCGTTTGCACCAAGCAGCTGCTGACGAAGGAGCAGTGCTCTTTCCATTTGTGATTTGGCATTATTGCACCCAAGTAAAAGAACGCACAGCAAACAAATTGCAAGCAGCTTTTTCATATCATCCCGCCTATTTTAATAGTCGCGGCAGAACATTTAGCATATCAGTCGGCAGCATTCCCCTTACACCAATCTCATCGGCACAAATATCCCCGGCCTTGCCGTGCACCCAGGCGGCGCATGCGGCAGCTTGGACAGGCGGTATATTTTGCGCCAGAAAAGTGCCGACTATTCCTGAAAGCACATCGCCCGAGCCGCCCACTGCCATACCTGGGTTTCCTGTTGGATTTATATAAGTTGTACTGCCATCTGTTATCACAGAATTATGCCCCTTCAAAATCACCACTGCGCTTAGCGCTTTGGCTAGGGCTACTGCCCGTTCGGTCCTGCTGCCGGTTGCATTGCAAATCCTTGAAAATTCCTCTTCGTGAGGGGTAAGCACCAGGGGGCCAGTTCTTCCACGCAATATATCCATATTACCGGAAAGGAGATTTATGCCATCCGCATCCAAAACAACCGGTCCTTCATAGGATTTCAGCACTGTTTTTACAGCCTTCAGCGCCCCTTTTGACTTACCAAGCCCCGGACCAATAACAACACAATCAATCTTATCAAATCTCTTTTTCAGCTCTTTCCCAGCAAAAACAGACAAACTACCCTTATATTGCGGCAACGGGAACACAATTGCCTCGTTTAGCTTGCCAGCAACAATTGGATAGATGCTTTTCGGCACACCTACATACACAAGCCCGGCTCCACTGCGCAATGCTCCCATAGCGCAAAGCGTGGCAGCACCTGTAAAACCCATGCTTCCGCAAATGAGCAATACTCTGCCGACCTGGCCTTTATGGGCTGTTATAGGTCTTTGAGGAATGGAGGCAAATACCGTTTCCTCAGTCATTACAATGTTTTCCATAAAATCCCTCCTGAAATTATGGTATCATATGGCGGATTTTCCGTCAATAATATGAAAATTTGCTTGCAATTTCTTTGCGTTTGTGTTACTATGACCTGGATATAAAAAAGCAAAGATTGGGCCGTCCGGTACGATAATCGTCCTTTTCAGCGAAAGTGGGATAGTGGGAGCCACTTGGATGCCGTGCAGGGCTTTCTCCCAGGAGCTGCTGCCTGAAACATAGTAGGGTGAGCCGGCTGACTCCGTTAAAAGTCTGTGGCGTGTTAGCGCCGAGAGCGCGCCTTATGGCGAATTGCGGGTGGTACCGCGGAGGAAATCCTTCGTCCCGATATGGGGCGGGGATTATTTTTTTATTAAATTCTGTTACAAGGAGTAAACATATGAAAGAACAACTTGAACAAATCAAAATTCATGCCATCGAGCAGTTGGATGCTGCATCTACCCCTGCCCAGCTCGAGGAGCTGCGTGTGCGCCTTCTTGGCAAGAAGGGCGAGCTCACTGCTGTCCTTAAGCAAATGGGCTCCTTGAGCCCTGAGGAACGCCCTGTGATGGGTCAGCTGGCAAACTCTGTTCGTGCTGAGATTGAGCAGAAGCTCGATGAACGCAAAACCGCTATCAATGCCAGTGTCCTTGAGGCAAAGCTTGCAGCTGAAGCTGTGGATGTTACTATTTCCGGGGAGCCTGTTGCAATGGGCCACGAGCATCCTATGAACCAGGTTCTGCAGGAAATCAAGGATTTGTTTGTGGGTATGGGCTATCAGATTGTTGACGGTCCTGAAATTGAGCTTGCCGACTATAATTTCACCCGGCTGAACATTGAAGAAGGTCACCCCTCCCGTGATCGGTCTGATACATTCTATTTTTCTGACGATGACAGCTTGCTGCTGCGCACGCAAACCAGTCCTATGCAAATTCGTGTGATGGAAAAAGCAGAGCCTCCTATTTGCATCCTGGCGCCCGGCCGTGTATATCGTAAGGACGAAGCCGACGCCACCCACTCCCCTATGTTCCACCAGATTGAGGGACTTGTGATTGACGAGCACATTACTATGGGCGACCTGAAGGGTGCTTTGGTTACGCTTATGAAGAGCCTTTACGGTGAAGATGCAGTTATGCGTTTCCGTCCCCACCACTTCCCCTTTACCGAGCCCAGCTGTGAAATGGATATGCAGTGCCATAAGTGCCACGGTACAGGCGAGGTTGATGGTGGCATTTGTTCCACCTGCCACGGTGAGGGCTGGATTGAGCTCCTTGGTGCCGGCATGGTTCATCCCAAGGTATTGGAAGGCTGCGGTATTGACCCGGAGAAATATTCCGGTTTTGCTTTCGGTATGGGCCTTGAGCGCATGGCAATGCGCCGCAGACGCATTAACGACCTGCGTCTGATTTTTGATAACGATGTTCGGTTCCTGAGCCAGTTCTAAGGAGGCACACAAATGAAAATTAACAGAAAATGGATCAACGAAGAGTTCGTTGACTTAAGCGCTATCAGCGATAAGGAATATGTGGAAAAGCTCACTATCTTTGGCCAAAAGGTAGAAACCTATGAGCGTATGGATGCTGAGATTAAGAATGTTGTGGTTGGCAAAGTACTTTCTATTGTTCGTCACGAAAATTCCGACCATATGTGGATTTGCCAGATTGATGTTGGCCAGCAAGAGCCTGTGCAGATTGTTACCGGCGCGCAAAATGTCAAGCAAGGTGACCTGGTTCCTGCTGCCCTTCATAACTCCTGGCTGCCCGGCGGCATTCATATCACCAAGGGCAAGCTTCGTGGTGAAAAATCCAACGGCATGCTCTGCAGCCTGAAGGAGCTTGGTCTGACCCTGGGCGATTTTCCCGATGCGATTGAAGATGGCATTTGGATTATTTCCGAAGATTGCAAGCCCGGTGATGACATTAACAAAGTCATTGGCAACGATGATACTGTTGTGGATTTTGAAATCACCAACAATCGCCCCGATTGCTATTCCATCATTGGTCTTGCCCGGGAGTCCGCTGCTGCTTTTGGTAAGCCTATGCGTCATCACGAACCTGTTGTTAAGGGCAGCAACGCAGGCACCATGTATGAACTGCTGGATGTTGAAGTGCCTGCCGATGCACTTTGCAACCGTTACAGCGCAAGAATGGTTGCCAACGTAAAAATCGGTCCTTCTCCCAAGTGGCTCCGTCAGCGGCTGCGCGCAAATGGCGTCCGTCCTATCAATAACATAGTTGATATTACCAACTATGTTATGCTTGAGTACGGCCAGCCCATGCACGCTTTTGACTATCGCTATGTTTCCTCCGGTAAGATTATTGTTCGTGAGGCTGTGGAAGGCGAAACCCTTACCACTCTCGACGGCAATGTGAGACAGCTGAAGCCGGGCATGCTGGTGATTGCTGATGAAAACAAGCCGATTGGTCTTGCAGGTATTATGGGTGGAGAGAACTCTGAAATTCTGCCGGATACCACCACTGTTGTTTTTGAGTCTGCCAACTTTAACGGCACTTCCATTCGTCAAACAGCCCTGGCGCTGGGTATGCGTACCGAATCCTCCGGCAAATTTGAAAAGAACCTGGATCCTATGATGACCGTGCCTGCTGTTAACCGCGCCTGTGAGCTGGTTGAGCTGCTTGCTTGCGGTGATGTTATGGATGGCACTATCGATATCATCAACTATGTCCCTGAAGCAAAGACTGTAAAGCTGGAGCCTGAGAAAATCAATGCTCTGCTGGGTACCGATATTCCCAAGGCCGATATGGTCAAGTATCTTGCCAATTTGGAAATTCCTGTAAACGGAGATGATATTCAGGTCCCCTCCTGGCGGCCTGACCTGAACCTGATGGCAGATATCGCTGAAGAGGTTGGCCGTTCCTACGGCTATAACGAAATCCCCACCACAGCATTTAAAAATGCTACAAAAGGCGGCTACAGCCCCAAGATGAAGTTGGAAAGCAAGGCTGGCGCAGCTTGCCGGGCTCTGGGCTTCAGTGAAATTATCACCTATTCCTTTGTATCCCCTGCTATTTTTGATCAGATTCGTCTTCCCAAGGACAGCGCCCTTCGCAATACTCTGCGCATTCAGAACCCCCTTGGCGAGGATACATCGGTAATGCGCACAACAGCTGTCCCCTCTATGCTGGATATTCTCAGCCGCAACAACGCTTACCATAATAAATCCGCAAAGCTTTATGAGCTTGCAAAGGTTTATCTGCCGGTTGCAGGTGAGGTTTTGCCTGCTGAGCCTAAGATTTTGATGCTTGGCACCTATGGTGCAAAGGAATCTTTCTTCACCATTAAAGGTGAGCTTGAGGCTGTGCTGCGCGCCCTGCGCATCCGTAAAGCTGTTTATACCGCAGTTACTGATAATCCCACCTATCACCCCGGTCGCTGTGCGAAAGTTACCATCGACGGACAGGATGTTGGCTTCATTGGTCAGATTCACCCTGTTGTTGCCAAAAACTTCAATATGGATGCTGAGGTTTACTGCGCTGAAATTAATTTTGATATGCTCTTTACTCTTCAGCTGGAAGAGCCCACGTACTCTCCCCTGCCCAAGTATCCTTCTGTCAACCGTGACATTGCTTTAGTTTGCGACGAGGCAGTTACTGTAGGTCAGGCAGAGGAAACGATTTACGCCGCTGCAGGCAAGCTTCTGCGCAATGTAAAGCTGTTTGACGTTTACCGTGGAGCAGGTATCGCAGAGGGCAAAAAGAGCCTGGCGTTCTCTCTTGAACTTAGAGCAGATGACCGCACGCTCACTGACGAGGACTCCGAGGGTGTCATTTCCCGTGTTCTTTCTGCATTAAACGACAAGTTGGGCGCTGTGTTGCGGTAATAATTCGAAAAAATTCACAGAAAAAGACTTTACACCGGCAAGGAATTGGGCTATAATAGCGTTACTATTCGGAAGGAGGTCGTACCCATGACGGACAATAATTGCAGCACAATCAAATTCAAGGTTCCCTGTGACGAAAAGGAAAATATGCGTATTACACTCCGGAGTGTGTTCGACGCCTTGAATGAAAAGGGCTATAACCCTGTCAACCAGATTGTTGGCTACCTGCTCACAGAAGATCCTACCTACATCACCAATTATAATAATGTCCGTAGCATGATTTGCAAAATTGACCGGGATGAGCTTGTGAAGGAACTGGTACAGTGCTATCTGTTCGATTGATGATTTTTCGGGAGGCTTTTGCCACCGCAAAAGCCTCCCATACTTTTTAGGAGGTTATTATGGCTGATATTCTCACATATAAGGGACATCCTTTGATGCGTAAGGATAACCTGATTTACTATGGCTCTATGGCTGATAGCCATATTGTTATGCTCCAGATTTTGGAAACCAAAAAGATCAACGATGTGGACATTGCCACAAAAGTATCTGTTCAGCTGCAGCTGACAGACCCTGCTGCAAAAAGCCGTGACCGTGTTGTTAAAAAGAGCGAAAAAGCCGGCCTTTACACAGCGCTGGATTTTGGCTGCGTTTGGCTTGAAAGAGCACTTGCAGGTAAGTGAAACATAAAGCTGTCGGATATTCCGACAGCTTTTTTGTTATATAAATCCTCCATTTACACATAATAAGGCAAAAAGGAGGATGCAGGATGGAAAAAAATCATGTTGGCAGACACAGCTTTCGCCTGCCGCAGCCGCCGGTAATTACCGCCTGGGCATCTGTTGCAGGAAAGAAAGAATCGGAAGGACCATTATGCGATCGGTTTGATGTAATCAGTCAGGATTCCTATTTCGGTCAAAAGACCTGGGAGCAGGCAGAAAAAAGAATGCAGCAGCTTGCCCTTGAGCATATGGCAAAGAAGGCCGGGATTGCTATGGAATCTCTGCCACTGGTGTTTTCAGGTGATTTACTAAATCAATGCATTGGCTCCTCGTTTCCCTTGCGCAATACAAACATTGCACATATTGGCCTTTATGGTGCTTGCTCCACCATGGCTGAGAGTCTTATGATGGCGTCTATGGCTGTGGGCGGCGGTTTTACACCCTTTGCTGCTGCAATGACTTCATCACATTTTGCCTCCTCTGAACGGCAATACCGCTTCCCTCTTGGGTATGGCGGTCAGCGGACACCCACATCCCAGTGGACAGTTACCGGCTCCGGTGCTGCGCTGATTTGTCGGGACGGAAAAGGCCCGAAAATCATGGGCTGTACAATCGGCACGGTAACAGACTTAGGGGTTAAAGACGCCAACAATATGGGAGCAGCGATGGCGCCTGCAGCATTTAATACCATCCGTACTCATTTTGAAGATTTTTCCGCAAGTGCGGAAGATTATGATCTGATTGTAACAGGCGACCTTGGGCACCATGGTAAGGAAGCTCTTCTGAATTTAGCAAGAGCCAATGGCATAAGTCTCGGGGGAAAGCTTGTAGATTGCGGATGCTTAATTTTTGACAGAGATAAACAGGACGTGCACGCCGGCGGCTCAGGTTGCGGTTGCAGCGCAGTTGTGCTTTGCGGTGAGCTGCTACAAAAGCTTAACAAGCGCAAACTTAATAAAATTCTTTTTTGCGGCACCGGGGCATTGCTCTCCCCAACATCCACACAGCAAGGTCTGCCAATCCCAGGCGTATGTCATGCTGTAATTATTTCCGGAGGCTAAATGAACTATTTATATGCATTTTTAGTAGGCGGCGCACTATGCGTTATTGGCCAAATACTCATTGACAAAACCAAACTCACACCTGCCCGTATACTTGTCAGCTACGTGATTGTTGGCGTAATTCTTGGCGCCATTGGCATATATAAGCCCCTGGCTGACTTTGCAGGCGCAGGCGCAACCGTTCCCCTGACTGGCTTTGGCTATAACCTAAGCAAGGGGGTAAAACAAGCCATTGACGAAAGCGGATTTATTGGCATTCTCACCGGAGGACTAAAAGCCTGCGCAGGCGGTATTTCTGCTGCTATTGTAATGGGACTTCTTATGAGCCTTATTTTCAAAGCAAAGGATAAATCCTGAAAAAAGTGACAAGCTATTGGGGCGGAACACCGCAATAAATGGAGGTAGGAAAATGAACAACCAGAATAAGAACCAAAACAACCAGAACAATCAGAA
>JAZMZJ010000019.1:0-5957 GCA_045585915.1 Faecousia sp. | reverse complement strand
GGGAGCATAGCTCAGCTGGGAGAGCACATGCCTTACAAGCATGGGGTCACAGGTTCGAGCCCTGTTGTTCCCACCAAATTTGGCCCGGTGGTGCAGTCGGTTAGCACGCCAGCCTGTCACGCTGGAGGTCGACGGTTCGAGTCCGTTCCGGGTCGCCATATAAAGCATCTGAGCAGAGCTTAAATGCTCTGCTCAATATGCCTCTGTAGCTCAGTAGGTAGAGCAGCGGACTGAAAATCCGCGTGTCGTTGGTTCGATTCCGACCGGAGGCACCAATGATGCGGGTGTAGCTCATCCGGTAGAGCGCCACCTTGCCAAGGTGGAGGTAGCGAGTTCGAGCCTCGTCACCCGCTCCAAACAGATATGGTACGCAATGCGTTCCTTATTTCATATGGTACCGTGGCCAAGTGGTAAGGCAAGAGTCTGCAAAACTCTCATTCCCCAGTTCAAATCTGGGCGGTACCTCCAAAACAAAAAGCACTTCGCAAGAAGTGCTTTTTGTTTTGGAAATGAAGCGCACCTGCGGTGTATGAAAAATGAAGCAGGGCTTCGCCCTATGAAGCGTGGCTTCGCCACACGGAAAGATAACTTCGCGCTTCGCTTCATGGCGGCAACGCCGCCGCTTCATAGAAGCAGAAAGGCTTCTGCTTCATGTTTGCGAAGCAAATGCTTCATTGACAAAACAATAGATTTATGCTATACAAAACTCGGAAAGGCGGTGGAAATATGCCAAAATCAATTGTAACAAAACAAAATTTCATCAATCAGTGGCTCAAACATTTTGCAAAAGACGTTACAAAAGAAAACATCACCAAATATGTAAAGGATCAGTGCATTTGGCATGTGTTCTCTTGGAATTTGTTAAGTTCGGATGCTTTTCTTACAGGTGACGATGCGCGTCGCGCCTATGATGAGACTGATAAATCAAACTGTATTTATTGTGATATGTTTGGAAAAAATGGAGTGACGAATAATTTGCTGGATGAATACAACTCGTCAAAAGAAATTGATTCTAAATTTACAGAGTTGTATGTAATTTCGAATGACTATTCTTGGACGTATATCAAGACTCATGAAAATGACCTTTGCGGTCCGTATTTTATGAAAATCAAATAGGCATCTTTTTTTCAACTAAATCCACCCTTGTGGGTGGACGAAATCATCTGCGAAGCAGATTTCATCCGTGGAACACGGATTTCATCGTGAGCGAAGCCAGCGATTTCATTAAAATCAAGATTTTAGTGGCTTCATTTTCGTAGTGCCATCAAAACGCCCGGACCTGATAAGGTCCGGGCGCTTGCTATATAGTTACATAATCAGCTCGATATCCATCATCTTGCAGAAGTCCTTTACGGCCTCTACATAGTCACCATAGGCGACGATGACATGCTGGCTGGAAACTTTCTGGGCAAAGTCCTCCACAGTGCAGGAGTCCATGAAAACTTCCAGGCTGGGCAGCTGGGGCGCAGGATCGTCCCAGCCGTATTCATTCCAGGCGGGAGGATCTTTGGCTTCACCGGTGTACATGTGCAGCTTGTACTTGCCCTTCAGGTATACAAGGCGGCAGCAGGTGACCTTACCGGTCTTTGCCTTGGATACATTCAGCACAGATGTGTTCAGCAGGCCAAATGCAGCAGGCAGCACCTCCACATCACCCTTGGTTGCTGCCTTGGGAATGTAGTCCGGCACACCAATCAGAACAGAGTTTTCGAAGAACTCATAATATTCCATATAGGCCACGGTCTGGCCGGTAATGTACTTCATAATCAGCTGAGTAACAGCACCCATCACATCGTTTTCGGGAACGGTCAGCACGCCGCAGTAATGCTCTAAGAGCATAAACACCATGGCAGGGGGGAAGCCTTCCAGCTTCTTCATGCCGTCCACATCGATCAGGGTGATGGCTTCCCAGCCACGCTCGGCGATCTTCTTGGCAATTGCCAGGGCATACTTGACACCTTTTTCAATGGTGGAATCTTCACAGGGCTTTTTGAATACCCAGTTAGTTTTGACAAAGCTTACGCCTTCGGCAACAGCGGCTGCATCCAGGGTATCCACAGTGCGAACCATTTCCAGCATTTCGTAAGGCTCAACCTCAACGCCAATGTGACCGCGCATGGAGTTACCTTCAAACTGTGTGCCATATAGCAGCATATCCCGGTAACCCATTGTGCCGACCTTAGCGGAGCGCAGATTCTTTTTAGCCCGGCAGGCGGCCAGGAAAGAGGTGATTTTGTCCATGGGCCAGGGCTTGCCAATGATGTTGTAAACATATTTGAAGTTATATTCCAGAGCCTCAAAAGCGGGGCGGATGGCCGTTGTGCCTGCCTGCTCAGCGGTGGTGATGATGCGTCCGTTTTCTTTCCAGCCGCAAAGGCCCCAAAGCAACATAGGAAGGTGACGGAAATGGTCAGTCACGCGGACAACGGCGTGGGTGGGCACCCAGCCTGCAACGCACACTACCAGGCAGCTCAAATCCAGACCGGCCAGCTTATTGTAGGCTGCATCTGCGGTTTCGTAGGCAGGATCGTCGATGACAAGGCCACCGTCGACGATGCCGTCAATCTTGTCTTGCAGGGCAGCAAGCGCTTCGTCATGCTTTAATTGCAGACGTTCAATGGGGGTGTTTACTTCACCGAAGCAAACAAAACCGATATGACTGTTTTGCATAAGGAAACTCCTTTATTTTATCTTGATATTTGAATGATATCATTCTTTTAAATTATTGTAAATAGATATTTGGGAAAGATTGTGAAAATGGTAGATGTTCTTTGTTTTTGCACATTGCCTTTGATGGAATAATCTGCTATTATACTCTTGAATTATGTGTATTTACAGTACATATTGCAAGCAGGCCTTTGTGTGCAACGCCGGCATATCGGTGAATTGCATCAACGCATGATAGAAAGCTGTTCTATTCCGTGAATGTTGCCGGAATCAGTATCGGCAGATAATCAGAAAAGGATAAAAGGTGATTAAAATGAAAAAACAAATTCGCGCGATGATGATTGGTGCCCATGCCGATGATTGCGATTTGCGTTGCGGCGGTATGGCGATAAAATATGTCCAGGCCGGACATAAGGTGAAATTTCTTTCCCTGTGTGATGGCAGCGGCGGCCACCACGAAATGGGGCCGGAGGAAATTGCTGCCCGGAGAAAGCAGGAAACCCAAAACATTGCAAAGCTGACAGGCATCGAGTACGATGTGTGGGATGTTCCTGATTGTGAGCTGATGGCAGACCTGGAAACAAGAAAGCGCCTTGTGCGGGAAATCCGTCAGTTTAACCCGGATATCATTTTTTGCCACCGCCCCAACGACTATCATGCCGACCATCGCAATGCAGCGCTTTTGGTGCAGGATGCATCCTATCTTTTGATTGTGCCCAATTTCTGCCCGGATGTGCCGGCTATGAAAAAGACCCCTGTGATTCTGTATTATTTTGACCGCTTTAAGGTGCCCCCCTTCGTTACCGATATTGCTGTGGGCATTGACGAGGTTTTTGACCGGAAGATCGAAATGCTTGCCTGTCATGAAAGCCAGTTCTTTGAGTGGCTGCCTTATACTTCTGGTACATTGGATCAGGTGCCGGAGGGCAGGGAGGAGAGGATCGCGTGGCTTCATGAGCCCCGGATTCCCCGTAACGGTGAGCCCTTGGACCCGTCATTGTTTCATTCTAAGCTGCTGGGCTCCATGAGTGAATATCGGGATGCGATTCCTGCCTATAAATCAAGGCAGCAGCTCATTGACCGCTACGGTCAGCAGAAGGGCAGCAAGATTATGTTTGCCGAGGTATTTGCCGTTTCCGAATATGGCAAGCCTATGAGCGTGGAGGAATCCTGGGATTATATCCCTTTCTAATTTAGGAGGCTATTATGGAAAATTTGTGGCACGGTTTTAAGATGGAGGAATTTACCTTTGAGGATCATACTGCAAGATTGGTATACCCTCAGGGAAATTCCAACGGACGTCTTGCCCTTAAGACGATCTACTGGGACGCCTTTCCGGAGGCTATTGAGATCGACCTTTTGAAAAACGGTTTCCACCTGTGCTTTGTGCAGTACGATCACCGCTGGGGCAACCGGGAAGATTTGGACCGGATGGCACGGTTTGTCCGTTTTGTTGCAAAAGAACACGGCTTAAGCGAGCGGATCGTTCCTGTTGGCATGAGCTGTGGCGGCCTGAACGCCATTATGCTGGCAGGCCGTTACCCGGAGCTCATTTCCTGCCTGTATCTGGATGCTCCGGTGCTCAATTTCCTAAGCTGCCCGGCCTGCTTGGGAGATGCCACCCGGGAGAACCCGCAAAAGATTGTGGATGAGTTGTTCCAGGCCATCGGTCTTGAGAGCATGTCCCAGCTGATCACTTACCGGGATATGCCTCAGGATCAGATCCCGGTGCTGCTGCAGCATAAGATCCCGGCAGTGCTGGTGTGCGGCCTTTCTGACCACATTGTTCCTTATCACGAAAACGGTATGATTCTGCAGCAGGCTTATGAGGCTGCCGGAGTGGATTTTGCATACTTCCTGAAGCCTGGCTGCGATCATCATCCCCATGGATTGACGGATAATAGCGAGGTGCTTAAGTTTATTCTCGAGCATTAGGAGGAGAGCGCGTGATGAATCAGAATATTGAAAAAAACAATGACCAGTTTGCTCAGATCGCCATTGAAGGCATTGGCGGACGGCTTTGGCTGCTTACTGAGCCTCAGCCTCCCAAGTTTACCCCTCGCAAATGTTATTTGGGCGATAAATTCACCGGTACTTATACTGTGCCCCGGTCAAGCCATGATAAAAAGTCCTTAGATGCGGAGCTGAAGGCTTTGCGGGAAAAAATGAAGCCTTTCCTTTCTAATTTTGCGCCTAAGCTTGCGCCTGTCACAAAAAAGACGGAATTGCGGGAATTTGTGCTGGATGGCAAAGAAAAGGTGACCATTCCTCATTACGAAGGCCCCATCGGTTATGGTTTTAAGACCTATGAAACGGAATTTACCGTTAACAAGCAGCCGGATAAGGAATACTATGCCTGCTTTAAGGGCGCAGACTATATTGCCATGGTTTATGTCAATGGCAGATGCGTTGGCACCCACGAGGGCTTTTTCTCTCCCTTCGAGTTCCGCATCACCGATGCCATTGTTGATGGCAAGAATACGCTGAAGGTGGATCTTTATAATGACCATATTTTCCAGGGCAACAGCTATCATGGTCAGCCGAGAGTAGAAGGCGACAAAATGTATGCGGCTACCGGCCTGGGCTGGGATGACCCGGAGGAAGGCTGGCATCACTGCCCTGCAGGCATGGGTATTTACGGCAAGGTGTTCATTGAAGAACGCAATCATTGCCATTTGACTGACCTCTATGTCCGCCCCTTGGCAGAGGAGGGCAAGGCGGAGCTGTGGATGGAAGTGAATTCTACCACCTATGTGCAGAAGGATATTACCCTGCGCTACAGCATCTATGGACAGAACTTTAAAGAAACCGTAGCAGAAAATGTGGAATATGTGCCTCACACTACCCGTTTTTGGGGCTTTGGCGATGTGGTTACCGAAGAGCAGATGGAGTCTCAGCGCGCCCGGTCCTTCCCTATGCCCATGAAGCACGGTAAGAATATCTATAAGCTTACTGTGGATATGCCTGATGCCAAGCTTTGGACCTTGGATAATCCCTGGCTTTATCAGCTGCAGGTGACCCTGGAGTTTGACGGCGCAGTGATGGACACCGCTTCCTGCCAGTTTGGTATGCGCAGCTTTGCTCAGGATGTTACATCTGAAAGAAAGGGCATGTTCTACTTAAATGGCAATAAGATCCGTTTGCGCGGTGCCAATACCATGGGCTTTGAGCAGCAGGATGTGCTGCGTGGGGATTTTGACCAGCTGATTGACGATATTCTCTATGCCAAGCTTTGTAATATGAACTTCCTGCGGCTGACTCAGCGCCCCGTTCAGGATGAGATCTATGAA
>JAZMZJ010000018.1:0-5436 GCA_045585915.1 Faecousia sp. | reverse complement strand
TTTCGTTTATGTAAAACCGCCCACATGGCGATACCTCCTGATTGTTTTCTCATTGTTATCATATAAGAAAACGCATAAAGAAGGTGTTAAGGCTCACGCAGGCGGTGTTAAGATTGTATAAAGATGTTTACTACTTAGATGGATTAACTACGGATAGGGCGATTGAGTTTTTGCGTGTATTTGGTGAGTGGTTTGTTCATGACGGTTTAAGCGGCTTTGGAATTGGTTTGCATTCCGGTGCGAATGAGATTGTATTGAACAAGTATAATGTAGTTACCGTATATACAAAGACACCCCAAAAGTATATAAACTATTTTGAGTCACATGATATTCATGAAGTGCTTAACCTGAAAACTGCATGGGACTATTTTACCCATGATAAACCGGGAGATTCTTTCCTTTATGAATATAAGGGTAAGAATATTTACGATATGGTCGAATACTTAAAGGGGTATGGTCTATATTTCGCAGAGCGCAGGGAAGATTGAGCAGACGCCCACCTTATAGAGCTGCTTTCGGTACATTCTGCAAGGAAAAACGCCGCCTGTTGCCGCTGGTTTCGTCTAAATTTACAAAAAATATGAAAAATGGTTGACAGCTATAAGGTTGCATGTTAGTATAACGAAAATTGAATCGCTTGAGATAGAGGCGCGGGATTTATCAGTACCTTTTTGCAAGGCCAGGCAGCCGCAAGAGGGGAAAGGAAATACCGCCGAAGTGAGCGCATCGCCTGAAATGCGTTTGCTGGTTCGTCAGGAAATACCTGCCGGACTGTCACAAAACTTTGTGAAGCGCTATCGCCAGTTGAAGATACCATTGTATTTTTTCTGCTGGATCGCTTTTCGCAAAGCGATCCAATTTTTATTTTTGGCTTCCTCAGGAAAAATAATTTCGCCCCAGGCTGGCCCTTTCGCCCCGGTGCTGCCGCTTGCAGAACTTGAAATACACAAAGTATGTCTGCGTTCTGCAACCCTTGCCCCAAACCGAAAGTTCTCACCCTGTGTCAGAAATGATTTTTCCTTCGGGCGCCCAACTCTCGAACGAGAAATTGCAAAAAAGGAGAAATGAAAAATGAAGAGAATCGTATGTTTGGTAATGACCCTTGTGCTGGCCCTGAGCCTGGCCGCCTGCGGCACTCAGCCTGCCGCCTCTGACGGCACAGTCTATGTCGAGATTCCCGGCCTTGAGGACGGCGTTTTGACCGTTGGTATGGAATGCGCCTATGCCCCCTATAACTGGACCCAGATGGACGACAGTAACGGCGCTGTTCCCATCGCCAATAACCCCGGCGCTTATGCCAACGGCTATGATGTGATGATTGCCAAGAAGATTGCAGAGCACTACGGTGTTGCTCTTGAGGTGATGGCAGTGGGCTGGGACGGCCTGAATCCTGCCCTTGCCGAGGGTGCGCTGGATGCGGTTATTGCAGGTCAGTCCATGACCGAGGAGCGCCTGGAGGAAGTGACCATGGCCGGTCCTTACTTCTATGCCAACATCGTTTGCGTTGCCCGTAAGGACACTGCTCAGGCTGCCGCCACCGGCATTTCTCAGCTTACCGGCACCTGCACCGCCCAGGACGGCACCGTTTGGTACAATGAATTTTTGGATCAGATTCCCGGCGCCACCAAGGTCAGCGCTGTTGAGACCGCTACCGCCATGGTGATGGCTGTTGCCGAAGCAAGAGTTGACTTCGTTTGCACCGATATGCCCACCGCTATGGGCGCCTGCGCCATCAATGACAACCTGGTGATTCTTTCCTTTGACGAGGACGATGATTTCCAGGCCAGCGACGGAGATATCAACATCGGTATTTCTGTGAAGAAGGGCAACACTGCCCTGGCGGATATGATGGATGCCGTGCTGGATACCATGACTGAAGCAGACTTTAATGACCTGATGAACGAAGCCATCGCTGTTCAGCCGGAGATCTGAAATGGGTGACCTAAGCAAGACTTTTGCCGACATCGGCAGACTTTTGGAGGTTTATGGTGAGGCGTACCTGCGGGGTATCGGCAACACCCTGATTTTGGCCCTGGTAGCCACCCTGGCAGGCTGCATCATTGGCCTTGTGTGCGGTGTACTCAACACCATTCCCTATACCGACCGGGACCCACTGCCTAAGCGCATTGTGCTGCGGCTTATCCGCGCCATTGTACGGGTTTATGTAGAGGTATTCCGTGGCACTCCCATGGTGCTGCAGGCCGTATTTATCTTCTATGGCTTTGGCTTTACCTATGCAGCTGCCGATGTTTGGACTGCAGCCATTATCGTGGTTTCCATCAATACCGGCGCTTATATGGCTGAGTCGGTCCGTGGCGGCATCGTTTCCGTTGACCCCGGTCAGACAGAGGGCGCAAAGGCTTTGGGCATGAACCATGTGCAGACTATGACCAAGGTGATTATGCCCCAGGTAATTCGCAACATTATTCCCCAAATTGGCAATAACCTGATTATTAACATTAAGGATACCTCGGTTATGTTTGTGATTGGTTTTGTGGATTTCTTTGCTACCCACCGGAACATTGTGGGTCTGAACAGCAAATATTTCCCCTCTGCCATCATCGAAATGGTGGGTTATCTCACCCTCACCCTGGCGTTTTCTTTCCTGCTGCGGTTTGTGGAACGGATCATGGACGGTGCCAGCGACTATGAGCTTGCTCAGGATGACGCTTTGACTATGACTGCCGGCACCTATAACCATCCCCACCGAGGCAGCAACTTTGACGAGCGCAGCAAAGAATTCAAGGGCAAGAAGGGAGGCTGACCCAATGGAAGAAATTTTGAAAATCAGCCACCTGTCTAAAAGCTTTGGCACCCATAAGGTGCTGATGGATGTGGACTTTTCCGTGAATAAGGGCGACGTTGTGTCCATCATCGGCGCCTCCGGTTCCGGCAAATCCACCCTTCTGCGGTGCATTAACCTTTTGGAAACACCCTCTGCCGGACAGATTGCCTTCCACGGTCAGGACGTGCTTGCCAAGGGTTTTAACCCCACCAAGTATCGGGCTCAGGTGGGTATGGTGTTCCAGTCCTTTAATTTGTTCTATAATATGACCGTGCTGGAAAACTGTATGGTTGGTCAGCAGCAGGTATTAAAGCGCAGTAAGACCGAGGCCGAAGCGGTGGCTATGGAATACCTGGAAAAGGTGGGGATGACCCCCTATATCCACGCCAAGCCCCGGCAGATATCCGGCGGTCAGAAGCAAAGAGTTGCCATAGCCCGGGCCCTGGCAATGAATCCGGAAGTGCTGCTGTTTGACGAGCCCACCTCTGCCCTTGACCCGGAGATGGTAGGCGAGGTGCTGAGCGTTATGCAGCAGCTGGCTCACGAGGGTATGACCATGCTGGTGGTTACCCACGAAATGGCCTTTGCCCGGGATGTAAGTAACCGGGTGGTGTACATGAACGAGGGCGTTATTTGCGAAGAGGGAAGTCCTGCCGAGGTGTTCGGCAATCCCCAAAAGCAGGAAACCAAGGATTTCCTCGCAAGATTCAGAAATGCATAAAAAACAAGAGGTTGCAGCAGCAACCTCTTGTTTTAATTTATAATGGATAGTTGACAATTGACAATTATGGTGTCGGCTTTGCCGACATATTTCCTGTTAATTGTGTAGCTTGCTTTGGGTATTATATAGCTCGGCGTAGATGCCGCCGGCGGCAAGCAGCTCCTCGTGGGTGCCGCATTCGGTAATGCGGCCATCGGCAATGGAAACAATACGGGAGGCTGCCCGGATGGTGGAAAGTCGGTGAGCAATAATTAAGGTGGTACGGCCCTGGGCCAGCGTATCAAAGGCCCGCTGAATCTTGGATTCGGTAACAGAGTCCAGGGCAGAGGTGGCTTCGTCCAAAATCAGGATGGGAGGATTTTTCAGGAAAATACGGGCAATGGCAACGCGCTGCTTTTGACCGCCGGACAGCAGTGTGCCCCGTTCGCCCACATAGGTATCAAAGCCTTGGGGCATTGCCAGAATATCCTCATAAATCTCCGCTTTCTTAGCAGCTTCCACCACTTCTTCCATGGTGGCATCAGGCTTACCGTAGCGGATGTTTTCGAAAATCGTGTCGGCAAACAGGAAAACATCCTGTTGAACGATGCCAATGTTGCGGTGAATGGAATGCTGGGTTACATCCCGGATGTCCTTTCCGTCAATGAAAATAGCGCCCTGGTCCACATCGTAAAACCGGGGAATCAGCTGGCACAGGGTGGTTTTTCCACCGCCGGAGGGGCCTACGATGGCAATAGTCTCGCCGGGCATAATTGTGAGATTTACATTCTGCAGCACATCCAGGTCATCCTTGTAAGCAAAGGATACATCCTTTACCTGGATGCTGCCCTTTACACCCGTTAAATCCGGGGCGTTTTCCTTATCCTGCAGGGAAGGCTCTGTGCGCATCAGGTCTATAAACCGGTGCAGACCGGCAAAACCGTTGGCAAACATCTCGGAAAAGCCGGAGAGCTTTCGCATGGGGTTAATAAAGGATGCGATGTACAGAGTAAAGGTGATAAGGTCAGTATAGCTAAGCTGGTTCTGCATAATGAGATAGCCGCCATAGCCGATAATCACCACATTAAGAGAACAAAACAAAAATTCCAAGGAGCTGTGGAATCGGCCCATTGCCTTGTGGAAATAGCGCTTGGAGCCCTTAAAAATGCTGTTGGCCTGCTCAAACCGGTGGTTTTCCAGAGCTTCGTTGGCAAAGGCCTTGGTGGTACGCACGCCGGTAAGACTGGTTTCGATTTCTGCATTGATGTGGCCCACTTTCTCCTTTACTACTCTGGATGCCTTGCGCATATTTCTGCGCATCGCCATAAGTACAATGGTAAAGGTGGGGATCACCAAAGCCACCACCAGGGCAAGCCGCCACTGGATGGTGAACATCACCACTAAAGAACCGATAATGAGGATCACCGAGGTGATGAGGTCTTCCGGGCCGTGGTGGGCAAGCTCCGTCAGGTCGAACAGATCGGAGGTCAGCCGGCTCATCAGCTGTCCGGTGCGGTTTTTGTCATAAAAATCAAAATTCATTTCCTGCATATGCCGGAACAGGTCTGAGCGGATATCCGCTTCCACCTGAATGCCGAAATGGTGGCCATAGTAGGCAACGATATATTGCAGCACAGAGCGCAGCAGATAGCCGGCTACACAAACGGCAATCAGAATAAAGAAGGGACGGTAGAGATTGCCGGGAAGCAGATCGTTGAGGGCGTGGCGGGTAGCCAGGGGAAACAAAAGGTCGATGGCGGCAATCAGCAGTGCGCAGCCTAAATCCGTTAAAAAAAGCCCTTTATGCCGTCCAAAATAGCTTAAAAAGATCCGCAGAGGAGATCTTTTGTGAAAATCTTGCGTAGTCATATTTCTTCCTCCTTGTTTGAAAACATTATAAGGCTTTTTGTAAGGTTTTGACAAGTGTAATTTTTATGTTATACTGGTAGGC
>JAZMZJ010000017.1:0-3850 GCA_045585915.1 Faecousia sp. | reverse complement strand
GGCCTTGACAAAACGGCGGTGTTTCGCGCCGGCAGCAGGAGCTACCCTGTCAGCTGCCTGCAGGATGCCGCTACCGTTCCCTGGGAGGTTATGGAAAAGCCCGGTGTGGGGCTTTATATCGGTGTGCTGGGCGCAGACCACAGGGCAGTTGTGAAAATTCCCACGGTATGGGTGCTTGTAGATACCATTGCCCCCGGAACCGGAATTCCGGCCACTGTGCCCACCAAGCCTACAGCTCAGGTTTATGACCAGATTTTATCTGCGGCCAATCAGGCAGTAGAAGTTGCCAATTCTGTTCGGGAAGATGCCGATGCCGGTAAGTTTAACGGCCCTGCAGGTCAGCCGGGCTACACCCCTGTCCGTGGCACAGATTACTGGACGGAAGCAGACAAGGCAGAAATCAAGGCTTATGTTGAGGATGCCATCCTTGGGGGTGCGTGGTAATGAGCGTGAATGAGAAAATGACCGCCATTGCCGATGCCATTCGGGATAAGACTGGCAGAGAAGAAAAGCTGGGGCTGGATGCAATGGCGGCTGGTGTGGGTGAAGTGTACGAAGCAGGCAAACAAGCCGAGTATGATGCCTTTTGGGATGCTTATCAAGAGAATGGACAACGCACCAATTACACATATGCCTTTTATAATAGAGGATGGGTTGATGCGACATTTAATCCTAAATATGACATCGTTGCTGTTGGGAATGCAGCTAACTTATTCGCATATTCAAAATTCACAGATACAAAAGTAGCTATAAACCTTGCCGGTGCAACAAATATAAATGGATTGTTTAACTACTGCACATTTATGCACACCATTCGGAAATTGATTGTTTCAAACACAACACCCTTTTCCGGCAATTCGTTTGGTAATTGCCCTGCCCTTGAAAATATCACGATTGAGGGAACGATTGCGAACAGTATCGGTTTTCCACAGTCATCTCTGCTCAGCACCGATTCCGTAAACTCTGTTATCAACGCACTAAAGGACTTGACAGGGGCAACATCCCAGACCTTGACCTTCCACGCAGAGGTAGGCGCAAGCCTAACCGATGCACAAAAGGCAGTTATCACCGCGAAAAACTGGACACTTGTCTATTAAGGGGGAAGCACTATGAAAATGGAAACAGTACAACAGCGGATATTAATCGCTGATGAGGGAAAGTACCTGACCAATGGGGAGACTGCCGGCAAGACGGTGGTGCTTCCTGCGGATGCAGATTACTCCGTATGGGCAGAAATCACCGAGGATGCGTACATTAAGATGCTGGAAGCCCAGCTTGAAAGTGAATAAGAGGAGGATAATCTTATGAAAATGCGGGTAATTGATGTAAGCGAATTTCAGGGCAATATCGATTGGGAAAAGGTAAAGCCCCAAATTGACGGCGCAATTCTGCGCTGCGGCTACGGTATGGACCTGACGAATCAGGATGACGGTATGTTCAAGCGCAATGCGGATGAATGCACCCGTCTTGGCATTCCCTTTGGCGTGTATCTGTACAGCTATGCCGATACCGAGGAGAAAATCCGTTCCGAAGCTGCTCATGTCCTGCGTCTTGTAAAGGGCTATAAGCTGGCATATCCCATTTACCTGGACCTGGAGGAAGAAAAGGTCAGACCAACGGCACGCAAGCACGCGGAAATCTTTGGGGATATCATCGAGGCGGCAGGCTACTGGTGCGGCATTTATGCCGGCATCTATTGGTGGTGGAATGAGCTTAACGGCCTGGAGCGCTTTACAAAATGGGTGCCCCAGTATAACAGTGTTCTGGAATATAAGGGCGCTAACACCGATATATGGCAGTACACCGGCAATGGCAGAGTGGATGGCATCGATGGTGATGTGGATATGAACGAATGCTACCGGGATTTCCCAAAGGAGATTTTGGGCGCAGAGGCAAAGACGGTGTACCGCATTCAGGTGGGCGCTTTTCATAACCGGGCCTATGCCGAAGACTACCTGGAAAAGGTGCGCAGTGCCGGGTTCCCGGATGCGATCATAACGGAAAGCTAAGGGGGCTGCACAAATGAGTGAAGCAATTGTGGTGGCGCTCATCACCGGCGGACTTTCCCTTGCGGGGGCGGTGTGTACCTCTATGGCTGCCACCAAGAAAAACGAAAACGCCATCCGAATTGCCCAGGCAGTTACCGATACCAAGCTGGAGGAGCTGACCCGGGAGGTCCGGGAGCATAATGGCTTTGCCCGGCGGATGCCGGTGGTGGAGCACGAAATAAAGGTGATCAACCACCGCCTTGCCGACCTGGAGCAGGCAGAATAGGAGCATATATGGAGCTACTGAAAAAGAACTTGGCAAACCTGATTAAGGTTAAGACCATTGTCACCTTGCTGGTGGTGGGCGTGTTTGCAGTCCTTGCCTGCACCGGCGTTATCAGCGCTGACAATGTGATGATTGTGGTGTCTATGGTGGTATCGTTCTACTTTGGCACTCAGCATGAGAAAAAAGAGAATACCACTGCGTAAACCAACCCCCCTGCCCATTTGGGCAGGGGGCTTTTGTGATTTTGTTACAGAAAAAGCATGATAGCCCGGTTATAATAAGGCTACAATAAAAACAAGGAGGTACTCAATATGAGACTTATGAATAAAGTTGCAATCATCACCGGCGGCAGCCGCGGTATCGGCCTTGCCACAGCAAAGGCCTTTTTGGCAGAGGGCGCAACGGTTGTCATCACCGCCAGCAGCCCGGCCAATGCCCAAAAGGCAGCGGAAGGCTTGCGGGCAGAGTTCCCCGGGAGCACCGTGGACGGCATCAGCCCGGACCTGACGAGCCTTGCTTCCGTGCAGGAAGCCTTTGGAGGCGTGAAGGAAAAATACGGCGCTATCGATATTCTTGTGAATAATGCCGGCGTATCGGAAAGCACCCCCATCACCGGCTATACTGAGGAGCTTTATGACAAGGTTATGGACCTGAATGTCAAGGGCGTGGTTAACGCCATTCGGGCAGTCAGTGAGGATATGATTGCCCGGGGCAGCGGTGTGATTCTCAACACATCTTCTATGGTCAGCACCTACGGTCAGCCCAGCGGTGTGGCGTACCCCACCTCCAAGTTCGCCGTAAACGGCCTGACCTTATCCCTTGCCCGGGAGCTTGGCCCCAAGGGCATTCGGGTGAATGCAGTTGCCCCCGGTATTACGGAAACGGATATGATGAAGGCTGTTCCCAAGGCGGTTATAGAGCCAATGATTGCCCAAATTCCTTTGCGCAGGCTTGGTCAGCCCGAGGATATTGCCAATGCTTTTGTGTTCCTGGCTTCCGATGAAGCGTCTTATATCACCGGCGTTGTGCTCCGGGTGGACGGTATGGCAAGAAGCTAAGTGACAAAGCTGCAAAAAACAAAAGGAGGATAAAATAATGTCTGCTGTGATTATCAATAAAGAAAATTTTGAGAAGGAAGTTCTTCAGTCCCCAAAGCCTGTGCTGGTGGACTTTTGGGCTCCCTGGTGCGGCCCCTGCCGTATGGTACTGCCCATTGTGGAGGAGATTGCTCAGGAAAATGAGCATATCAAGGTGTGCAAAATCAATGTAGACGAGCAGCCGGAGCTGGCAAGCCGTTTTCAGGTGATGAGCATTCCCACGCTGATGGTCTTTAAAAACGGTGAGCTGGTCAAGCAAAATCTGGGTGCAATGCCCAAGGCCAAAATTCTGCAGATGCTTGATTAAAAATAAAGGGAAACTTGGCGCACCTGCCCTATGGCAGGTGCGCTAAGCTTCCCTTTTATTATTTATGCCGGTACAGCATGCTTTTCCTTGCTTTTGCAAGGATGAAATCTGCTTACGCAGATGAAATACAAACTGCATTTGTATGAAATTAAATCCACCCATCGCTGCAGCG
>JAZMZJ010000016.1:0-6896 GCA_045585915.1 Faecousia sp. | reverse complement strand
AAACTCCTTGCTGTGGGGTGCTGTGCAGTTTTGACAGAGCTGTTTTTCGGCAAGATAAGAAAAATTCCGAAGGGAATACCCATTGGTATTGTCAAGGGATTTTCCGCAATATTGACGGAAAACAGCCTGTCAAAACCTATCGGGGTTCGATTCCCCTCAGCTTAACGTGTTTGTCCGTTTCCCCGAACTATATATTTGTAGCAGCACAGCTCCTCCAGTCCCATAGGCCCACGGGCGTGGAGCTTTTGGGTGGATATGCCCATTTCACAGCCCAGGCCGAATTCACCGCCATCGGTAAACCGGGTGGAGCAATTTACATACACCGCCGCGCTGTCCACGCGCTGAGTAAAAATATCTGCAGCAGCCCGGTCCTCTGTGATAATGGCTTCGCTGTGACCGGTAGAGTGCTGCGCAATATGCTCCGTTGCCCCGTTCACATCGTCAACCACAGCAACGGCAAGAATATAGTCTAAAAACTCTGTATCAAAGTCCTGAGCCGTTGCCGCCACGCCGGGAATTACCGCCATAGCCGCTTCATCCAGCCGCAGCTCCACCTTTTGGGCAAGGCGGCTGTGCAATTTCGGCAAAAAGGCCGCCGCAATGTCCCGATGCACCAGGCATACCTCTGCTGCGTTGCACACAGAAGGACGGCTGGTTTTGGCATTTTCCAAAATATCCAGGGCCTTCTCCTGGTCAGCCTGCTTATCTACATAAATATGGCAAATACCTGTGCCGGTTTGTATGCAGGGCAACTTGGCATTTTCCGTGCAGGCCTTGATAAGGCCCGCGCCGCCCCGGGGAATGAGCAAATCCACCAGCCCCACCGCGGTCATCAGCTCCTGCGCGCTGGCCCGGGAGGTATCCTGCACCAAGGCAACCAGGTCCTCAGGAAGGCCCACCTTAGCAAGCCCTTTTTTCAACGCCTTTACAATGGCGTTGGCGCTGGCAAAGGCCTCTTTTCCGCCCCGAAGCACGCAGGCGTTGCCGGATTTTAAGGCCAACGCAGCTGCATCTGAGGTCACATTGGGGCGGCTTTCATAAATAATCGCCACCACGCCCATAGGTGCGCCCACCTTTTCAATCACCATTCCCTTGGGATGGCGGCTTTGGCTGCGCACTGCACCTACCGGGTCCGAAAGAGCTGCCACCTGTCGGATACCCTCGGCCATTGCCTCCACCCGGGCCTGTGTCAGGCAGAGCCTGTCCAGCATAACCGGGGAAATGTGCGTCCTGGCCGCTTCCATATCCTGCTGGTTGGCAAGCAGAATCTGCTGCATATCCTCTATCAGCGTCTGGGCCATTGCCAGCAGGGCCGCATTTTTTATTTGGGTATCTGCTGCAGCCAAGACCGGGGCTGCTTGTTTTGCCTTTTGCAAAAGCTCCCGGGTTGTCATCATGATCTCACCTTTCCTATAAACCGTGTGCCTACCTGCTTCCCCTCAAACAGCTCGTAAAGAATTTCCGGTGCTTCTCCGTTGGCAATCACCATATCGATGCCGGCTTCCATTACAATTTGCGCGGCCTTCAGCTTGGTGGCCATACCACCAGAGCCCAAAGAGGATCCGCTGCCCCCTGCCAAAGCCAAAATTTCCGGTGTAATCTCCTCCACCACGCCAATCAGCTGCGCTTTTGCATCTACCCGGGGGTCTGCGGTGTACAGACCGTCAATATCAGACAAAAGCACCAATATATCCGCCTCCACAAGCCGGGAAACAATGGCAGAGAGGGTATCATTTTCGCCGATGGTGGTTTGAATGCCGATTTCATCAGTAGCCACTGCGTCATTTTCATTGATAACGGGCAGTGCGCCCCACTGCAGCAGTCGGTCCAGTGTATCGTGAACATTGCCACTGCGCCGGTCATCCTGAATATCCTCTGCAGTAAGCAAAATTTGTGCCACCGTATGACCGTACTCAGAAAACAGCTTATCGTATGTATACATCAGCTCGCACTGACCTACCGCAGCAGCCGCCTGCTTGCCGGGCATATCCCCGGGTCGGCCGCCAAGACCAAGCTTACCAACACCCATACCAATAGCACCGGAGGATACCAAGATAATCTCATTGCCTGCATTTTTCAGGTCGCTGAGCACCTTGCACATAAGCTCCACCCGGCGAATATTCAGCCTGCCGCCGGCGTGGGCAAGGGTAGAAGTTCCTACCTTTACAACGATTCGCATTTTTCGCGCCCCATTTCTGTTTTTATTAGGTAGATTGTACATCAATTCTTTAGGATAATCAACAAAAAATTCCGGCCGGTTTTCCTCAAACCAAAATACTGTTTGGCAGAAGCTGATAAAGCCCCAAAGACAAGCAAACCGAACGCGTCGGCGTACATAGGTACGTTAGTCGTTCGGTTTGCGCAGTAAGTCAAAATGGCCAGCTTTGCCGGCATAGATATGTTCAGGAGAAAACAGGACTTTTGCATTTTAAATATTATCGTATAAAAGAAAGCCCCAAATCGCCAAAAATCATTTTGACGATTTGGGGCTTTTGCAGCTTCTGCTTACTTTTCGTTCTTATATATTTCCTTAAAATATTTATAGGTATCCACCTTCAATTCACCGCAGGCAGCCTCGTCACAGGCAACAATGCCGTCTTTGTGCAGCTGCAGAGCGCTGATGGTCCAGGCGTGATCCACGCCGCCCTCCACGCAGTGGCGCAGTGCCCGGGCCTTATTGTGGCCGCTGATTAAAAGCAGCACCTGCTTGGAATCGCACACAGTGCCAACGCCAACGGAAAGGGCGGTCTTGGGCACCTTGTTGGGGTCATTATCAAAGAAACGGGAATTGACAATCAGCGTATCCTCGGTCAGGGCGCGAACGCCGGTACGGGAGGTAAGGCTGGTAAAGGGCTCGTTGAAGGCAATGTGGCCGTCAACACCGCTGCCACCCAGGAACAGATCGATACCGCCGTAGGAAGCAATCTTATCTTCATACCGCTGGCACTCAGCCTCCAGGTCCTCTGCCATACCGTTAAGAATGTTAATGTTCTGCGCAGGGATATCAATATGATTGAACAGGTTATCGTGCATGAAATACCAGTAGCTCTGGTCATGCTCCCGGGGCAGGCCCACATATTCATCCATATTAAAGGTGACCACATTCTTAAAGGTCAGCTTGCCTGCCTTGTTCATTTCCACCAACCGTCTGTATACGCCCAGAGGAGAAGATCCGGTGGGCAGGCCCAGCACAAAGGGCCGATCCTCTTTATGGTTGTTGATAGCGTCAGCAATGTGCTGTGCAGCCCACTGGCACATAGCTTCATAGTCGTTCTTAATGATAAGCTTCATAAATATCACGCTCCATTTTGAATTCGGGGCAACCAGCCCTTGCGTAAATCATTATACCGCGTTCATTTTCATTTGTCTATACACTATTTCTTTGCGTTTTATGTAAAATAAACTTTACATTGTGTAAAAACGGCACCGCAACGGGCGGGTTCACATAGGGATTTATACGCTCCAAATTGTACCTTTTCCAGCAATACTGCGGCAAAAAGCCACGGCAGGCGTCAGCCTTACCGTGGCTTTTTTCTTGTCTTGCAGAAACAACTCTCACTTTGGAGTGCTTCGCAGTTTTGAATTTAAGATTTTTGCTCACGGGAATATCCAGAGGCCGCAGGAATACTGGGCGTATTTCAAGGACGATGGATTTTCTGTGGGAAAAAAGATTTATTCAAAACCGTGTAAATCCCTATGTGAGCCCGCCCAAAGCGGTGCCGCGTTGCTATTAACCAAACACGCTCAGCAGGAAGCCTGCGGCGATGGCGGAGCCGATGACACCGGCCACATTGGGGCCCATGGCGTGCATCAGCAGGAAGTTGGAGGGGTTGGCCTTCTGGCCCTCTGTGTTTGCAACACGGGCTGCCATAGGCACAGCGGAAACGCCGGCAGAGCCGATGAGGGGATTTACTTTGCCCTTGGTCAGCTTGCACATTACCAGACCACCAACCAACCCACCGGCGGTGGAGAGCATAAATGCCACAACGCCCAGGGCAACAATGGACAGGGTCTGCAGAGTCAGGAAATTGGAGCCAACCATGGTAGCGCCCACAGCGGTAGAAAGCAGAATGGTAACAATGTTCATCAGGGCATTTTGCACCGTATCGCTCAGACGGTCCGTTACGCCGGTTTCCTTCAGGAGGTTACCCAGCATCAGGCAGCCAATCAGCGGAGCAGTATCCGGCAGCAGCAGGGCCACAAAAACAGCAACCAGGATGGGGAAGATAATCTTCTCGGTCTTAGATACCTTTCTGGTCTGCACCATCTTGATTTTTCTCTGCTCGGGAGTGGTCAAAAGCTTCATCACAGGGGGCTGAATCAGGGGAATCAGCGCCATATAAGAGTAAGCTGCCACAGCGATGGCGCCCAGCAGGTGGGGAGCCAGCTTAGAGGTAAGGAAGATGGCGGTAGGGCCGTCAGCACCACCGATGATGCCGATGGATGCAGCTTCCGGACCGGTAAAACCAATGGCCGGGGAAATCAGGTTCAGGGCAACTGCACCAAAAAATGCAGCAAACACACCCAGCTGAGCAGCTGCGCCCAGCAGCAAACTCTTGGGATTAGACAGCAGCGGGCCAAAATCGGTCATGGCGCCCACGCCCAGGAAAATCAGGCAGGGGTACAGGCTGGTCTTAACACCGATGTAGAAGATATCCAGCAGACCGCCGTGACGCAGAATCTCGCCATAGCTGTGATACGCAGGATTGTTTGCATCCATAAATGCGTCCCACAGCTCCTGGTGATACATACCTGCGGCAGGCAGGTTGGTCAGCAAGCAGCCAAAAGCGATGCCGCACAGCAGCAGCGGCTCAAACTTTTTAACGATGGCCAGGTACAGCAGCACACAGGAAATGATAATCATCACCAGGTTCTGCCAGCCACCGTCACCGAAACCGGCAAACAGCGCGGCAAAGCCGGAGCTGTTCCACAGTTTCAGCAAAACTTCACCAACATTAATCATCTGGGTGCCTCCTTATCCGATAACCACCAGAGCATCGCCGGTGTTCACGGAAGCGCCCTTGGAAACCACCACCTGAGTAACGGTGCCGCTTTTCGGAGCCATGATTTCATTTTCCATCTTCATAGCTTCCAGCACGCACAGAACCTGGCCTTCCTTAACCGCCTGACCGGCAGAAACATTAACCTTCAGGATGGTGCCGGGCATGGGAGCATTTACAGCCTCGCCTGCGCCGGTGACCACAGGTGCAGCGGCAGGAGCAGGTGCAGCAGCAGGAGCAGCAACGGGAGCTGCCACAGGGGCAGCTGCGGGAGCAGGAGCAATGGCCTCGTATTCAGCCAGCAGCATAGCCTGACCGGCCTCTACCTCAACCTCGTAGGTGCGGCCGTTGAGAGTTACCTTATATTTCATCTTACTCTACCTCCTTGATAGATACAAAACGCAGTTCATTCAGGGGTTTGCCCATTTTGTCGGCCACAATAGCCATAATCATAGCAGCGGTCTTAGGCTCTACATTGTAAAGCTTCAACTGACCGGCAGCGCCGGGGGCAACAGGCTTGGGGGCTTCTGCAACCGCAGGAGCTTCCTGAACAGGGGCAGCTGCCTGCCGCTTTTTGTCCTTAACCACAAAAACCTTGCCGATAATCATCACAACCGTCATCAGCAAAATCAGACCAAAGAACACCACAGCATAGCCCATAAGGGCAATCACAGCAGCATTGAGAATGTCGATGTTCACCAAATCAACTGTGGCCTGGGTCAGCACAACAGGAGAAAATCCAATCATAACGGGCCTCCTTAAGCTTCAGTGATGGTATAGGTAGCCATATTCTCTTCCTTGGCCTTGCGCTCTTCAAAGAACTTTTCGGCCAGGTTGGGGAAGGCAATGTAGGAGAGCACATCCTCGTCATTCTTGGCAATACCGGCAAGCTTCTGGCGAGTGGGCTCTATGATGGGAGCCAGGGTGTCGGCATAGCGGCCCTCCAGAGGCTTCTCATCGCCGAGAATCTGTGCCTGAATGGCAGCATCAATGGGAGCAGGGGTAGTGCCGTATTCGCCGCGGCAATATGCCTTGATTTCCTTGGATACGGTCTTATACCGCTCACCGTCCAAGACGTTGCGCACAGCCTGTACGCCAACCATCTGGCTGGTGGGAGTAACCAGGGGAGGATAGCCCATATCGGCGCGGACCTTGGGCGTCTCAGCCAGAGCCTCGTCAAACTTATCCAGAGCGTTCATCTGCTTAAGCTGGCTAAGCAGGTTGGAGAGCATACCGCCGGGTACCTGATAGGTCAGGCACTGGGTATCGGTAGCCATAGCCTTGGGCATCAAAGTGCCGTCAGCAACAAACTCATCCCGAACAGTCTTAAAGTAGTCTGCCATAGTGGTCAGAGCAGCATCGTCCAGGTCCACCTCATAGCCCAGCTGACGCAGGGCGTAAGCCAGAGTCTCAGTTGCAGGCTGAGAAGTGCCGCCGGAGAAGGGGGAGATAGCCGTGTCGATGATGTCCACACCGGCTTCCACTGCCTTCAGATAGGTCATAAAGGCCAAACCGGTGGTGGAGTGGGTATGCAGGTCGATGGGCAGGTCAACTGCGTCCTTAATGGCGGAAACCATATCGTAAGCTTCCTGAGGACCCATAATACCGGCCATATCCTTAATGCAGATGGTGGAGGCGCCCATTTCCTTGAGCTCCTTAACCATTTCCACATACTTGGCGTGAGTATGTACAGGAGAGGTGGTGTAGGAGATGGTGCCGGAAGCGATAGCGCCGGCATTGACGGTTGCGTCCATAGCCACCTTCATATTTTTCACGTCATTCAGCGCGTCGAAGATACGGATAACATCCATACCGTTTTCCACGGCCTTCTTGACGAACAGCTTTACGAAATCATCGGGGTAATGGGAATAACCCAGCACGTTCTGACCGCGCAGC
>JAZMZJ010000015.1:0-11118 GCA_045585915.1 Faecousia sp. | reverse complement strand
AACGGGCTTACCGGCCGGCTTACCTGCATCAGCACCATAAGCCCCACCACTGCCAAAACTATGGTGCAGATACAGCTGACATCTGTCTGAGCCACGCCCATAGCCGTAAGATACCGCTGGGCAAACAGCACCGCCAGCACATTGGTAAGGCCACCGGGCAGGGCGTTGCGCAGCACCGTAGGCAGGAACTTGCCCCGCACCCGCTGATAATTGGGCTCCATCGCAAAGAAAAATGCCGGCACGCCAATAGTCAGGGCAGATATCATGGTCATTTGAATGGGCTGGAAGGGGTAAGCAAAGCCAATGACCATGGTCAGCAGCGCCACAAGCAAGGACATAATATTCTTTACCAAAAAAAGCGCCGCTGCCCGTTGGATATTGTTGATTACCCGACGGCCCTCGCCCACAATATAGGGCATGGCACCAAAATCCGATTCTGTCAGCACCAGCTGCGCCACCTGGGTGCAGGCAGCCGCGCCGCTGGCCATAGCCACGCCGCAATCCGATTGCTTCATAGCCAGCACATCGTTTACACCGTCACCGGTCATGGCCACCGTATGGCCCTGTTCCTTAAGGGCTTTTATCAGCTTCTTTTTCTGACCGGGGGTCACTCTGCCGAACACGGTATAGCTTTCCGCTGCCCGGTAAATATCCTCGTCAGTTATAAGCGTGCGGGCATCTATATATTGCTCCGCGCCGGGAATCTGCGCCTGCACAGCCACCGCGGAAACGGTTTGGGGATTATCGCCGGAAATAACCTTAATGGTCACACCCTGGGCCTTAAAATAAGCAAAGGTCTCCACCGCCTGACTGCGAATGGGATTGCTCAGCACAATCAGCGCCATAGGCTGGGTCAGCCCATCCTGCAAGGGTTCCTCCAAGCTGCCTGCGTAGCTTGCCAGCAGCAGCACCCGATTTCCCAGGCGGTTTTCCGCTTCAATTTGCCGGCGCAGGGTTTCACCGATTTCTTTCAAAATGCATTCCGGCGCGCCGGCAAGGAATGTGCCGCCTTCATACACGCCGCCGCACCACTTGGTTTGGGAGGTAAAGGGATAAAATTTTTCACATTTCCAGGCAGAACCAACCGGATATGCCGCTGCCAAAGCCCGGGCCGTGTCGTTATCCGGAGTACGCCCGGCATACAGCGCCCCCATGGCCTTATCCACCTGCTCTTGCGTATAACTGCCCAGGCAGTGTAGCCGGGTCAGCTTCATATCTGGCTCAGTGATCGTGCCGGTTTTATCCACACACAGCACATCCACCCGTGCCAGGGTTTCAATGCAATTCATATCCTGCACCAGCACCTTCTTTTTAGTAAGCAAAAGGGCTGACGCAGCCAAAGCAATGCTGGTAAGCAAATACAATCCCTCGGGAATCATACCCACCAATGCCGCCACTGTAGCCTGAGCGCTGCCGCTAAGGCCATTGTCCATAACATAAAACTGATGGCAGAACATGCCGATGCCCACCGGAATGAGCAAAATGCCCATAAACTGCACCAGCTTATCCAGTGCGCGCATCATTTCCGACTTGCCTGCTCTGGGATCAGCCTTTGCCTCCCGGGCAAGCCCAGCAGCAAAGCTTTCATCACCCACCTGAGTCAACTGGGCTCTGCCCTGCCCGGCCACCACGAAGCTGCCTGACAATAGCATATCCCCGGGAAGCTTAATAATGGTGTCCTGCTCACCGGTAAGAAGCGCCTCGTTAACAAACAGCTCACCTTCCGCCACAAAACCGTCGGCGCAAATCTGATCGCCGGAAAAAAGCTCCACGATATCATCTTCCACCAGATCCCGGGAATGCACCTGACACACCCGGCCGTCCCGAATGACGCATACCTGCCGGGCAGCAACCAAGGAGAGCTTATCTACCGCCCGTTTTGCGCGAATTTCCTGCACGATACCAATTACCGCATTGATGATGAGTATGACCAAAAAGGTCATATTTTTCACGGAGCAGCCGCATATCACCAGCACCACTGCAAGAGCCACAAAGATAAAGTTGAAAAAGGTGAAAATGTGCTGCCATATAATCTGCTTTTCCGTACGGCCTGCCTGGGCAGTGACCACATTGACCTTTCCCTGACTAACCCTTTGGGCAACCTCCCGGCTACTCAGGCCCTGCCGGGGGTCAATATGCACTTTTGTTTCCGTTGTTTCCATAAAAGCCCTCTTTATCTGTCCCAAATAACCAAAACTATGCCGCTATGCACCGTAATCTCCGCTGCCTCGGCTGTAAACTGATTGCTCACACCCAGAGGGAAATCCGCCTGCAAAACGCCGTTCTGCAGCTCATACTTAAGCCCCGCAATGCTCACCCTTGCCGCCTGTCCCAGGGAAAACACCGACACTGTGCCGGTCTTTCCTGCTGCAAAGGCAATGCGGTCCTTTACTACCGTTGCCATCTGCCGGGTGCCTACCAGGTAGCCCTTTGCGCCCTGCTGTGCCAAATAGTGCAAAAGCTGAAAATTCGCCATGGTATGATCCACCCGGGGGCCATCCATACCGCCGTAAATATAAAATTCCCTGTACCCTTTGGAAAGGCCCAATTTTACCGCCAGCATGGCATCCGTATCATCCTTTTCCTTAGGATGAACCTGGGCGCCTTCCGGCACATAACCCAAAGAATCAAAGTCCCCCAGTATCACCTCTGGCGCAAGATGCAGGCTTTGGGCGTGGCGGAATCCGCCGTCGGCTGCAATCAGCAAATCCTCCGGCTGCAAAGGCAAGATGTCGCCTAAAATCTCTCCTGCACACAGGATCGCGCACTTTCCCATATTCTTCCACCTTTCCTGTTTTTTATATAGTATCATATATTTCAAAAAAACAACAGCCCAAATAAGGAATTTACAATTGACAATTAAAAGCCCCAAACCAAACGGTTTAGGGCTTTAGTAATCTATTTAATATAGGGGTTTGACACGCAGTCTGTAGATTCGGGCAAAGCAAATAAGTGTCACAATCAGGCTCACTACCTCGGCGATGGGAAATGCCCACCACACATTGTGAATATTCCCCGTCAAGCTCAGAAGATACGCTGCAGGCAGCAGCACCAACAGCTGACGGCTCAGGGAGGTGATGGTGGAATAAATGCCAATGCCCAGAGCCTGGAAGCTGGCGCTGAGACCAATGCCCACCGCCGCCATGGGGAACGCCAGGCTGATGGTGCGCAAGGCGTCTGCGCCAAGAGCAATAAACTGGGTGTTGGCAATGTCGTCCGGGTCTGCAAATATGCCCATCAGCGCCTCCGGTATCAGCTGGAAGGCCGCCACACCCAACAGCATAATCACCGAAATGGCCAGCAAGGAAAGCTTTAGCGTTTTCATAATCCTCTCAGGCTGCCGGGCGCCGTAGTTATAAGCGACGATGGACACGCTGGCATTGTTAATGCCGAACACCGGCATAAAGAAAAAGCTTTGCAGCTTAAAATACAGGCCGAATACCGCAGAACCGGTAAGGCCAATGGCGCCAAATCCCAGCAGAATCTGATTCATACCAAAGTTCATCACCGAGCCAATGGCCATCATAATCACAGAGGGAACACCCACAGCCAAAATCTTTTTCACAATGTAGCCATCGGGCTTAAGGTACTTAAAACCAAGCTGCACATCCGGATTGCTGGTCAAATTGAAAATTATCGCCATAACCGCGGCCACCCACTGACCGATGACCGTAGCCACCGCAGCGCCGGCAATGCCCATGGCCGGGATTCCCAAAGGAGCATAACCAAAAATAAACAGGGGGTCCAGAATAATGTTCAGTATAGCGCCGGTGCCCTGGGTAAACATGGTGTAAATGGTTCTTCCGGAGGCCTGCAGCAGCCGTTCACCCAGCACCTCAACAAAAATGCCCATAGTAAACACGCAGCAAATAGAGGTATAAGCCGTGCCGCCCTCCACCACCTCTGCTTCAGTGGTTTGTATGGCGTAAAAGGGCCTTGCGGCAAACAGGCCGAAAAGCATAAACAGCACCACGGCAACCAGTGTAAGCACAATGCCGTTGCCTGCTGCCCGGTTTGCCTGCTGCTGATTACCCTCGCCCAGGGACTTACTCAAAAAGCTATTCATACCCACGGCAATGCCGGTGGCAAAACCGATTTGCAGGTTTTGAATGGGGAAAGCCAGGCTCAAAGCGGTAACCGCATTTTGCGAAATTTGCGAAACATAAATGCTGTCTACCACATTATACATAGCCTGTATCAGCATAGAAACTGCCAGGGGCAGGGACATGGTTGCCAGCAGCCTGCCAATGGGCCGGGAGCGCATTTTGTTATCCTTTAGATTTTCTTGCATAATCTTCATCCTTTGTCTGTAAGTCGCCCCCATTATATAAGATAAAACGCGAAAGTGCAATGGGTAATATTGTAATGCGTAAAAACAAGAATTGCCTGTTTTTATAAAAATCCTTGCTTTTACAGGGCATATGGTATAAAATCACGGTAAAGTGCACAGAGAGGAGAATGACTGATATGTACTTAGTAGGAAGAACCACCGGCTATGGTTTTTCTGTAACCGACGAAGGGTTTGCAGAAATGCGCAGCAGCGGCATGAGCCTTATTGAACACAGCTTGGCGCAGAAAATATATTACGAGCCAAAAATGGTGGCCGAGCTGGCCGCACGCAACGATGTAAAAGTTTGGTCCTGCCATCTCCCCTTTCGCGGCTACGATGGCTCCGCGCTGGATAAGAGCTTAGCAGATTTAACCTTTGAGCGGTATTGCGAGGAAATTAAAAAGTGCTCTGATCTGGGTATTGACAAATTTGTTATGCACCCCGGTGTGCCCTTTGACGATGAGTCTGAGCGCCCGGAGCGCTTAAAAAGAGCTACGGAATTTGCTGCCAGACTGGCGCCTGTTGCCCAGCAATGCGGCGCCGTTATTGCCGTTGAAGATATGCCCCACTGCATCGGAAAAACCGTTGACGAAGTGGAGACCATCGTAAATGCAGATTCAAGGCTTCGGGTTTGCTTTGATGTAAATCACCTGCTCAACAATACCCATGATGAATTTATTGACCGCTTGGGCAGCAAAATCATAACGGTGCATTTTTCTGACTACGATTTTGTTGACGAGCGGCACCACTTCCCCACAGACGGCAAAATCCCCTGGGTGCAGTTAATGCGTAAGCTCTACGGCAGCGGCTACAAAGGCCCCTGGATTTATGAATGCAACAAACGGGAGCGAAGCTTCCAAATGTGCTACGATATTGCCGCAGGTATCCTGAAGGAAGCCGGTGTTGCTGAAATCACTGCTTAACCGCAAAAAGCGCTAAAGTTTGTAGCGACGAAAATCCTATTGATTCATTAAAAAGCAGGTGGAGTTTTATGAGAAAAGAAAATGCTTACGACTTTCAAAAGAGACTGCTGACTGTCCACGCACCGAACCTGCGGGACCCCAAGCGGGTAGCTAAGATTGGGGAGTACCAGCTCCCGGACAGAGTTACCATCTCTATGCCCCAGGATGCCAACGCGGTTATGCAGACGGCTGTGCTGGATTTTGCCGATTACTTAAAGACCTCCATGCATGTTCTGGCAGAGGTTACCTGCGGTTGCGAGAACGCACAGGTAAAGGTGGCTTTGGCATCAGATGCCGGTGTGGATTTGGGCGATTGCGCGTCTTATAAAGGCTTCCGTATCGATGTGACGGAAACGGGTATCTGCGTTTACGGTTACGATGACCGGGGTATTGGGCAGGGACTCTACTATTTAGAGGATTTGATGGGATTTGAAAGCGCCCCGGTGGTGGCGGTTGGAACAATCTGCAAAAAGCCGATGTTCTGGCCAATGATGATTCACTCCGGCTACGCACTGGACGAATATCCCGATGAATATTTATCCCGGGTAGCCCACGAGGGCAGAGATGCTATTTTGGTGTTTACCAAGGATGTGAACACCACACCCAGTGGATATCTGGACTTTAATGACCTGATCCGCCGCGCAGGAAAATACGGCTTGGATGTGTATGCATATAGCTATATGAAGAGCCTGGTCAGCCCCCTGGATCCGGGTGCAGAGGAATACTACGAAGGTACTTACGGCAAGCTGTTCCGGGAGTGCCCCGGTCTGAAGGGCGTGACCTTGGTGGGAGAAAGCTGCGAATTCCCCAGCCGGGACTGCCACATTAGCGCCAGCAGTAAAAAAGATACTATCGTCGATGGTATTCCCACCGGTAAAGTCAGCTCCGGCTGGTATCCATGCGAGGATTATCCCATCTGGCTGGATTGTGTCAAAAAGATCATACGCAAGTATAGAGCAGATGCAGACATTGTATTCTGGACCTACAACTGGGGCTGGGCTCCTGAGGAAGCCAGAGTGAAACTGGTCAAGAGCCTGCCAACAGATATAAGCGTAGAAGCTACGTTTGAGATGTTTGAAAAGCGGGTGTATGACGGCGCAGTAGGTCGTTGTGATGACTACACCCTCTCCTTTGAAGGTCCCGGCAAGTATTTCTCCAGTGAGGCTGTGGCAGCTGCACAGGTGGGTATCCCTCTGTATGCCATGACCAACACCGGTGGTCTGACCTGGGATTTTGGCGTGATTCCTTACGAGCCGATGCCTTACCAATGGATGCGTCGGTTTGAGGCCATGCGCAAAGCCCATGATGAATGGGGACTTCAGGGTCTTATGGAAAGCCACCACTATGGCTTCTGGCCCTCGTTTATCAGCAAGCTGGGCAAGCATGCCTTTATGGAGCCTCGCGAGGATATGAACGTGCTGCTGAAAAAGATTTTGGTGGCGGAATTCGGGGCAGAAAACTATGCCCATGTGGACGAGGCGCTGCAATATGTCAGTGACGCCATTACCCACTATGTTCCCAGCAACCCCGATCAATACGGTGCGTTCCGCATAGGCCCCAGCTATCCCTTCCCGCTGACTAAGGATATTCAGATTCCCTCTGACCCCGATGCCCATTTTGGCAACAGGATCGTTTTTAAGCGGTATATCGACTCCAGCATTAACGCATTTTTTACTGATACAGTTATGCCTCTGAGCCCACGGCTTCCGAAGGAGTGCAAGTCTCAGGAGAAGATGCTGTCGTGCATGGAAAAGGGCGTGGCGCTATTATATGCAGCTCCCCAGCGTAATGAAAAGCTGGACGAGCTGACCAACCTGTGCCACTTTATTCAAAATTGTGCCCGTACCGGTTTAAATGCTAAGCACTGGCACATGTTGGTATGCCGATCCAATGCCGCCTTCGAAGTAGAAGAACTGCGGGGCATATATGACGAGATGGATGCACTGCTGAATGCTGAACGGGAAGTGGTGCTGGACACGATTCCTCTGGTGGAACAAGATTCCCGACTGGGTTGGGAACCCAGTATGCTGTATATGACAGATAAATGGCACTTAGAGTGGAAACTGCGGCAATTAGACTATGTCCAGGGCCACGAGCTGGACATCTTCCGTCGAAGCCTGGACCTGAAATAAGCAGGCGTTCCCCAAAACTTACAAATATGCAGCAACCCCCTGGCTTTGCCAGGGGGCTCTTTTTGTTTATAGGCTCATAAGGGCTTTGAGTAAGCGTTTTGCTACGGGGTTTTCGGTGCGAAGGTTCAGGGTGCTCACGATGTAGCGCTTTCCGTCTGCAATCTTTTCGCCTACGACCATACACGCGCCCAATTCCTCTTTGCCGGAAGGATTGTTGGAGGTCAGAATGGGTGTAAAGCCCTTTGCCTGGAAGGTGTAGTCCGCAACGGGAGAAATCTTGTCCTCTTCCTTGCTGTACCAAAAACGGAAGTCATTCTTTTGGAAATCCTTCACAGCCTCATGGCCGGTGCAGGCAGACACAAAATGCCGTCCCTGATCCCAGGGGTAAGCGCTGACCGTTACGGTTTCACCGGCAATGGTGTGTTCACCTGCAGCGGGGGTTAGCAAGACCACATTATCATTCTGGGGAACAGTGACATCCGCAAAGACCTCGAAGGGGCATTCATTGGTGGACAGAAGCTTGCCGGTACTGTCGTAAACAATGGCCTTCAAGGTGAATTTTTCTCTGTCACACACGGTAAGGACGGTAAACTCCGCATTGGCAACATAAGTGACATCGCAGTCCTTCAGCGCGCCGGTAGTGCTTGCGCTTTGGACCTTTTCGCCCTTGCTGTTATAAAGCTCAAAAATCACACGACAGTTATCGTCTGCCTGATTGGTATCGTTGCACAGGTAAGACTCGATGCTAATCTTTTCCCCGGCATAATAAGTAAACCGGTCACTTCTTAAGCTGACAAGGACGGGAGAGAGGGCATCGCGGTAGGCAAAAAATGCTTTTTTGGGCGTGCGCTCGCAGTCCATAATGGCTTTCATCCAGCCGCTGGGCCAGGCATCGATAAACAGATGGATAGCGGAGGTGACCATTTCGGGCTTTCTGCGGAAGGCTTCTGTCATATCCTTTGTGGTGAAGGCTTGATGATCCTGGGTTGCTTCCACCCAGTCTTCCATACCGGTGGGGCGTTCAAAGAAATCCTTATACTGACTGCCTGCCTGGGCTCTGACGATGTTTTTGGGATCAAAGGGCTCTGCAATCCACGGGGCAGGATAGCGGCGCTTCATCAGGTCCACCGGGTCTAAGCCCTCGGCACCGTATTCGCCACAGCCGCAGCACCACTCGGTGTCGTAGTTCACCCAATAGCCCCGGTGGAGTCTGCCATACTCGATTTCGTGGCAGTTGTACCACAAGGTATAGGTGTGGACATCCTGAATGCTGTTTTTCGAGGGGGGATTGTAGTCGCCGTCAACATGCTTGATCACCGCTTCCGGTGCCATCAGCCGAACGGCCTGATCCAGGATATCAAATGCCACATCCATTTCCGGACGCTCAAAATGGCGGTGGGGCGCGCTGAAGGTATAGTCCGGCTGCGGCTCATTGATATAGGAAAGCATCACATTGCAGGGGTGCTTTCTGACCAGTTTGGTCATTTCCTCCGCCTGTCTTACCAATTCTGCCAATTTGGTTCTGCGCATACAGCAGAACAGAGGCAGGTCCGTTTGGGTCATAAGGCCGAGGCGGTCACAGTAGGTATAGACCTCGTCCTGAACAGGGCGCTGGGTAAAACGCCAAAAATTCATATTGCAGAGTTTGGCTATCAGAATATCGTCAATGAGCTGGTCAAAATCCTTGTGCAGAACATCCTGCTGCTCAAAGCCCATAGTATTGGCTCCGCGAAGCTTGATTTTCTGACCGTTCAGGAAAAGTCTGCCCTTGGGGATGTTTTCCGTATCCTGGGTAAAGCTGCGCATACCAAACTGCTGAATAGCATTGTCGCAAAGCTTTCCGTCTACGAAAACAGACACCTGTGCCTGGTACAACCAGGGATTATCCAGCGTCCAAAGGCGGAATTCGCCCATCGGGATCTGAATTTTATAGATATTCTTGCCCCGCATGGCAGCCATAGGCTTATAGGATGTCACATTGGGGTTTGCGGCAGCCTCTTTCGCATCCAGAATGTGATAGGATATGCTCCGCTCCGCGCGGCTGTCGGAGAAGGTGATATGATCGTTTCTTGTGTAAGCCAGAACCGGGTCGATACGGTGGTGCTCCACCACAGTTGCCGGGAAGTTCTGACCATAAATACTGATGTCGAAGGAGGCAGAAAGAGAGTCATAGGTGGCGTTTTCCAGCTCCACCCAAATCTCAGCTGCCTTTTCTTCCAAAAGGGGACGAACATAAATATCCGTAATACTCAGTCGATCCCGCACCTCTACGCGGACATAATTGTAAATACCCATACCGGGAGGGCAGTGATGCCAGCCTTCTACAGGCTCATCGTAGCCAAGACCGGTGGCGGCGTACATTTTATCACCTTGTATATTGCCACTGGCAGAACGGTTGCCCATCCAGATATAGTCGTTTTCCACCTGAATGCGCAGCTTATTTTCACCGGGCTTTACAAACCGGGTAACATTAAATTCAAAGGGGGAGAAAAAACCTTCGTGAGAGCCAACACATTCCCCGTTTACATAGACGGTGGCAATATAATCCACGCCGCCGAAAGCCAGGTAGACGGCCTTGCCCTCGGGAATCTGGGGCAAGGAGAAGGTAGTCTCGTAATTTTTAACTGCCCAACCCACTGGGCCACCATAGTGGGGAAGGGTGATTGTTTCCTTCCCGTCCAAAACGAACTCGGTCAGTTCGGTGACCTGATTCACCCGGGGCAATTCCGGCGAAAGGTCTTGCAGGAAGGGGGCATATTCTGCGCGCATTTGCGCCAGGGCTGCCTTCAGTTCCTCATGGGTACGCATAGGCGCGGGAACGGCTTCGGGAGCAGAACGGTCCTCCGCAAGAGCGACCGAAGCCATCTGAATTGGCATAGGAGGAGATTCTTTCAGCTTGTCCTTTTTTTCTGAAATATGGTTTGCAGCCAAATCCGCAAAAAAATCAACACCAGAATTCTTATTCGCCATAAAAACATCCTTTCACATTGACACTCTCGGCGCACAGCAGACAATATCTGCTGTGCGCCGTTACCTTTTAGAGCTGAGTCTTAGAGATACAATCCAATATGGTTATCTCACACTTACCTTTAGAAAACCCTTTTATTAACTGCAATTATGATACTATAAGGCTCTTTCAAAATCAAGCCTTTCTGTAAAGTCGATTCTCAACATTGTCCATGGAATCTCCCACGGCCTAAAAATTGCTCGCTCGCTCCCAATTTTTACACCAGTGTACGCACTGGTGCCGGCCTTTCGATTCCCGTACGGGACAAAAAAGAAAACCACCCACAAGGGTGTATCTGTTATGGATGCCCGTTCACGGCTCTATGCGAGCCGCGCCCTCTGCAATTTCCCGTGTTATTGCAAGCAGAGCTTGCAGTGATATAATTGATCTTTGTTCACAGTCCTTACGGACTGCGCCCAAAGCCCAATGGAATCTCCCCCGGGCTAAAAAAGTGTCCACCGGACACTTTTTTACCTTGCCTGGGGCAAGGCCGCCCTCTTCGATTCCCGCACGGGACAAAAAAGAAAACCACCCACAAGGGGTGGTTTTCTTTTTTGGTGACCCGTACGGGAATCGAACCCATGTTACCGCCGTGAAAGGGCGGTGTCTTAACCGCTTGACCAACGGGCCTGGTAGCGGCGACCTGACTTGAACAGGTGACAGACCGGGTATGAACCGGGTACTCTA
>JAZMZJ010000014.1:0-40263 GCA_045585915.1 Faecousia sp. | reverse complement strand
TAACAGCGACCTTACCGGGGATGACCAGAGTGCGGTTGTTGATCTTGCCTGCCAGATCGAACTCATCGAAGAACTTCTTGATGGAGGAGCTGGACAGCTTGCCGGCGGCCCATGCAGTCAGAACGGACATACCGGAAGCGTCGGAGATAACCAGGTTCACGGGCTGGTTGGAGCGCTCCATTTCGCCGGAGACCAGGAAGTAGGTCAGAGCGAAGTCAACGGTCAGAGCACAGGGGCTGTTCTCATCAGCGCCGTTGAGAGGATAGATCTTAGCTTCCACCTTCATGGGCTTCTGAGGATCGGTGTAAATGTTCTGACGCAGGCCGTAAAGAGGCAGGGCCTGTGCATAGCTCATGCCGCTCATCACAATGATGGAAGCGTACTTCTCGGTGAACATAGAAGCATAAGCGGTCTGCAGGCGGTCATCACCCTTGCAGAGCTTTGCCAGGTTAACGATAGAGGGATAACCGAAGGTGCGGTCACCGTCCTTAATGGCGGTGCGGCGTACCAGAACAGCATTAGCCAGCGTTTCCTTAGCGGTCTTACCGGTTACGTCCAGCACCAGGTTCTTGTTGCCGGCAGCTTCCAGATTCTTAACGGTATCGTACAGGTCGGAGATGTTCTCGGCCCAAACGCCCAGAGCAACACCAGCCTCGGTAGCAACAGCATTCATAGCTTCCCAGTTAGCAGGGGTAGCGCCGTCCAGGATTACATCCTTGCCGCAAACAGCCAGGGCTGCCTTAGCGCACTCCACATCCCAGCACTCCAGCACCAGGCTGCGGCCGGTAGCGGCTGCCTTCTTAACCAGGTTAGCGTAAACAGCAGGGTCGTTCTGTGTGTTGGCCACCTGAACGAACTCCACATACATTCTCTCACCGATACGCTCGTAGTCCACCTTAGCCATGTCGGCCAGCTTCTGGTCTACGGTAGCCTCGTCCATGCAGGTGCACACGGAAACAGCGTACAGGTTCTTGCTTACCAGGGTCTTCTCGTGACGGAACAGAACGGTCTCACCGCCCAGCTTGTGTTCGCCGACAGAAACAGTCTTCATAGCGGGAGCAGTCTGCTCATTGAGCATTGCCTTTGCATCATCAGAGAAATAGGGGCACTTGTCAATTTCCACAGCGCCCTGAGCCACCTTCATGCAGAATGCCATACAGGTGGGGCTGCCGCACTCCTTACAGTTCTTCTTAGGAGACAGCTTAAAAATGTCAAGACCTTTCAAAGCCATAATTATGTACCTCCTTAAACCAGCTCAGTGATGAACTTCTTGATGGTGGCGATGGCAGCAGGATGACGCATAATAACGGCATCGGCACCACCGGTCAGATTTGCCGCTGCAGTGGAAATTTCCATTGCGATAGCGCGCTCCTCTGCGCAGCCCCATGCAGGCTCATCGGCCTCGGAAGCAGTGGACTCCTTCACGCCCCAGGTATCGGTGGACACGGGAGCAATGATGGGCATCTGCAGGTCAGCATCGCTCTGAGCCAGGGCGGCAAGGCGGATGCGGTCCAAGGTAGAAGCAACATACTCATAGCCATAACCAACGGCAGCAGTGCCGATGTTCATCACAATAGACTCAGCAGGCACATTGGCATCCTTCTTCAGCATGATATTCAGCTGCTTTGCCAGGTTGATATCGTCAGCGGTCTCAGCGCCAACCTTCTGACCGTAAGCCAGAACGACGGATGCGCCAACGCTCTTGCAGTTTTCCTGCTTGGCAGACATACAAACGATGTTCTTGCCCTCAAGAGCCTCAGAAATCTTGTTGAACAGCTCGCCGTCCTTCTCCAGGTTCTTGCAGCCCAGAATCACGATGGGCATGGACACAGCCTCGGCAACAGCCTTGGCATCGGCTACGCAATCGGCAACGGAACGATTTGCGCCGTTGGAGTCGGCAGACTCAAAGTTCAGGGCCAGGAAATCGGCGCCTTCAATGGTCTCGGCCTTCTTGGCAAAATCTGCCATGGTGGTGCAGCCGGCGTAGAATTCCTTCAGGCCGTCACTGGTCCAGCTTGCGGCGGTATCGGAGATTTCAACGCCGATCTTGGGTGCATTTTCGATGGGAGCATCGAAAGTGTAGAAGGGCAGCACATTCTGACCGCCGAGGACAATCGCCTTGTCGCCGGTGCCCAGTGTCACGGCATTGATCTTGCCGCTGTAAGGCTGCGTCTTAGGTGCAAAAGACATGGGTAATAGCCTCCTTAAAAAATTTCTTTTTCATTTACAGCCCAAGGGACTTCATAATGTCCTTAAGGGCAAGTTTAACAGGGTTGTTCGCAGGGAGCTTGGCCGAGGGCTCTCCCTCACAGTCGCAGCGATAAACGCCTTCGTCCTGGGGCAGCACGCCCAAAAGCTCCAGGCCGTGCTTTTCGATTTCGGCTTTAACACCGTCATCCAAAACACCGCCGGGCGCCCGGTTGACAATCAGACCCATACGGCCGGGCTTAAGCTCCATTTCGCCAATCATCTCCGCTACCCGGGCCACCGCCTGGATGCCCCGACGGGAACAATCGGAAATTAAGAGCATGGTGTCTACCTTGGGAAGGGTGCCCCGAGCAACATGCTCAAGGCCTGCTTCATTGTCCATAACAACATAGCTATAACTCTTGGCATATTTATCTACAAGGGTTTTGAGCACACCGTTGACATAGCAATAGCAGCCCTTGCCCTGGGTGCGGCCCATAACCAGCATATCAAAATCATCCTCTTCAATAAGAGCAGAGTTAAATTTGAAATTGGCATAGTCAGCCTTGGTCATACCTGCAGGAATGGTGCCCTTGAGTTCTGCCTGGGCCATTTCCTCACGGATTGCGCCCAAACTGGTTTCCACCTCTACGCCAAGAACCTCGTTGAGGTTAGAGTTGGCATCGGCATCCACCACCAGAACAGGACCATTGCCCTTGTTGCACAGGTAATCAATGAGCATTCCGCAGGTAGTGGTTTTACCAACGCCGCCTTTGCCGGCAACAGCAATTGTGTGTGGCATTGTTTCTCACCTCCGGGATACTGGATTTGGGCATAGTACGCCCATATCGATACTTAGATATCGTATCACACCAAGCCGTATTTTTCAACCACATTTTACGGACTTTTTATAAAGAAAAGCATTTTTTCCTTTTGTCACAATCCCTGCCGCCGCGCAAACGGAAAGAATTGTTACATTTTACGACAAAATTTTTTGTATATAACACTGGAAAAAGAGAACTACATATGATATAGTAACATTTATATCAATATGCTTTTACTTATTAGCCAAACTTTTAAGGAGTGTGGAGCTTTGGAAAACTACACCAAATATGCCTTAAAGCCCGCCCGGGAGCTATCTGCCCTGTTATCCGGCGCAGACGGTCTGTTTGTGGTGGCCTGCAATAAGTGCTACAAGGAATATTCCGTGGAGGCCGAACCGGAGCTGGAGGCCTTTGAAGAGCTTGCCCGTTCGTTCGGCAAGACCATTACCGGCAGCATAAGTGTGGACTTTGTGTGCAACCAGGCGCAAACTGCCAAAAAGCTTCAGCTGCCCGAAGGCACAAAATGTGTTTTCGTCATCAGCTGCGGCCTGGGTGTGCAAACCATTGCAGATATGGTGGATGTGCCGGTTTATGCAGCCTGCGATTCTGTTTGCCGCACCGGTCACCACGGCATGGCCCTGACCAAGAAGGCCTGCGATGCCTGCGCCCAATGCTACCTCACTATGACCGGCGGCATCTGCCCCATTGTGGATTGCTCCAAGAGTTTAGTCAACGGCCAGTGCGGCGGCGCCAAGAACGGCAAATGCGAGGTCTCCCCTGACCACGATTGCGCCTGGGCCAAAATCCAGCAGCGGCTGGAAAATCAGGGACGGCTCAGCGAGCTCACTGCCCAGCCGGTACAGCTGCGGGACTGGTCCAAGGTCAATTTCAAGGTCATTAACGACTATGTAAAAGCCATCCGGGAAAGCCGTTTTGATGGCTATTACGGCGGCGTGCATCCCAGCGAAAACAAAGAATTCACCGAGCATCTGCCTGTTATCCCCTTCCCTGCCCCCAAAACCGTGGTCATTCCCATGAGCCAGCATTTAGGCGCCCCTGCCAATCCTATCGTTGGCGTTGGCGATATGGTTTGTGTGGGTCAGAAGATTGGTGAAGCCTCCGCTTTTATCAGCGCCCCTGTTCATTCAAGCGTTAGCGGCAAAGTGATTGCCGTTGAGGACCGCCCCCACGCCACCCGTGGCACCTGCCTTTCCGTTGTGATTGAAAATGACGGCAAGGACACCCTGCACGACTCCGTTAAGCCCCACGGGGATTTGGAAAGCCTGAGCAAAGAAGACATTGCTGCCATTGTTAAGGAAGCAGGCATTGTGGGTATGGGCGGCGCAGGCTTCCCCACCGCAGTTAAGCTCTGTCCTGCCAAGCCCGTGGACACCCTGCTGCTCAACGGCTGTGAATGTGAGCCTTATCTCACCGCCGACCACCGATTATTTTTGGAATACACCAACGATATTATCTTTGGCACAAAAGCAGCCCTGAAGGCCATCGGCGCCCAAAAGGCCATTATTGTGATTGAAGATAACAAGCCCGATGCCATTGCTGCTATGGAAGCCGCAGCAGCAGGTATGGACAACATCACAGTTATGGCTGCCCGGACCAAATATCCCCAGGGTGCTGAAAAAATGCTCATCAAAAAGGCCCTGGGCAGACAGGTGCCCAGCGGCGGTCTGCCTGCGGATGTGGGCGTGGTGGTGAGCAATGTGAGCACCATTAAGGCCATTTCCGATGCCATTACCAAGGGTATGCCCCTTATAGAGCGTGTGGTCACCGTTACCGGTGAGCACATTGCAAAGCCCGGCAATTTCCTGGTGCGCATTGGCACAGATGCAGAAGCCTTGGTAAACCACTGCGGCGGCATCACCGGCAAAAATGTGACTGTTAAGGCCGGTGGACCTATGATGGGCTTCGTGCAGAACACGCTGAACACCCCCATTATGAAGGGCTCCAACGGCATCATTGCCGTAAGCAGCGATGTTACCCAGGAATTGGAATGCATCAAGTGCGGTCGGTGCGTGGATGTGTGCCCCATGGAACTCAAGCCCCTGCGCTTCCATAAATATAAAGAAACCGGCAACTGGGCCGGCATGAAGCAGGAAAATGTGATGGACTGCATCGAATGCCGGTGCTGCGAATACATCTGTTCCTCCAAAATTCCTCTGGTCAGCAAGATCAAGGCGGGAAAAGCTGCAGTAAGGGAGATGAAGTGATATGTTAATTACAGAACTCAAAGCCAAAGATATGCTTCTTTCCCAACTCAAGGGCAAAGTATTTGTCCTGTGCTGCCACGGCTGCAAGGAACTGCGCTTCCCGGAGGAAGAAGCCCGGGAGCTGATTGCTCAGCTTTCTGAAGAAGGAATCCTCACAGGCAGCCTCACCACCGACTACATATGCAACCCCGAGAATCTGAGCCTGCGCCTGCAGCGTCACAGCGATGCCATAGAAAATGCAGACACCGTGCTGGTGCTCTCCTGTGGCGTAGGCGTGCAGACCGTGGCGGAAATGCTGCCCTGCAAACGAGTGTGCGCCGGCTGCGACACCTATCCCCTGCCCGGTTTTCAGGGTGTGACTCCCTTAGAACACGATTGTGACCGGTGTGGCCAATGCTACCTGAATTTAACCGGCGGCATCTGCCCCATCACCGCCTGCTCCAAAAGCTTAGTCAACGGCCAGTGCGGTGGCGCGAAAAACGGAAGATGCGAGGTTGACCCCAATATGGAATGCGGCTGGGAACGAATCCACCGCCGCCTTGCCCAGCTGGGGCGTCTGGATGCGCTGAAATGCCCCGTCCAGCTTCGCAACTATGCCATAGATACAAACTCTGAAGAATAATAAGGAGTGCTGCAATATGAGAATTACCGAGCTGTTTGATAACGGCCAGTTTGTTGTTACCGCCGAGGTTGGCCCTCCCAAGGGCATCCAGGCAGAGCATCTTGTGGAAGAAGCCAAAACCTACTTAAGCGGCATCACCGCTGTTAATGTTACCGATAATCAGTCCTCTGTTATGCGTATGGGCAGCCTTCCTGCCTGCGTTGCCCTGAAAAATGCCGGACTGACCCCCATCCTGCAGCTGACCTGCCGGGACCGCAACCGCATTGCCCTGCAGTCCGAACTGCTGGGCGCCGCTATGCTGGGCATTGACAACATCCTGTGCCTGACCGGTGACCACACCCGTATGGGCGATCATCCCCAGGCTAAACCTGTTTTTGACCTGGACTCCGTTTCCCTGCTGCACACGGTATGTCAGCTGGAAAAGGGTGTGGATTTAGGCGGCAACGCCCTGGTGGGCGAACCCCCCAAGTTTGCAAAGGGCGCCGTTGTGTCCCCCTGCAGCGACTCTGTTGACGCCCAGCTTACCAAGATGGAGCGCAAGGTTATGGCCGGTGCGGACTATTTCCAAACCCAGGCCGTATATGAGCCTGAGAAGTTCATTGCATTTATGGAAAAGGCAAAGCAATTTGGCAAGCCTGTGCAGCTGGGTATCGTCATCCCCAAATCTGCAGGTATGGCAAAGTTCATGAACAACAATGTGGCCGGCATCCATATTCCCCAGGATATGATTGACGAGCTGGCTGCCGACAAGGAAAGGGCTAAGGCCGGCATCACCGGTATCGAGATTGCCGCCCGGGTTATCCGGGAGTGCAAGCCCTACTGCCAGGGTCTGCATATTATGGCTTTGGGTTGGGAAAGCAAGGTTCCCGATCTTCTCAAGCTGGCCGGTCTATAAGCATTAAAAACCCTCTGTGCAGGTATCCGCACAGAGGGTTTTTACATCATTGGGAATTTTTAATTGATAATTGAAAATTGAAAATTATGGTATCGCTACGCGATGAATCTAATAAGTCGGCTTTGCCGACACCTTAATTGTCAATTGTCCATTGTCAATTGTCCATTGCCTATATTGGCAGGATAGCAGATGCAAACAAGAAATAGACCAAAAGCGAAAGGGCATCTACGATAGATGTGATAAAGGGGCTTGCCATTACCGCAGGGTCTAATCCGATCACCTTGGCAACCATTGGCAGCACCGCGCCCACGATTTTAGCGGCGAGCACCGTAACAAAAAGCGCCAGGCAAACCACCAAATTCACATCAAAGGTAATATCGTAATTGCCCAGAAGCATCCTGTCCACCAGCCAGATTTTGGCGAAGCAGGTTGCCGCCAAAGCCAGGCCGCAAAGCACCGCGGTGCGGATTTCCTTCCACACCACCTTGAGGATATCGGAAAACTCCAGCTCATTCAGGCTCAGGGCGCGAATCACCGTAACGGAAGACTGGGAGCCGGAGTTACCGCCGGTACCCATCAGCATGGGGATGAACGCCGTCAGGGCAGCCTGGGCAGCCAGAGCATTTTCAAAGCTTGTAATGATCATACCGGTAACAGTAGCCGACACCATCAAAAGGAGCAGCCAGGGAATCCGGTTGCGGAAAAGCTCCCAGGCAGAGCTGCGCAGGTAAGTTTTTTCCGAGGGGGTCATACCACCCATGATTTCCATATCCTCGGTGGCCTCGTCTTCCAGAACATCCATAGCATCATCGAAGGTGACGATACCCACCATTCGGTTTTCATTATCCACCACAGGCAGGGCCAGGAAATTATACCTGCTGAACATCCGGGCCACTTCTTCCTGGTCGGTATGGGTGGTAACGGAAATCAGGTTTGTTTCCATCAAATCCTCAATGCGCATTTCATCATCTTCTGCCAGCAGAAGATCTTTGACAGTGATGATGCCCAAAAGTTTTCTGTCCTTGGCGGTGACATAGCAGGTATAAATGGTCTCCTTATCCACACCCTGGCGGCGGATGCGCAGAATGCTCTCCTCCACCGTCATATCCGGGCGCAGGGAAACATATTCCGTAGTCATAAGAGAGCCTGCGGAATTTTCAGGATAGCGCAAAATCAAGTTGATGGACTTACGCATTTCCGGATCGGCCTGCCGCAAAATCCGTTTTACCACATTGGCAGGCATTTCCTCCACCAGGGCCGCTGCATCATCGGCATACAGCTCGTCCACAACCTCTTTCAGTTCATTATCGGAAAAGGTGCGGATCAGCAATTCCTGTGCCTCCGGCTCCATTTCCACAAAAGTCTCTGCCGCCAGCTCCTTTGGCAGCAGGCGAAACAAAACCGGCAAACGCGTCTCATCTGCAGAGGCGAAGATCCCGGCAATGTCCGCCGGATTCATGGTTACAAGGATATCCCGGAGGGTGGCATATTTCTTTTCCTCCAGCATAGCCTCTATGGTTTTTTCAACGATCTCAAACCGTTCAAGCATTCAGGTGTCCTCCTTCATTAAAAAATGAAGCGATCACCCACAGGTGGTATTACCGACACCATGGGCGAGGCTTACTACTTCGTCCAGGTATATTATTGCCTGCGTCCATGATGTTCCCCCCTTTTTCCGGTTACTTTCCTGTTTATTTTATGCCCCAACTAGCCATCTGTCAAGCAAGGCAGGCAAAAAAAGCGCGCCCTTTGCGAAAGAGGCGCGCAATATTTACAGCAATACCTTTTGCCGACTTTCCACAATTTTACAAATGCCCAAATATCCCAAATGGATAACAAAGCAAACTCCGGTAACACAGAACACCACCATAAAAGGCATAACCTCATCGGACAGGAACGGAAAAATGGAGCGTTGGATGAAAAACCAGTTGTTTTCCCCATCGTACAGGGTGTTGCCAATCCAAGCCCATACCAGTATCAGCAAAACGCCTGCAAACTCTTGCCAAAGTTTCTTCAGCTCCAGCTTCACAAAGCCAAGAGCCAAATTCAAAATACCCCAGCAGAACAAAACCCCGTGGAACATAAAGGTTTGAAAAATCAGATAGCTGAATGGAGGCTGCCCGCCCAAGGCAGAACCGGGATAGCACATCCACATCACCGACGAAGCAACGGCGAGCGTAACCACTGGGGTTTTAAACTTAGCAAGGCGCTTATTAAACTGAACAAATGGGGCCAGGCAGCCCATAAGCGTGCAGATATGGAAGGGAAGCTTATGGGTGGCAATGCCGCTGTAGCTGTCGGACAGGGGCATCAGGAAAAAATCCGCCACATAAAAGCCAATGGTTAAGTACGCGAAAAGGCGCACAGCCTTTTCCTTGGCAGCAAGGCTTTTCCTGCCCAGCTTAAAGCTCAAAAGACCAGTTCCTCCAAAAATCACCAACAGATAGAAAATATGCCAAATGTTAAAAAGGCTGATGCTCATTTGTGAATTATTTTCACTGAGAAGCCATCGAACAAATTCTCTCACAACGTTTCCTCCTATTAAAAACCGCGAAGAATTTTGTCACAACCAGTTGCATTATAGCGCATTGGCTTTATTTTTTCAAGCAGGGGAAATGCGAGGCCATTGACTATTAGCAAAATTATGATAAAATGGATATAAATATACGGAAAAGAGGTGTTTTTATGGAGAAAAAGGGTTGTTTACAATCATTTATTCCCTTTATTCTGATTTTGGGCCTGCTGCTCAGCCTGACCGCCTGTGATGTTGCTGCCATCCTTGACCGGCTCAAGAACGAAGTATCCGGGAGTGAAAATCCAACCAACGATTTTTCCTCCGGCAGTATGGACGAAAGCTATGTTGTTGACGGGGACGAAAACACATTTATCACTGTAACCCCCGCTGAAGGCAACCGCTTTGTTATTTCCGATGACGGCTCCATCACCATCGGTGGTGAAGGTGATTATACCATTTCTGACGGCTATATTATTTCCGGTGACGGAACTGTAATCGGCAAGGTGGAAATCATCAACGGTGAAGAGTCTTTCAGCTGGATTGAAGGAGAACTGGCTACAGATAAAGCAACCGGCAACTAAAGCATTATAAAGCAGCATTTTTACTCTTGACTTATGTCAATATCAGATATAAAATCAATATTATAAAGCTCAACTAAAGGAAGGTAATATTATGAAAAAAGTTTTAATTTTCGTTCTTTCTCTAGTATTTACATTCACCCTTTGCGCCTGCAGCGGCAACGCCCAGCAACCCTCCACGGAACCCGAAACCGAAGCTGCAACAAATCCGCCCCGGTGCATCCACCAATTTGAAATGTCTATCACCGCTGAGCCCACCTGTGAAAATGTGGGAGAAGCCACCTATACCTGCTCCCTGTGCAATCTTGATTACACCGAAGAGCTGGAAATGACAGATCACATTATCGAAGAGGCCGACTGTACAACCGCCAGCACATGCACCTTCTGCGGCAAATACTTTGGTGAGGCCCTGGGTCACAACTTTGCTGACGCCACCTGCTCCCAGCCTGAAACCTGCATAAATTGCGGTGAAACCCGGGGAGAGGCCTCCAATCACGACTTTATGGAAGCTGACTGCACCACAGGTGAAACTTGCCAAAACTGCGGTCAAATCATCGGTGAAGCTCTGGGCCATGACTATGAAGACGGCATCTGCGCCAGATGCGGCGCGGAAGAACCCACCAACTAACACATCCATATAAAGCATCAAAAGCGAGGGCTGACGCCCTCGCTTTTATAATTTTCCAAGCTTGCTGATACATTCCATACATACATGCTTGCCCTCAAAGGTCTCCAGGCCTTTGATTGAGGCACAGAACACGCAGGCGGACTCACACTTACGCAGAACAATTTTATCGTCCTCCAAATATATCTCCATCTCATCGCGCTCGGCAATATCCAACGCACGCCGCACACGGATTGGAAGCACAATTCGCCCAAGCTCATCTACCTTACGAATGATGCCCGTAGATTTCATATAACAATCAGCTCCTTCAGGTTATATCAAAATCGACTTATTTTTTATATTATATAATATTCGACCCTTTGTGTCAAACCTTTTTTCGGAAAGTTTTATATTTTTTCCCATAGGCTTGACTACGGGGGGATGATTATGGTGATGAGTTGGATATGGACCGGAATGCTGGCCCTCTCCCTGATTGGCGCGCTTTTTTCCGGAAGCGGCCCCGCACTTGCAGGGGCAGCGTTGGAAGGTGCGCAAAAAGGCGTTAACCTGACAATTGCCATGGCTGGGGCCATATGCCTTTGGAGCGGCGTTGGTGCACTAATGGAAAAGACCGGGATATCCCGCTTTATCAGCGCGCTTTTGCGCCCTTTGTTAAGTCGGCTGTTTCCCAGCACAAGGTTTGACCCAGCCCTTAAATACCGGCTCAGCGCCAATGTATGCGCGAACCTGCTTGGCCTGGGCAATGCAGCCACACCAATGGGCATTCAAGCTGCCCAGCGGTTGGCAAAAGGCGCAAATGGCATTGCTACCGACGAGCTCTGCCGTCTTGTGGTGCTCAACACAGCATCCATTCAACTGCTGCCCACAAATGTAGCAGCAGTGCGCGCAAGCCTTGGCTGCGCACAGCCCTTTGATATTCTGCCTGCGGTGTGGGTGACCAGCCTATGCTCTGCCGGGCTGGGCATCCTTGCGGCGTGGCTATTGGGGAGGCTGTGGAGACAATGACCGATTATATCGTTCCCTGCCTGCTGCTAATGGTTTGCCTGGTTGCCCTTTACAAAAAAGAAAATGCCTATGAGGTTTTGCTCGATGGCGCTGCCGGTGGGCTAAAGCTGCTGATAAGCCTGATACCAACCTTAATTCTGCTGCTGACTGCAGTAACCATGCTCCGTGCTTCCGGGGTTATGGACCTGATTGCAACATGCGCTGCTCCGATATTTGCTTTTATGGGCATCCCACCGGAAACGGCCCCACTGGTGCTCATCCGTCCCATCAGCGGCAGCGCTGCTTTGGCAGTTGGCGCTGACCTTATGGCACAATACGGAGTAGACTCGCTAATCGGCCGCACAGCAGCGGTGATGCTGGGCTCTACGGAAACTACCTTCTATACAATCAGCGTATATTTCGGTGCAGCCGGCATTAAAAAAACCCGCTACACCCTTCCTGCTGCCCTGTTTGCCGACCTGGTCGGCTTTGTTATGGCCAGCCTCACTGCCAGATTTCTAATATAAAAAGCGGTGTCTTGCGACACCGCTTTTACAGAGTGTCAAAAAGCCGTCAATCGTCAAAATGCAAATTTTGAATGATTGACGGCAATTCTATATGCTTTATTGAATAATAATCAAACAAGTTTTATATGGGTGCAAAAAGCTTGCGTAGCTAGGCATTTTGACTTACTACGCAACGCGCCCTCTACCGTACCTATGTACGCCGACGAGAGCGTGTTGCTTGTCTTGACGGCTTTAGTGACCTCTGCAGTCTGTCAAAAACAAGTTTTTTGACAGACTGAAAAAGCGGTGTCTTGCGACACCGCTTTTAATCATATGCGCTCTACAATTTCTTTGGTTGCCTTTACGATGCAGCCGGAAGGATATACGCCCCGCAAGGCCGTCATGGGATATACAGAGGTGTTCTGTCCAATCACCGTTCCGGGGTTGAGCACACAGCTGCAGCCCACATCCCCGTGGTCACCTACAATACCTCCCAGCTTCCGCAAGCCGGTTTCATAGCTTTCCTTGCCCCGTACAACCACGTTCTTGCCGTCAGACTTTAGGTTGGAGCAGATAGAGCCTGCGCCCAGGTGGGAGAAATTGCCCAGCACAGAGTCACCCACATAATTATAGTGAGGCGCCTGTACATGCTCCATAAGCAAACAGTTTTTGAACTCTGAGGAATTGCCCAGCACGCAATCAGGGCCGGTAATGACGGCTCCGCGCAGGTAAGCACCGGGGCGGATTTCCGTATTATGACCAATGATGGCAGTGCCTTCAATGGTGGCGGTAGCAGCAATCTTCACATTCTGCCCAACCAACACGCCCGGCGCAATTTCCGTAAAGCCCTCAAGCCCCTCATTGATCAGCTGCCGGATATATCCCTTCAGCTCCGGCAGCACCTGCCAGGGGTAGGTATGTTTATTCAGCAGCGGCTGCAAATAGCTGACACGGCAATCAAACAGTTCTTTAATTGTAATCTGCTCAGCCAACACCATGACCTCTTTCCACAATCACCTGGACAATGTCCTGGGCATAAGAAACGCAATCGTCATAATTCTCGCATTCTACCATCACACGGATCAGAGGCTCCGTGCCGCTTTGACGCAGCAGCACCCGACCCTTGCCGGCGATTTTGGCTTCTGCAGATTCCACTGCCTGCAAAACTTCTTTATCCGCAAGCACCGCAGCCTTGTCTTTCACCGCAACATTCTGCAGGAACTGGGGATAGCACTTAACCGGCTCAGCAAGCTTTGCCAAGGTAGTCTTTTGGTCACACACCTCTTCGGTGATCATAATGGCAGTAAGCAGGCCATCACCGGTGGTAGCATATTTTTTCAGAATAATATGGCCGGACTGTTCGCCACCGAGAGCATAGTCATTTTGCTGCATACACTCATAAACAAAGCGGTCGCCCACTGCGGTCTGCTCGCAACGGATACCGGCCTCCTTCAGGCTGGCTACAAAGCCGCTGTTGGACATAACGGTGGCTACCACGGTGTTATGCTTAAGCATACCGCGGGATTGCAGCCGCTTTGCCAAAATATACATCATCGCATCGCCGTCAACCACATTGCCGTTTCCGTCCACCGCAATACAGCGGTCACTGTCACCGTCAAAGGCAAAGCCCATATCCAGATGCTGCTCCTTAACAAGCTTGCACAGATTTTCCGGGTGGGTGGAGCCGCAGCCGTTGTTTACATTCAGGCCGTTGGGCTCTGCGCCAATCACCGTAACATTGGCGCCCAAGGCACTAAACACCGCGCTGGCAATCATCCAGGAAGCACCGTTGGCGCAATCCAGGCCGATGCGCAGGTTCTTATAAGAACGGGCAGCAATAGAAATCAGGTAGCCCACATAGCGGTTTCTGCCGGCAACATGGTCCACAATGCAGCCAATGCGGTCCCGCTGAGCAAGGGGCAAATCGTCGCCGCTGATACCCAAGGCTTCCATATCCCCATCCAAATAGGCTTCAATGTAGCTTGTGGTCTTATCATCCAGCTTCTCACCGTAGCGGTTGATGACCTTGATGCCGTTATCGTAATAGGGGTTATGGGAGGCGGTAATCATAATGCCGCAATCAAACTCCTCCTGACGGGTCACATAGGACACGCTGGGCGTGGTGGTCACGTGGAGCATATAGGCATCGGCGCCGGAGGCGGTAATACCTGCAACCAGGGAATATTCAATCATATAGCTGGAACGCCGGGTATCCTTACCGATAACAATACGGGGTCTGCCGCTGGGGTTATGGCAGCCGGAAAGCTCGGAGGAGAAATACCAGCCAAGGAAACGGCCCACCTTATAAGCCTGAATGGAGGTAAGGCCCACATTGGCCTCCCCACGGAAGCCGTCGGTTCCAAAGTACTTATTCTTCTTATTGCGGTCAGCATCCTGGGATACACTAATGCCGGGCCGCAGCAATGTATCTGCAGAGACCTTAAAAATATCGCTCAGCTGCAGAACATTGTCAATTTGAGGCAGCGCCTGGTCCATCTCCCATTTGGAAATGGACTGCCGGGAAACAGAAAGCTTTTCTGCCAACTGCTCCTGGGAAAGGCCCTTCCCCTGACGCAGCTTGGAAATCTTTTCGCCAATTGTCATATTTTTTTGCTCCTTTCAAAACATTGAGCCCAAATATCTACACATATATTTTAGCAGGACATTTGTAAAGTTCAATCAACCGCGCTTGGAGTTTTTGGCAACTGCGGGTTGCGCACTTCTTTTATGATACATCAATATATGAAAATATTCAATCGTTAATCGTAATGATTTGCAAATCAAACTTTGCTTTCTCGACAAAAACCGCAGTGACTTGCGTCGCTGCGGTTTCGTCTTTCAATTAAAATGTAACTACATCCGGATCTGCCGGTTGCGCGTCAGTCACTTCCAGTGCCGTCAACACCGGGCCAAGCTCGCCCTGATAGAGCATATGCTTTTCGGCAGCAACCGTCGCCTTCACCTGCACCCAGCTACGGGGTGTCAGCTCAGCTGCAGCTGAATATTTGCAAGGGATGCCACAGAACTGGATATCATCTGCACAACAGGTCATCACAAATCTGCCCGGGGCAAACATACCGTTCTTTTCCCGGCGCAATAGCGCCACCTGGCCTTTAAACCGCACGGTTTTTCCCTGATATTTTTGTGGTTCCTCCGTCACATCCCGGTACCACAAGGCATAGTCCTGATCCTCGATGTCAATCACAGGAGCTTGGATGTCAAAAGGAAGCGGGTCTTCCACATCGTCAAAGGCGGTGGTTCCATCCAGGTAATCATACAGAATGTCCATACGGCGATTGGCTGCGCGCACCAGCTTATGCAGAGCAGAGGTATCTGCACCGGGGGTCAGGCGGTTGAACACCACCATCTGTCCGCCCACCAGCTTGTCCATAACCAAATTGCGCATATTGGCGTTATAGGCCATAATGGTAGTTGCATCGGCAAACATAACCTCCTGTGCCACAACCCAATTTTCTGGGAAGCGGCTATACAGGTCACCTACCAGCTGCATACCATTAAGCTCTGCCACAACCCGCTGGGCCTTATGCTTTTTCTGCAGGGCCAGAAGTTCCTTGGCAGTGACGGTTTGCTGGTCTAAAATCTCCAGATATACGTTGGGATGGGGATAGGCGGAAAAATCATATTCTTCCTCCCCTTCTTCAAAGACCAAAAGCAAGGTGCGCTCACCGGCATTGAAACGGGGGTCCTCCAAGGTTTCCTGAATGAACTTGGTTTTACCGGAATCCAAAAAGCCGGTAAATACATATACGGGAATTTGTGCCATAGTTGCTCCTTACACCCCAAACAGGTCTGCAATGGCCTGCTCATTAAGCTGGGCGCCAATAACGCAAAGCTTGCCGGTGATGGCAGCCGCGCCAAAACGCACATTGGGCTCACCGGGCACATAATCAAAGTGAATCCAGCCGCCAAGGGCACAAGGCACAATGCCCTTTGCCCGAAGCACCGTGCCAAGATTTCCGGAATCCAAAGCCCTGAGGGCATTTTCAATATCTGCCAGGGAGAACTTGCGGGCGGTTTCCACACCCCATGCGGTGAACACCTCGTCGGCGTGATGATGGTGATGCTCATGGTGATCGTGGCCGCAGCAACAATGGCCGTCTTCGTGATGATGATGGTGATGCTCCTCGTGGTCGTGGCCGCAGCAGCAATGGCCGTCTTCGTGATGATGATGGTGCTCTTCCTGCAGCTTGGCAAGCTCTGCTTCCACAGAGGCGCCGCCCTCGCAGGCCTCCAGCAGCTGCTGGCCTGTAAGCTGATCCCAGGGCGTGGTAACAATGGCGGCTGCGCCATTGTGCTCCCGAAGCATTTTCACGGCAGCATCCAGTTTTTCCTGGGTAATAAAGTCTGTACGGGACAAAATGATGGTACCGGCAGTTTCAACCTGGTTATTATAGAACTCACCGAAGTTCTTCATATATACCTTTACCTTGCCTGCATCGGCCACGGTCACCGCAAAGCCCAGCTCCACATCGTTTCCGGTGACCTTTTGCACAGCAGCAATCACATCAGAAAGCTTGCCCACGCCGGAAGGCTCAATAACAATGCGGTCCGGGTGATATTCCTCAATGACCTGGGTGAGGGCCTTGCCAAAATCGCCCACCAGGCTGCAGCAAATGCAGCCGGAGTTCATCTCCGTGATATTGATGCCTGCGTCCTGCAAAAACCCACCGTCAATACCAATCTCACCAAATTCATTTTCGATGAGCACCAGTTTTTGGCCCTGATAAGCCTCTTGGATCATCTTTTTGATCAGGGTGGTTTTTCCGGCGCCTAAAAAGCCGGAATAAATATCAATTTTTGTCACAGTAAACACCTTCTGTTTTTAAGATGTCAATATTATAACACCAAAAAAGGTATCTGACAAGTGACTTTATCGACAGCTTTACCTTGAAAACCACATAAGCTTTCCGTTACTGTGTTAAAGGCGGTGCATATCCCCTAAATGCGACAAAACCGCTGACCGTCCGCTATGTCTCCCTCATAGCGGACGGTCTCAGGCGCCAAGGAAAGTGCAAAGACAAACAAACCGGGCTCGTCAGCGTACATGGGTACGTTAGAGCCCGGTTTGTGCAGTAAGTCAAGATTGTTCGTTTTTCAAGCATTGCTTTATAAAAAAGCAAAATTGCAGTAATTGCAACCGCCGCAATGCAAGCGCAAAATTAAAAATGAAGTTTCATCTTGACGGTTTGCTCTTTCCCTGGTGCCTGATTCATAAAACAGGTATAATAAGCATTTTGCCGCAAGCCGGCTCTTCTGTAAGGCCGTTTGCCTGCATAATCGCCTGCTGGGACGAGCCACATTTTTTGGCAAGCTGCCAAAGTCCCCCCTGCCCCATACGCCGCAGAATCACGCTGGGACGGGCCGGATCTTTTTCCCGAAGCTGTCCAAGCTCCAGGGCTGTGACCATGGGCGCAGAATCCCGGGTAAGGTGCAGGCAGGTAAGCTTTACATCCGTTTGCAAGGCCGCATCCTGTCCGGAAAGGCTGCTTTCAGTCTTTCCGCCGGGGCTGAGCACTCCATAAAGCTGCGCCCCTTCTGCCACCTCCATATCCATCTCATCTTCCCACCGCAACACCGCTGTTTGCAGGGTATCCTCCGGGTCATAGTAAAGCATTTGGCCCATAGCCGGAAGCTGCACATGCGCCCCATCAGGCGTCAGCTGCACCCGGGCCTGGTCCGGCCAAATGATGCCGTCAATCGGCCGGGCACCGTCTGCATGGAAAATATGCTCCAAGGGGAGCTGTGCCGTGTGCATTTGGCTTATGGCAGGAATTTCCAGTGCCTGGCAATGGGCTGTTAGCTCGCGCAGGGGGCTATAAGCATCGGCTACCACTTCAATGCTCTCTTCCTCACAAATCACATACTGGCAAGTTACTGAAGCTTTCATGCGGATGCGCCCCTGCTCATCGGGGGTCATTTCCATGCCGGTAGCCTGGGGCCAAAGCAAAGCCCGGGCACCTTCACCGAAATCACCGTTTAGCTCGGTAAATTGAGAAAAGGGTACATCAAAATCCCAGGTTTGCAGACTCCCCTCTTCGTCTGTGTACAAGGCTCTGACCCAGCAGCTGCCACGGAATACCAGCTTACCGGCCATTACCCGGCTTTCCAAAATCTGCGGCTGGAATGCGTAGCGTAAAAAACTTTGGCTTTTGGGGCGCTCTGCAGGCAGCTCCAACTCTTCATCCAATGTAAATGCTTTTTCTCCTGCATCCTTTGGCAAGCACACAGGATATGTTTTTTTCAGCACCTGCACGTCCTCCGGCAGGTCTTCCGGATGGTAAACGTCTGCATAGTCCGGCATATAGGCTTGCATCAGCACGCCCACATTCACCCGCACCATCAGCTTACGGGCAGCAGTCATTCGGGCATCTGCGCTGCGCAGCAGGCAGGTAGCAATCATTGTTCCGTCGGTTTTGGTATCCGGAATATCCCAGCTTAACTGGAAAGGCACCCAGGTTTCCACACTGCGCACCGGGCTGCCATCCTCGGGAGCATAAAGCACCCATACCATTACGCCGCCGCTTATACCAAGGCTGTCGCTCTGCCACTGCTTGCTGCGCATAATCACCTGCCCCCAGGCGCCCAGCACACGGCCAATATCAGGCATACCGTCCCCCAGCCTGACCTCCTGGGTCTGCTCTTGATTCTGCACTTCCCACTTGATGTTTTTCAGGCATCCGATGCCGGTTTTATGAAACTGCAGTTCCACAATTCATCACTCCTTGTTCCGGTTGGCTACCAGAGTATATGCTGCCGGGGACAAGGATATGCTTGGGTTCAAGTTCTCTCAGCCTATCGACGAAATACCAAAAAGCCTGCTGCGCCCAAGCCAAAGCCAAAGCAATAGCACAAAAAGCCCCCTTCCATCCAGGACCCCAGCAAAATGCCCAGGCCAAAAGCCAGCAGTACCAATCCCCAAAGCTGATTATACCGACACATACAAAAATACACCCCCACAATACTTTATGTGGGGGTGTATGTATTTATCCGCCTAAATAGGCTTTGCGGACCTCATCGCTTTGCGCCAGCTCTGCACCGGTGCCGCTTAAGGTGATGGCGCCGGTTTCCAGCACGTAGGCCCGGTCTGCAATTTCCAGCGCCTTGCTGGCATTCTGCTCAACCAGTAAAATGGTTGTACCGGCTTTATGCAGGTCCTTAATGATGTCAAAAATCTGATCAACCAAAATGGGGGCAAGACCCATGGAGGGCTCATCAAGCATCATCAGCTTGGGGTGGCTCATGAGCGCCCGGCTCATGGCCAGCATCTGCTGCTCACCGCCGGAAAGAGTGCCGGCAACCTGATTGCGCCGCTCTTTTAACCGGGGAAACAGCCCGAACACCATATCCAGGTCTTCCTTGGAAACCTTTTTCTGGGTAAAAGCGCCCATATCCAGGTTTTCCTGAACACTCATCTGCAGGAAGATGCGGCGACCCTCCGGAACATGAGCAAGACCCTGCTGCACCAGCTTATGGCCCTCTGTGTGAGTGATGTCCTTATCCATAAAGGTAATGGAGCCGGACCTAGGGTGCATAAGACCGGATACCGTTTTCAAAATGGTGCTCTTGCCTGCGCCGTTGGCGCCAATCAGCGCCACAATCTCACCGGGGTGCACCTCGAAGGACACGCCTTTTACTGCGTGGATAGCGCCGTAATACACATGAATATCATTGACCTTCAGCATACTCACGCCTCCTCCTTCTTGCCAAGATAGGCTTCAATAACTGCAGGATTTGCCTTGATCTGCTCCGGTGTACCCTTTGCAATCACCCGGCCGTAGTTCACCACCACAATGCCCTCACACACATTCATAACCAGGTTCATATCGTGCTCAATGAGGAAAATGGCAATTTGGAAGGTATCCCGGATTCTGCGGATTTGGTGCATCAGCTCCGTAGTTTCGCTGGGGTTCATACCGGCAGCCGGCTCATCCAAAAGGATAAGAGAAGGCTCAGTTGCCAGGGCTCTTGCAATCTCCAGCCGGCGCTGCACGCCATAGGGCAAGCTGCCTGCCTTCACATCTGCCACATCGGCAAGGCCCATAAACTCCAGTAGCTCCATAGCCTTTTGGTTGGCCTTCTTTTCGGAGATATAATAGCCGGGCAAATGCAGAAGTGAAGAAACAAAGGAGCACTTAATGTGGTTATGCATACCCACCTTAACATTTTCCAAAGCGGTCATCTCGGAAAACAGGCGGATATTCTGGAAAGTACGGGCAACGCCCAGGCGGTTAACCTTGGCTGCGCTCATACCCTTGGTGTTGATGCCGTTAATCAGCACGCTGCCACGGGTGGGCTGATATACACCGGTGAGCAGGTTGAAGATGGTGGTCTTACCGGCGCCGTTAGGACCAATGAGACCGGAAATTTCTGTGGGACCGATGGTCATATTGAAGCCGTCCACCGCTGTCAGGCCGCCGAAATCAATGCCTAAGTTACGCACATCCAGCACCGGCTGCTTGCCCTGGTCCTGCTTGCGGATCAGGTTGGTGGTGGTGACCTCGATCATATGCTTTGGGTAATTATCCTTCATGATCGGTCACCTCCTTTTTCTTGGAAAACAAGCCCTTTACAAACTGCTTGACACTGTCGGTCTGCTGGGAGATAAAGCCCTTAATCTTGGGCGACCAGGTGCAGAGCATAACCAGAATCAGCACTACGGCATACATAATCATACGGAAGTCAGCAAGGCTGCGCAGGAACTCGGGAATCAGGTACAGCACCACCGTGGAAATAATGGAGCCCAGCATATTGCCCATGCCGCCAAGGACCACATACACCAAAATATCAATAGAGGTGGTATAGCTAAACTTGGAAGCCTGCAGGCTACCGTAATTCAAGCCAAACAAAGCACCTGCCATACCTGCCAGAATAGCAGAAATCACAAAAGCTTTCAGCTTAAAGGATGTAACATTGATGCCTACAGACTCGGCAGCAATCCAGTTATCCCGGGCTGCCTTGATGGCCCGACCCTCTTTGGAATTGATCAGATTCAGCACCACAACGAGGGTAAACACCACCAACAGGAAACCGGCAAAAAATGTAGATATCGTTTTCACGCCGGTGGCGCCCAGAGCGCCGCTAATGAGCATTTTGCCGCCTTCTGCAAGCTCCACGCTGCCTGTACCCATTCCAAAATGGATGCCGGCAGAATCAAGACCAACATAAAGGTTCTCAATCAGGCTTTTTAGAATTTCAGCAAATGCCAGTGTTACGATGGTCAGATAGTCGCCCCGCAGGCGAAGAACGGGCATGCCGATAATAAATCCGGCAACACCGGCAATCAGGCCGCCGCCAACCATTGCCAGCACAAGGCGGAAAAACGGATCGGGAACACTGGTTTGCAGGCAACCGGCAACAACAATACCGGTAAATGCGCCTACGCCCATAAAACCTGCGTGGCCAAGGCTCAATTCACCGGAAATGCCAACCACAAGGTTTAAGGACAACGCCAAAACGATGTAGGCGCAAATAGGAATCAGATAGCCACCTACGGCACGGGAGAGGAAGCCATAGGTATTAAGGGCATACATCGCAGTAAAGCCCACTGTAACCAGACCGAAAATCAAAATGCTGTTATTTTTCTTTTCCCCTTTAACCGGCAAAAGGCTGGGGACTTTGAACAGTTTTTTGATGAATTTTAAAAGCCAGTATGCACCGGCAAATATTGCTCCATGCAAAAGCACTGTGGGGAGCATATCCAAGAAGATACCAAAGCCGGCACACATCACCCGCAGAAAATACACAAGATACAACGCAGGGATATAAAGTAACAAAGTCAGAATAATCATGGCTTTCCTCCTATCCCTTAAATCAAACCTTCTCCTGGACAGATTTGCCCAGAAGACCGGCAGGTTTTACAAGAAGCACAATAATCAGCACCATAAATACAATGGCATCGGAAAACTGGGTGGAAATATAAGCGCCGGTCATTGTTTCAATAAGGCCCAGGATCATACCGCCCAGCATAGCGCCGGGGATAGAGCCAATTCCGCCAAAGACAGCAGCAGTAAATGCGCGAATACCGGGCATAGAGCCAACGGTGGGCCATACCGACTGCACCTTGGAACATAAAAGCACGCCTGCAACGGCAGCCAATGCAGAGCCGATTGCGAAGGTGATGGAAATGGTGCGGTTTACATTGATACCCATAAGCTGAGCTGCATCCCGGTCTTCAGAAACAGCGCGCATTGCCTTACCGGTCTGCGTTTTGTTAACAAACAAGGTAAGGCCGACCATAATGACAACTGCCGCAGCAAGAGTGACCAACACTTCGGCAGAAATGCGCAAACCACCGCCAAAAAGCACGATGGGTGGAACATTCACAATGCGCTTAAAGCCAATTTCCGCAGGTCCCCAAATAAGCTGGGCGGCATTTTGCAGGAAATAGCTCACGCCAATGGCTGTGATAAGAACTGCAAGATTAGATGTGCCCCGTAAAGGCCGGTAAGCCAGGCCCTCAATAATAACACCTATCAAGGTACAAATCACCATAGCAATCAAAATGCTGGGTATAACGCTCAGCCCCATAGAGCTGGTAACTGTATATGACATAAATGCGCCCACCATAATCACATCACCATGGGCAAAGTTCAGCATCTTGGCAATACCATAAACCATTGTATAGCCCAACGCGATAATCGCGTAAATTGAGCCAATATATACACCGTTAATCAGGTGTTGCAGAAAATCCATAAATATTCTCCTTTCTGATAGCCTATGACAAGGCATTAGTTTAACGCCCTCTCATAGGCTATAGAATACCGAAATGCCGGACAGGGGGGACTTCCCCCTGTCCAGCCTCTTTTTGTGTATTAAATTATTCGGTCACAATGCTGACGTACTTGCCGCCGCTGATAACAACAGCAGCAGGATCCTTGCTGACAGCGCCGTCTTCGGCCCAGGTCATAGCCTTACCGGTCAGACCATCAAAAGACATAGAGGTGATCTGCTGTACCATAATGGTATTGATCTGCTCAGCAGTCATATCAGCAGTAACATTGCCGGCTACGCAAGCCTGATAAATAGCATATGCTACGTCGTAAGCATCAGCTGCGAACTGGTTGGGAGCAACACCAAACTTATTGGTGTAATTGGTGACAAATTCCTGGTTCTCCTCTGCAGTTGCATCAAAGGGAGTCAGCAACATAACGCCCTCAGCCAGGGAGGTATCAAAATCCTTAGCGTCCAAAATGCCATCCAGGCCGTCGCAGCCGAAGAATTTAGCATCATAGTTAGCGCCGTCTGCCAAAGTCAGAATCTTAACTGCCTCTGCGGTATAGATAGGCAGGAACACCAGGTCGCAGCCTGCCTGCTGGCACATAGTCACCTGGGTGGTCAAGTCGCCCTTGGTGGACTCTGTGAAGGGAGCTTCCACAACGATATTCAAGCCCAGCTTCTCAGCTTCTGCCTTAAAGGTAGCATAGATACCGGCAGAATAGGGAGAAGAAGAATCGTAGATAACACCGACCTTAGTGGCCATATTGTTGTTCTTAATGTAACGGGCAGAACCCATGCCTTGGTTGGGGTCGGTAAAGCAAATCTGGAAGATATTGTCGCCAGCTGCGATAACAGCAGCATCAGATGCAGAGGGGGTGAGCATAAACACTTTTTCCTCAGCGCACTTCTGTGCGGTAGCACCGGCAGCGCCGGAGGTAACAGGGCCAGCCATAATCTGCATGCCCCAGTCCATCAGACTATTGTAAGCATTAACAGCCTTCTCAGCATCGGCCTCATCGTCTTCAGCCTTAACTTCAAACTGCAGTCCGCCCTTAGCGTTAATTTCTTCAAAAGCCAGCTTCAGACCGTTGGCAACGGCAACGCCGTAAACAGCATAGTCACCGGTCAGGGGACCACTGGTACCGACTTTAATCACTGTATTGGCATTATCACCGTTATTGCCGCCCAGGTTTACATTGGGGTCAGCGCCGCAGCCGGCAAACAGAGCCAATACCATAAGCGCGCTCAATACTACTGCAAATACTTTTTTCATAATTGTTTCTCCTTTTCGTTTCCTTAAAATCCAAAGGATCGGTCAGCTCCTTAAAAGCTGCTTCTTCTGTGAATTTGTGCCTATTGTATCTCACTGGCGCACATTTGTCAACGCACGAAAATACAAAAATACCACACCCTTCGTGTGGTATTTTTGTGAAAACCATACAATATGGCCATTTACGCCCCGTCAAGAGCTGCCTTACAAGCCGCCAAAACCCGGGATGCGATGGGGATACACACCTGTCCGCCATAGCCTCCGTCCTCTACACAGACGATAAATGCCAGGGGATATTCGTCATCCTGCACAAAGCCACAGAACATAGCGTTGGGCCTTTGGTGGTCGCCCACCTCTGCCGTGCCGGTTTTGGCGCAAACCGTCAGGCCGGCAAAGTTGCTGTCACCATATTTATTGGCAACATTGTTACGCATATATTCCTGTAAGGTGGCAGCAGTTTCCGGGGACATAACCGGGCTTAACGCCGTGCTTGATGCATTATATGTGACAGTGCCGCCATGGGTGATGCGCTGCACAACATAAGGCTGCACCGGCGTTCCCCCATTGGCTACCGCCCCAATAAAGGTTAGATACACGCAAGGATTTACCAAATTCTTATACTGCCCCACTGCGCTCCAGGCCACATTCACAGCGCTTTCGTCCACCTCATAGTTGCCCTTTGCGGTGGTAATGCCGTCGAAGCTGACACTTTGGTTTACCCGGAAGGCGTTCACAAACTGGGTCATCGTCTCCCCACCCATCCTTTGGGCAATTTGGGCAAAAACGCAGTTGCAGGAGTTAAGAAAAGCAAGCTTCAAATCCTGGGTGCCGTGGGCGCGCTCACAGGTGATTGAGTCCACGCCTATTTGATAGCTGCCGGTGCAGGTAAAATATTCCTTAGCAAGCTCTGGATTGCTTTCCAGCACCGCGCCGGCGGTAACCACCTTGAAAATAGATCCCGGAGTATAGGAAACCTGGGTAAACCGATTCAAATAAGTGCCCTCATATGCGCCGGTAGTATCCCCTTCAATATCCGGTACATGGTCCGGGTCAAAGGTGGGAGTGGTCACCGCGCAAAGTATTTCGCCGGTTTTATAGTTATACACCGCCACTGTGCCCTTTTTATCCCCCATAGCCTCCAAAGCTGCCATTTGAGCAGCGGCAGAAAGGGTAAGCTGCTCCACGGCGCCGATTTGGCCATAGGTATACAGGCCGTTGAGTACATCAAAGCCAGCAATTTCCCGGCTGTGGCTGCCCAAGGCCGGTGCGCTGATATAGCCCTGGCGGTCACCAAGCCAGTGCAGGGTTGCTTTACGCAGCGTTTCATCTCCGGAGTATTCCCTACCGCTGTTCATATCCAAAAGCAGGATATTATCCCGGTCAACCACCACACCGGTACCGATATTTCCGGCGTGGTACACATGGGGCGAGCCGGGGAAAACTGCCCACCAGCTGCCATTCATAAAATATTCCACGACAAAGAAGCCAAAGCCGCCTATGAGCAGGCAGACAAGCAGAAACAGGGCTTTGGCCCGGCCTGCGATTCTATTCATCCGCGCTCCCTCCTTTCCAGGGAAGGCGCACAGCAAAGCTGGCATTCTGCCGGGTATCGGCAGCCTTGACAAAGGCCAGCAGACCCCAGGCGCAAATCATACTGGAGCCGCCGTTGGAAACAAAGGGGAAGGTAACACCGGTCAAAGGCACCACATCCACCGTGCCCAGGGCATTGAGAATGACCTGCACCACTAAAATGGCCGATGCAGTATTGGCGCCGATGGTATAAAAGGCGCTGCGGCCTACTTGAGCAGAGCGAATGGAGAAGGCGGCCAACGCCACCACTGCCAGCACCGCCACAAAAATTGTGAAAATGCCCCATTCTTCAGATATGGTAGCCACTACCATATCCGAATCCGCCGCAAACAGCCAGCGCATCTGTCCCTGCCCTGCCCCAAGGCCCAAAAGGCCGCCGGCTGCCATACACATAAGCGCCTGGGTTTGCTGATAGCCACCGGTAAGGGGATGCTCCCAAATATGGCGCCAGGTGGCAAACCGGCGCATTGCATGGGGCACCAGACGCAAACCAAGCACACCTGCAAAACCAACTCCGGTGCAGGCAAGGGCCAATGTGCCAACACTGCCGCTGCGCAGAAAAGCCCCAGCCAAAAAAGCAACAAAGAAAATCAGTGCCGTGCCAAAATCATTCATAAGTGCAAGGCAAACGCAAATGAGGGCAGAATAGGCAATGAACACAATCAGGTTGCGCCGGGTCATCACCTTGTCCATAGTAGATGCCGCTACAAACACAAAGCAAACCTTACTAAACTCGGAAGGCTGCACGCTGTAAGAACCGATAACCAGCCAGTTTTTTGCGCCGTAATACTCCACGCCAAAGAAAAGGGTCAGCAGCAGAAAGCCGATACCGGCAAACACCGCCACATCCCTTACCTTTTTGGCCCGTTCCAAGTCACGCAGGCACCAGCCAATGATGAGGAAAATGCCAATGCCCAGGCCCATAGCAACCAGCTGCTTAACGCTCTCCTGGGGAACAACGGCGCAAATAGCCGCCATACCCAGTGTACATAGGAAAAAAGCAAGGGTTTCCACCTCAAAGGAGGGTCTGCGAATGATGAAATAAAAAACAAGCAGCAGCCACTGGCAGACCACAATGCCGCCAAAGCCGGTGAGAATATAGGTCGAATACTGGGTTTGCCCATTCATCAGGTAGCCAACACACATAAGCACCTGAATGAAGGTAAGCACCAGCAAATTCAAAATACTGTCATAAGGCGTTGCTGCCTTGGTGCGCAGCTTGGCAAGATGTTTTTCCTGCTCCCGGGAAATGGGCTGCAGATTCATGTCAAGCTCTCCCACGGTGATAACATCCTTGGGCTTCAGGGCACGAATTTGCACCTTTTTTCCATTAACCCGGAGCTCCCCTGCCCCATGGACAGCGCTCACCGTCCAGCTGCCGTCATCGTAGCGGGTGAGCACAGCGTGGCTTTTGGAGATGTTGGGATCATCCACAAAAATATCGCTGCGGCGGCTGCGGCCGATAACATTTTCCCAGTGGGTCACCGGCAGCTTATTGCCATCGGGCAGGCACAGCCACGCCCAAATCTCCGGCTCCCGGCGGAAGCTGATGAGGGGCCACACCGTGCGATAAAGCAAAATGACGGCAAGGATGGCCATAAGATAGCGCACGATGGCAATATATACATTTATAAAGGTAGCATCCATGCCGTCACCTCCTGTCAGGACTTTTTCTTAATTTTATCATATCACAAAAGAAAATGCAATCCGGGCGAAAAAGGGCTTTGAAAAGAGGAAGAAATATAGTATTATAGTGTAAAAATACAGGAGAGAGAAATCATGCAGGAACCGGAAATTCTACAAGGCACCATTGCTGCCGTGATATATCAGAATTATGACAACGGCTATGCCGTGCTGCGTGTTGCCTGTGATGACAGGCAAACCGTCACTGTGGTTGGCACCATTCCGCTGCCCTGTGTGGGTGAGCGGCTGATTGTCACGGGCAAATGGAGTACCCACGCCAATTACGGCAGGCAATTCGATGCCGAATTTTTAGAGCGCCTGATGCCTCAAACCACTACAGAAATCCTGACATATCTGTCCAGCCGGGTCATTAAGGGCGTTGGTCCCAAAACGGCTTCCCGGATTGTGCAGCGTTTTGGGGAAAACACCCTGCGAATTATTGAACAGGAGCCTCACAGGCTTGCCGAGGTAAGCGGCATCACCTTAGCCAAAGCCACCGCCATTGGGCAAACCTTCCGGCAGCAGGTGGGCATACGCCAGCTGATGGAGTTTTTTAATCTCCACCAGCTGCCGGCAGAGCTTGCCATCAAAACCTACAAGCGCTATGCTCAGGCCAGCATTGACCTGTTGTACGACGACCCATATTTATTAATGGATGATGGGTTGGATGCTCCCTTTGCCGCTGTAGACCGCTTTGCCGTGGAGCTGGGCGTACAGGCAGATGACCCACGGCGTATGGAAGCCGGCATTTTGTTTGAGCTTCGTTATAACCTCACAATGGGGCACACCTTCCTGCCCTGCGACAAGCTCACTGCCGCCACCGCGCAGCTGCTGGGGCTGGAGCAGGAGGACATTCGAGGGGCAATTGACCGTTTATCAAATGCCGGCCAACTGATTCGCCAGACCCTGGCGCAAATTGAGGTTTGTTATCTTCCTCAGCTTCACCGGGCAGAAACCTACTGTGCAGAAAGGCTTCTTTCCCTTGCAGGTCAGGATTGTTCTGCCCCCAAGGACCTTAAAAAGCTGCTGAAAAACACGGAAGAAAGCGGCCATATAAGCTATTCTGACGAGCAGGCTGAGGCCATCTGCAGCGCTGCCGCCTCCGGGCTTCTGCTGATTACCGGTGGCCCCGGCACCGGCAAAACCACCGCCCTGAACGGTGTGATTTCACTATTTGACCAAATGGAGCTAACCACCCTGCTGGCTGCTCCCACAGGACGGTCAGCAAAACGCCTGACCGAAGTTACCGGCAGGGAAGCATCCACTATCCACCGGCTTTTAGGTGCCGGCATTGACCCTCACACCGGTGACCTGGTTTTTACTGTAGATGCACAAAATCCCCTGAAGGCTCACGCGGTGATTGTAGACGAAATGTCCATGGTGGATGTGAATTTGCTTTATAGCCTTTTGCAGGCACTGCCCAGAGGCTGCAGGCTGATTTTGGTGGGTGATCCGGATCAGCTGCCCCCTGTTGGCCCCGGCTTCCCCTTCAGCGATATGCTCCGCAGCGCCTGCCTGCCTTGCGTACGCCTGACACGGGTGTTCCGTCAGGCCCAGCAGAGCCTGATTGTTATGAATGCCCACCGGGTAAATCAGGGAGAAATGCCTCGGCTTCGGGATGTAACAAGCGATTTCTTCTTTTTGCCGGCGCAATCTGAGGAAGCTCTGGCAAGCACTGTTGTGGAGCTTTGCGCCACAAGGCTCCCTAAAAACATGGGCATCAACCCGGAGCAAATCCAGGTACTCAGCCCTACCAAAAAGGGCTTCTCCGGCACAGTAAACCTGAACAATCTTTTGCAGGCAAGGCTCAATCCTGCCGTCCCGGGCAAAGCCGAGCGCCGCTTTGGTGACATTTTGTTTCGGGTAGGCGACCGGGTAATGCAAACCCGGAACAACTATGATATTATGTGGAAAAAGCAGGATGGCAGCGCTGTTGGCACCGGCATATTCAACGGTGACGTGGGCACAGTTACCGCCATCGACAACGATTTGCAAACTATGTCCGTTCTGTTTGATGACCGGCAGGCAGACTATGATTTTACTCAGCTTACGGAATTAGAGCCTGCTTACGCAATGACCGTGCACAAAAGCCAGGGCAGCGAGTACCGGGCTGTGGTGCTGAGTCTATGGGGTGGATCTTCTTACCTGATGAACCGCAGCATCCTCTACACCGCCATCACCCGCGCACGGGAGCTTTTGATTTTGGTGGGTCGGGAGGACATGGTAGCAGCCATGGTAAATAATGCCAAGGTGGGCCGCCGGTACACAGGACTGAAGCTGCGACTGGAGCAGAGGGTATAATATGATAAAAAAGCTCTTACAACTTATTTTTCCGTCCAAATGTCTTTTCTGCAAAAAGGTACTCCTTGACAGCGAAACAGATATTTGCCGGCAATGCCACCGGGATTTGGAAGATATGCCCCAACCAAAATTCAAGATTTCTTTTGTTGCAAGATGGACCGCCTTGTGGTACTATAATGGAAAGGTCCGTTCCAGCATCCTGCGCTACAAGTTCCGCAATGTGCGCAATTACGCGCCTCGTTTCGGCAGGCTGCTGGCGCAGGGCATTCTCCAGGCTAACCTGCCGGAATATGATATTCTCACCTGGGTGCCCGTTTCCCCTGTCAGAAAGTTCTTTCGTGGCTATGACCAGGTGCAGCTGATTGCAAAATCTGCAGGCCGGGAACTAAAGCGGCCTGCAACCGCCGTCCTGCGGAAAGTGCGCCACACCCAGGCCCAATCCGGAATTCGGGGTATCGCCTTTCGCAGAGCAAATGTCCTGGGCGCCTATCGGGTAAGAAGGAACGCGGACATAAAGGGTAAGCGGATTTTGCTGCTGGACGATGTGATTACCACAGGTGCTACCCTTTCCGAGTGCGCCAAGGTGCTTCTCGCCGCCGGTGCCAAAGAAGTATACTGCGCCGCCTTAGCGGCTTCCAGGGCAGAGAGGACTTGAACCCAAGTAGCCTCTCAGCAGCCCTATTTGCTGTTTTTTGCCTTATCTTCCTTGCCTTGCGGCAGCAAGGCGGCGTCATCTGCGCCAAAAATCTATCAAATATTACTTGCTGAGAGGTGCTTGGCAGTTTTCAGCCGCCTGCATTTTCCAAGAGGTCGAAAATCACGCAGACAATACTTTGTGTATTATCAAGGGATTTTCTGATGTATTGGGGAATGCAGGCGCCTGAAAACCTGCTTGGGTTCGAGTTCTCTCTGCCTATAAAAAAGAACAGTAGGTGAAGCTTATGCAATTTTTCTCCAATGACCTGGGCATTGACCTGGGTACCTCCAATGTGCTTGTATATGTTGACGGCAAGGGCGTGCAAATCCGGGAGCCTTCTATGGTTGCTTTGGACAAGAACAGCGGCCGGCTCCTGCAGGTGGGCGCTGCCGCCCAAAATATGCTGGGTCGAACACCGGGCAATGTGGTGGCTATGCGTCCGCTGAAGGACGGTGTAATTGCCGACTATGAAATGACGGTGAAAATGCTGCAGCATCTGTTCCGCTCCGTCACTAAGTCCACCCTGTTCTCCCCCAAGCCCAGAGTGATCCTCAGCGTCCCCAGCTCCATCACCGAGGTGGAAGAACGTACTGTAATTAACGCCACCATCGAAGCCGGCGCGCGCCGGGTTTACCTCATTGAAGAGCCTCTGGCAGCTGCAATCGGCGCAGGTTTGGATATTAAGGGCCCCAACGGCCACATGGTTGTGGATATTGGCGGCGGTACAACGGATATTGCTGTGCTAACCATGAATGCGGTGGCAAGCTCCACCTCCATCAAGGCTGCAGGCATCCATATGGACGAGGCAATTATCCAGTATGTGCGTCACAAATATGAACTCGTAATCGGTCAAGCTTTGGCTGAGGACATAAAGATTCAAATTGGCGCAGTATACGCAGGCTACCAGAATATGAGTATGACCGTCCGGGGAAGAGATGCCAAGAACGGCACCCCCAAAGAGGTAAGCCTCTCCACAGCAGAACTGGTGCCTGTTTTGGAGATAATTGCCAAGCAGATTGCAAACGAGGTGCTGCTGATGCTTAGTAACACCTCCCCGGAGCTGCTTAGCGATATTGCAACCAACGGCATCACACTCACCGGCGGTGCCAGCCAAATTTGGGGTATGGACCAGCTGCTGAGCGCCTACACCGGCATTAACTGCTCGGTGGCAGATGACCCGGCCTCCTGCGTAGCATACGGCTGTGGCAAGAGTCTTAGTTGGATTAACCACATGACCGAAGGCCCCATTAACATTGCCCGCAAAAGACTCCTCAGAAGATAAAATATGCCGCCAAAGGGAAACCCCTTGGGCGGGCTCCCATAGGGATTTACACGGTTTTAAATAAATCTTTTTCCCCACAGAAAATCCATCGTCCTTGAAATACACCCAGTATTCCTGGGGCCTCTGGATATTCCAGTGAGCAAAAATCTTAAATTCAAAACCGCGAAGCACTCCAAAGTGAGAGATTTTTCTGCAGGACAAGATAAAAAGCCACGGTAAGGCTGACGCCTGCCGTGGCTTTTTGCCGCAGTATTGCTGGAAAAGGTCCAATTTGGAGCGTATAAATCCCTATGTGAACCCGCCCTTTGGCGGCTTTTTTCAGGTTGTCGTGTAGGTGCAGTCCCGGTTATCGCAACCGGTAGGCACAAAGCGCTCTTCCGGGAAGGGAATGCGGCTAAACACCTCACAGGGGTCCTCTGCGCAGCCGGGGCCGTCGCAGCATTCCTTGGTAGGTATGCTGTAATCCAACACAGGAACAACCAGCTGAGCATCCCGTTCCAGGCGGATCAGGGAGAACTGTCCCAGTGTGACATACAGCCGGCGGCTCTCACCACTGACCACCAGCTCATCGTCAAAGCACTGACGAATGGCTGCCGGCAGCTGCACAAGACCGGCATCCTGAATGGTGCATTGGCAGCTTTCAACCACCTTGGAGGCAAGCACCATAGGATCAAGCACCTCCACCACTGCAGTGGGCAGGTTGGCGCTTTGGATGCTTATGCCATCGCAGCCACCCAAACGGGTGCGGCTGGTGAAAATATGGGCCTTACTTTCTTCCCCGCAAAGCACTGCCCGTTTGGAAAACGCAGCCACGCCGTACAAGGTGGTTGGGCGGCACTGACCGATGGTGGCATCTGCCAGCACCCGGTAATAGAAGGTAACATCAATGCAGTAGTGGTTACGATCAAAGTTTACCGGCTCTACATCAATATAGGTATACAGCAGCTCCGCGCAGCGCACCTTGGCGCAGGCTGCACTATCCAGCACCTCCTGAGAGCCTCTTGTAAGGTATACTCTCAGATCCTCTATACAATCCTTATCCCGACAGCTATCGGTAATCTTCCCGGTGTGAATGGACAATGCCCGGCGCAGGTCGCTGGCGCTGAAAGCCAAGCCGTCCTGAGAACAATCAGCCATTTACAATACCTCCTGATGGATTATGGATAAGCAAAATTGCTTACAGGACAGTTTATGCGCGCATTTGCCACAGGTGCAATCATTTGACACAATTGCAAAGCTCCCAAGCTTCATTCAGCTTGGGAGCTTTTTATTATGCCATGGTTTCAAATGCCTTCAGCCAGGCCTGCTTAAGCAGCTCATGGCCTGCAGGGGTGGGATGTACGCCGTCCTCAAGCCAGTAGTCTGCCGGGGCTTTGGTACAGGCTTCGTCAAACGTAGCCTGCAGAGGCACATACAAAAGACCATACTTTTGGGCAACCCGTTTGGCAGCCTCTTGGCGCAAAACGCATTCAGATGAGAAATACTCCCAACGGCCGGGGTTCTCCTCATCGGTGCAGGTAATTGAGCCGGGAAGCACAAAAGGCTCCATAATCATAATCTTAATATTGGGCAAGGCTTCCCTCACCTCTTCGATTATCATACCGTAAATGCGCTCAAACTTAGCAGCATCCACACCATTGTCTCTGTTATACTCATGGGCAACATCATTGACGCCAACGAGGATGCTCATATAATCGGGCTTCAGGTTAATCATATCTACCTTAATGCGGGCATACAGGTCCACCACCCGGTTACCGGAGATACCCCTGTTATAGCACACATATTTGCCGGGATAATTGCCCGTTAAATAAGCTGCCGTCAGGTGGGCATAGCCCCGGCCGGTATGGGTCGGGATTTTGCGTTCACGGTTAAAATCGGTGATGGAGTCACCCTGGAATAAAATAATCTTTGCATTTTCCATAACATTAAATCCTTTCTTCATTTCACCAACTGAATTTATAGCTTGTTTCTGATTGGAAACGCTGACCGGCCTTCACAAAAGGCTGAGGCCACTCGGGGTGATTGACACTATCGGGATAAAACTGCGTTTCAAAGGCGATGCCGCTGCCTTTTATGTAGCACACCCCGTCCTTGCCAACCTGACCGTTGGGGTAACCGGCATAATAGATCTGAATACCGGGCATATCCGTAGAGATTTCCATAATTCTGCCGGAATGGGGATCCTGCAGCACCGCAGCCGGGTTGCCGCAGACCTGATAATTGTGGTCAAAGCCTTTGCGCAAAGCCAAAGGCTCATAGGCATCATTCACATCCCTGCCAATGGGCTTCGGAATGCGAAAATCCATAGGCGTGTCTTCCACATCCTCCATTTGCCCAGTGGGAATGCCCTCCCGGTCTGTAACGGTAAAATACCGGCTGGGCATCATTAGCTGCATATCACCGGCAAGCTCCGGTCTGTGGTGGCCTGCCAAATTGAAATAGCTATGATTGGTCAGGTTGAACACCGTATCCTTATCGCTGATAGCATCGTATGCAATGCGCAGAGTGCTACCCTCCAAGCGGTAAGTTACCAAAATATCCGCATTCCCCGGAAAACCCTGGTCGCCGTCAGGGCTGTGGAGAGAAAATGTGATAAAATCGGGCCCATGGTCTGTCACCTGCCAAATGCGGTAGCCATAGGGGTCAGGACCGGAATGAAGATTATGCTCCCCGTTATTTTTAGGAAGCTGAATCCGCTGGCCGTTCAGCACAAAGGAAGCCCCGGCAATGCGGTTTACATTTCTGCCCATGGTTGCGCCCAAAAAGCCTCTTTTGGCAATACAGTCATTGCAATCCTGCCAGGCAAGCACAACATCGTCGGTCTGCCCTGCCCTACTGGGCACATAAAGGTTTACGAGAGTAGCGCCAAAATTCGATATCCTGGCGGTTATTCCACCACAGGAAATGGAATATAAATGGGCCTGCTGCCCACCGGGCAGTACACCATAGGATTCTTTCATCGGCTTAAATCCCTTTCCTTTGTATTTTTCAACTAAAGGGATTATACTGCACCCCGAAAATTTTTTCAAGTACCACTTAAAAGCCGGCGATTTTTTCAATTGGTTATGAGCCGTTTATATAAAACAACTTTTTCTGTTTTTCTACAATATTTTGTGATTTCCCCTTGAAAAATACACAATATATAGTATAATAGATTCTGCACCGGCGTTTTTGAAATCTATCCTTAGGAGGTTTTTATATGAAGATTATTAAGCGAAATGGCGCAGAAGAAGCTTTTGACATCAAGAAGATAGAAATGGCCATCACCAAGGCAAATGAAGCTGTGGAAGAGGCGGTTCGTATGACCCCCCTGCAGATTAAGCGCATCTCTGAAAGTGTGCAAATCAGCTGCGAGGAAATGGGGCGCAGCCCTGCGGTGGAAGAAATTCAGGACTTGGTTGAAAAGTCCATTATGGCCCATGGCGCTTTTGAGGTTGCCAAGACCTACATTACTTATCGCTATGTTCGCAGCCTGCTGCGGCAATCCAACACCACCGACGACCGAATTTTGAGCCTCATAGAATGTAACAACGAAGAGGTTAAGCAGGAAAATGCCAACAAGAATCCCACCATCAATGCCGTGCAGCGGGATTATATGGCAGGCGAAGTATCCAAGGACATCACCACCCGCATTCTGCTTCCCAAGGAAATTGTGGAGGCCCATGAGGCCGGCATTATCCATTTCCACGATTCTGACTATTATGCTCAGCATATGCACAACTGCGACCTGGTGAATCTGGAGGACATGCTGCAAAACGGCACCGTAATTTCCGGTACGCTCATTGAAAAGCCCCATTCCTTCTCCACCGCCTGCAACATCGCCACCCAAATTATTGCCCAGGTGGCATCCAACCAATATGGCGGCCAGTCCATCAGCCTGACCCATCTTGCCCCCTTTGTGCAGATAAGTCGGGAGAAGATTCGCAAGGCTGTGCTGGAAGAGATGGCTGTTTTGGGTGTGGAAGCCACTGATGAGGCTGTGAACAATGTGGTTGAGCGCCGGCTGCGTGACGAAGTCAGCAAAGGCGTGCAAACTATCCAGTATCAGGTAGTGACGCTGATGACCACCAACGGTCAGGCTCCCTTTATCACCGTATTTATGTACTTAAACGAAGCAAGAAACGAGCAGGAAAAGAAGGACCTTGCGCTGATTATTGAGGAGATGCTTCGTCAGCGCTACGAGGGCGTTAAGAACGAAAAGGGTGTTTGGATCACCCCTGCCTTCCCCAAGCTCATTTATGTGCTGGAGCCGGATAACATCACCGAAAATAGCCCTTATTGGTACCTGACCCGGCTGGCCGCCCAATGCACCGCCAAGCGCATGGTTCCGGACTACATCAGCGAAAAGAAGATGCTGGAATTAAAGGTGGATAAGAACGGCCAGGGCCACTGCTACACCTGTATGGGCTGCCGGTCCTTCCTGACACCCTATGTGGACAAGGATGGCAATCCCAAGTATTACGGCCGCTTTAACCAGGGCGTTGTTACCATCAACCTGGTAGATGTGGCCCTAAGCTCCGGCAAGGATATGGATAAGTTCTGGAAGATTTTTGACGAGCGGCTGGACCTGTGCTACCGGGCACTGCTGTGCCGTCACGAACGTCTTAAGGGCACCCTGTCGGATGCCGCCCCCATCCTGTGGCAATATGGCGCTTTGGCAAGACTCCCAAAGGGTCATCCCATTGACGAGCTGCTGTACGGTGGCTACTCCACCATCAGCTTAGGCTATGCTGGTCTTTACGAATGCGTTAAGTATATGACCGGCCGCAGCCACACCGACGAGGCCGCAAGACCCTTTGCCCTGCAGGTTATGCAGCATATGAACGATGCCTGCAAGGGATGGAAGGCAAAGCACAACATCGATTTCTCCCTGTACGGCACGCCCCTGGAATCCACCACCTACAAGTTTGCCAAATGCCTGCAAAACCGTTTCGGTATGGTGCCCGGCATCACCGACAAGAGCTATATCACCAATTCCTACCATGTGCATGTAACCGAGCCCATTGACGCCTTTACCAAGCTGCGTTTTGAGGCAGATTTCCAGCAGCTGAGCCCCGGCGGCGCCATCAGCTATGTGGAAGTGCCCAATATGCAAAGTAACATCGATGCAGTGCTGGAAGTGATGAAGTTCATTTACGACAACATTATGTATGCCGAGCTGAACACTAAGAGCGACTACTGCCAGGAATGTGGCTTCGATGGCGAGATTCAAATTGAGGAAGAGGACGGCAAGCTCATTTGGAAATGCCCCAACTGCGGCAACACCGACCAGAGCAAAATGAATGTTGCCCGCCGCACCTGCGGCTACATCGGCTCCCAGTTCTGGAACCAGGGCCGCACGCAGGAGATCAAGGACAGAGTTTTACACTTATAATACAAAAGTACCGCAAGCTCAGCTTGCGGTACTTTTAGCAAGTATAGGTGAACCTACAAGATAAGCAGGCAATTGACAATTGACAATGAATAATGGACAATTGAGGTGTCGGCAAAGCCGACAGATTTAATGAATCGCGTAGCGATACCATAATTGTCAACTGTCAATTCTCAATTGTAAATTAAGAAGCCCCAAACCGGAACGGTTTGGGGCTTTAATGACCTCTTATTCAGCAACGTAGGGCAGCAGAGCGATCTGACGGGCGCGCTTGATAGCGGTAGTCAGGTCACGCTGATGGGCTGCACAAGTGCCGGTGGTACGGCGAGGCAGAATCTTGCCGCGCTCGGACAGGTAACGGCGGATCTTGGCAGTATCCTTGTAATCGATGCTGGTCACTTTGTCCACGCAGAAAGCGCAAACCTTCTTGCGCTTACGGGGACGCATACGCTGTTCGTTAGCCATGGGATTACCTCCTTCGTAAGAAAAGTAGAAAAGTTCAAATTAAAGATTAGAAGGGCAACTGGGCGTCATCGTCATCGAGCATTGCGAAATCAGATGCGCTGGGAGCAGCAGGAGCCGCGTAGCCGCCGAAGCTGGCGGGAGCAGCACCGAAGCTGTTGCCGGTTTCGCCGTCGCGCTTGCTGTCACCGAAGTAGACATTATCTGCAACGATCTCAGCGGTGCGGCGCTTATTGCCATCCTTATCAGTCCAGCTCCGAATCTGGAGCCGGCCGGAAACCACAGCCATGCGGCCCTTGGTGAAATACTTGGAGACAAATTCTCCAGTTTGACGCCAGGCAACACAGTCAATGAAATCCGTTTCCCGTTCGCCGCCATCCTTGGGGGAGAAGTCGCGTTCCACCGCTACGGTAAAGGATGCGACTGCTACACCGGAGCCGGTGCGACGCAATTCGGGATCACGGGTCAAACGACCCATAACGATAATGTGGTTGAGCATGGTAGTTCCTCCTTACTCTTCCACTACGGTGGTCAGGCAGCGCAGGACGCCTTCGGTGATCTTCATCACACGCTCCAGCTCTGCGGGGAACTCGGGCTTGGACTCAAAGTTCATCAGAACATAGTAGCCCTCGGCCAGGTCGTTGATGGGATAAGCAAGACGACGCTTGCCCCACTCATCGACATTGGTCAGAGTACCCTCCGCCTCCACCATTGCCTTGAACTTTTCCACAAGTGCGGCGATGCCCTCTTCGCCCTGAGCAGGGTCGATGATATAAAGCACCTCGTACTTACCGGTGATCTTAGCCATGTTGTTTGCACCTCCTTTTGGACGTTAGGCCTCCGGTCGCGCCGGAAGCAAGGATATGTCTGCTATTGGCAGACCTGTGTATTATATAAGCTTTTGTAAGAAAAGTCAATCATTTTTTACAAAAAATAAGGAAAGGGCACCCTTTTGGGTGCCCTATATTGCTTTTAGCAGCAGCAGTTGTTATCCCGCTCGCAGCCGCAACCATTGTAGGTGTTGCCGCACAGGCCGTTGTTGCCGCAGCCACAGAACAAAATGAGCAGGATGATGATCCAGCACATATTACCGCCACAGAAACCGTTATTATACATAAAGAATACCTCCAAATTTTTTGTGGCGACTTTCGTCGCTCATTCCAAGGTATTCCGCAGAGCCGATTTTGTGCGGCAAAAAAATCATTTCAGCTCCCACAGCTTTACCTGACTGGCCTTTTCATACAGGCGCAGGTAGCTGTCATACCGGGTTTTTTCGATATGTCCCTGCAGGCAAGCCTGGCGCACACAGCAGCCCGGCTCTGCCCGGTGGGTACAATCGTGGAACTGACAGGCGCCTAAATAGGGCGCAAAGTCCCCAAAGGAATACTGCAGATTTTCCTTTAATATCACATCCATTTGGTCGGTATCAAAGGAGGAAAAGCCAGGGGTATCGGCCACAAAGGTATCCTCCCCCAGACAGAAAAGCTCCACGTGGCGAGTGGTGTGTCTGCCGCGGCCCAGCTTTTCAGAAACCTCACCGGTAGCAAGCTTTAATTCCGGGCGCAGAGCATTGAGCATACTGCTTTTGCCAACGCCGGTATTGCCGGTGAAGGCAGTGAACTTGCCGCTTATAAGCTGCCGCAGGACCTCAACGCCCTCGCCGGTTTCGGCACTGGCCTGAATCACAGGAAAGCCTGCGTTGCGATAAATACGGGCAAGGTCTAAAGCCGGGTCCAAATCGCATTTGTTGATGCAGATGATGGTTTGCACCTCCTGGTCACCGGCGATGGCTGCCACCCGGTCGATGAGGAAAGGCTCGGTAACCGGGTTTACATTGGCGGCAAACACCACCAGCGCATCCACATTGGCAACTGCAGGGCGGACAAAGCGATTTTTCCGGGGCAGTATCCGTTCAATCATACCCTTGTCACGGTCAGCGGTGATTTCCACCATATCACCGGTCAGGGGCGTTTGCCGCCCCTGGCGCAGGGCGCCCCTGCCCCGGCAGGTGACCACACCTTCAGGGGTTTGCACATCGTAAAAGCCGCTGATGGCGCGGACGATGCGCCCTTGTAACTTCAAAGACATATATTGCCTGCCTTCTTTAATTATTGGCCTTCATCTTCCCCTACGGGAGGATTGGTGGGAGGATCGGTGGGCGCCTGGGTAGGTGCTTGGGTAGGTGCCTGGGTGGGAGGATCGGTGGGAGGCTCGGTAGGCGGATCGGTGGGCGGATCGGTGGGCTTAGGACCCTTGGACACTTTAATTGTCACCACCGTATCGTCCATAACCACCGTATTGGCATCTTGGGACTGCTCAAAAACCACATTCTCCGAATAATCGTCACTGTAATCCATAACGATGGTGGGGGTAGGCATCCCCTTTTCTTTCAGCAGATCCAAAGCATCGCTAAGCTCCTTACCAACAAGCTTGGGCATACCCACAAGCTTGGGCTCGGGTTTTTCGCCCAGGCTTACCACAATGGTAATCTGCTGATTGGCCGCCAGCGCATCTCCGGCAGCCGGCGATGTGCGGATGATAACGTCCTTGGCGATGGAGGGGTGATATTCCTCCTGCCACTTAATCTGCAGACCCATCTTCAAATCAGAAAGTTCTGTTTCTGCCCGTTCCTTGTCAGAGCGAATCAGGTTGGGCATCAGCACGGGTTCAGTGCCCTTGCTGACCACAACCTGCACCACTGTTCCCATATCCACCTTAGTACCGGCTGCGATGTTCTGCCGGATGATACGATTGGGCTCATAGGTATCGTTAAACACATATTCCCCTATCTCAACGGTAATGCCATCGTATTTTGGCAGCTTGGTAAAGTCCTTACCCACAAGCCGGGGCACATCCACCTTTTGCTGGATACCGCCCTGCAGGCCGCCATTGAGAATGACAATGAGGAA
>JAZMZJ010000013.1:0-3412 GCA_045585915.1 Faecousia sp. | reverse complement strand
TCCATTAACCTTTTGCTGGATAACAGCACAGATCCGGTTGTATGGCGTGGCCCTGTAATCGCCGGTGCTGTTAAGCAGTTCTGGACAGATGTAATCTGGGAAGATGTGGATTATATGTTCGTGGATATGCCTCCCGGAACCGGTGATGTGCCCCTGACGGTCTTCCAGAGCCTGCCCGTGGATGGCATCGTCATTGTGACCAGCCCCCAGGATCTCGTTTCTATGATCGTGGCAAAGGCAGTGAAGATGGCGAATATGATGCACATTCCTGTCCTCGGCTTCGTGGAGAACTATTCCTATCTTGAATGTCCCGATTGCGGCAAGCGGATCGAGGTTTTCGGTAAGAGCATGCTGGATGAGGTGGCAGAGGCCTTCGGCCTGCCGGTTCTGGCAAGACTCCCCATAGATCCCAAGGTGGCAGAGGCCTATGATAACGGCCTGATGGAAACTGTGGATACTCAAGCGGTAGCCAAGGTTGCTGATTGCATTCTAAATGTATAAGAAAAGACCTGCTGATTATAAATCAGCAGGTCTTTTTTGTTTAGTTGGTAGTGTAGTTGTCAAAATAGCCCTGGATATATACAATGGGCGTGCCTTTGTCGCCGGAGCCGGAGGTCAGGTCGCACAAAGAGCCAATCAGGTCAGTCAGGCGGCGGGGTGTGGTACCTTGGGCAGCCATATTGCCAACCAGGCTGGAGCCATCCTTCTGCAGAATCTTCTCTTTAATGGCATCCTGAAGAGCCTTGCCGGAAAGCTCTGCAAAGTCGTTATCTGCCAGGTACTTAAGCTTTAACTCGTTGGGAGTGCCTTCCAGGCCGGGGGTATAGGCAGGGGAGACCACAGGGTCAGCCAGTTCCCAAATCTTGCCTACAGGGTCCTTGAAAGCGCCGTCACCGTATACCATAACCTCAATGTGCTTGCCGGTGAGCTCCAAAAGCTTTGCCTGGATATCCATAACCAAATCCTGGCAATCCTGAGGGAAGAGTTTGATGGTGGTCTCTGTTGCCTTGTTAGAGCCCAGCAGGCCGTAACGGGCGTTAAAGCCGCTGCCATCAACAGACTGGGTCATAATCTCGTCCAAACCGAATACACGCTCAGCACCGGCGGCCTTTAGCAGGCGCTTGGTGCGCTGACGGGTGTGAATATCGCAGTTGAGTACGTTGGTGGTGTATTTTACAATTGCACGGGGGTCGTTGGCAAAAATCACCTCGACCTCAGCGCCGCATTCCTTGATAAGCTGGCTGTAGTATTCCACATAGTCAACACCGGTGAAGGGATGCTTCACATAGCCAAACAGGGCGCGATAGCGCTCTTCGGTGAGCACGTCACGGTAGGGGTCAATGCCGTTTTTGTCCAGCATATCCATATCGATCAGGTGGTTACCCACTTCGTCAGAAGGATAGCTGAGCATCAGCACAATCTTCTTGCAGCCGGAGGCAATGCCCTTCAGGCAGATAGAAAAGCGGTTGCGGCTGAGGATAGGGAAGATGACGCCAACGGTTTCGCCACCAAGCTTGGCGCGAACATCCTTGGCGATGGCTTCAATGGATGCATAGTTGCCTTGGGCGCGGGCTACAATGGCCTCGGTCATAGCAACGATGTCCCGGTCTCTGGGAGTCAGACCGTCTTCTTTCATAGCCTCCATAACGGTATCGGTGACGATTTTAACCATATCGTCGCCTTCACGGATGATGGGGGCGCGGAGTCCGATGGATACAGTACCAAACATCCGACTCATAGTAACACTTCCAATCTCGATAGAATAAGTTTTGTGTTTTGCACTTCGTTATTATAATACACAATCTGCAATTTGTAAAACACAAAATTCAGGAAATTTCATCACAATATTAAAAAATCTTACACAGCAGCTTCCACAGAACAAATATAACCAGTAGGCAGGGGACAAAAACAATCAGCGCGCTTGTGCCAAAAGGTATAAATACAATTTTCAAGTAGTCCATCAAATAGGCGCAGAGGGTGATAAGCAATGTGGTAAACACCGCTTTTGTCAGCTGCTTGCCGATGATATTGGCAAAGAAGAAGGTGTAAAGGGCGGCAATCAGCGGATTGACGGTGCTGAGCACCACACCTACAATCACTTTCAGGGCGCCGGTTGCAAGCATTAGCACCAAAAGTGCCAGCAGAATCGCCGGGGCGTAAAGCATAAAATCCACGGGGACAAAGGTTCTTAACAGGTATAAAGCGCCGCTGTAGCAAAGAACGCTGCCTGCAATTGTAAGCAGCCTGAAAATGAGCCAGGTTAAAAAGTTTTTGCCTTTAGGCAGCCATCTGTCAAGAAGATTTGTGACAAAGGACAAAATGACCATATTCAGAACCTGGCCGGAAATCACCTTATAGTCCCACCCGTCAAAGGAAAAGACTGCAGCGCCATCAATTGAAAGCTGCATAAACGGCAGCTGCACAAAGCCAATATTTACACCGCAGCAGCAGAGGATGAAGGCAATTAGGTACATTGCCAAAATCCCGAGAGAAGAAGACGCGGAGTCAGCAAGCACAGAGTGCTTGCCAAAAACAAACCTACCAATTGAGCCGAAGACGAAGCTGCCAACTAAGAGCACGCCTGCGGTAATTGCCAGGGAGCTGTAATCCAAGTTCAGGGAACTCAAATATTCAAGGATTTTTTCCATAACAGACCTCCCGAAAGGTAAAACAGCCGCCAATACTGGCGGCTGTTGGGTGTTGTGTAGTGAAGTAAATTACTTCAGCTCGGCGGTAGCGCCAGCTTCCTTCAGCTCGGCAACCAGCTTCTCGGCATCTTCCTTGGAAATGCCTTCCTTCAGGGTCTTGGGGCAAGCATCAACCAGATCCTTAGCGTCCTTCAGGCCCAGGCCGGTAGCAGCGCGGACAACCTTGATAACGTTCAGCTTGGAAGCGCCGGCATCCTTCAGGATGACGTCAAACTCGGTCTTCTCCTCAGCCTCAGCAGCAACAGCAACGGCGGGGCCGGCAACAGCAGCAGCAGCGGCGGAAACGCCGAAAACTTCCTCCAGAGTGTGAACCAGCTCGGACAGCTCCAGAACGGTCAGACCCTTAACTTCCTCTACGAGAGCAGTGACTTTTTCACTAGCCATTGTAATATCCTCCTAAAAATAAATGTTTGTTTTTGTTTGTTGGTTTACGAATGAATTAAGCTTCTGCAGCTTCTGCTGCGGGAGCGCCGCCTTCCTTCTGCTCCCGGATTTGATCCAGGACGAAAGCCAGGCTGGAGATAGGAGCCAGGAAAGTACCAAGCACCTGAGCCACCAGAGCGTTCTTGCTGGGCAGTTCGCCGAAACCATTGAGCTGGTCTGCGGACAGAACGCTGCCTTCAACAACGCCGCCCTTAATGGACAGGGGAAGCTTGTTCTTCTTGGCGAACTCACATACGATGCGAGCAGGAGCGATAGGATCG
>JAZMZJ010000012.1:0-1976 GCA_045585915.1 Faecousia sp. | reverse complement strand
CTGCGGTTTGGGTAAATCAGGTCAGCAGACAACCTATTTTGGCTTAGATGTGGAAAAGCCCCAGGTCAGCGAAACGCCCTTTGTCCAAGACATCGTCTATTGTCCCAAGTGCGGCAACGAACTGAAGGCGGAATATATCCGTTATAACCACATCGGCAGATTCACCTGCACAGGCTGCGACTATACCTCCCCCGTCCCAGACTTTTCAGTTACTGCCATTGACCGCGAAGGCGGCACATTTACCGTCACCCACGACGGCAGTGAGCAAACCTACAAGCTGCCTAACGATAACATTGTAAACATTTACAATGCCTGCGGCGTGGTAGCCCTCCTGCACCAACTGGGGCTCAGTACCGAAACCATCGTGCAGGGCTTCGAATCTCTGCAAATCGTCAAGTCCCGTTATGACAAAGTAACGGTCGGTGACCTGACCATCACTATGCAATCCGCCAAAGGTCAGAACCCCATTGCCTGCGCCCGAAGCTTCAGCTATGTCGCTTCCTGCCCCGGTGAAAAGAAATGCCTGTTTATGCTCATTGATGACAAAGGCGACAGCATTGGCAATTCTGAGAGCACCTGCTGGCTTTATGACTGTGACTACAGCTATCTGAACGACGATTCCATCGGACAGATCGTGTTTTCCGGTCCCCGGTGCAAAGACCAGTATCTTCGCGCAGTTATGGCTGGCGTAGCTCCTGAGAAAATCTGCCTATGGCCCAGCTTCACCGGCGGTGCTCACCTGATTGATACCGACAACTGCAAAAACATTTATATTCTTTACGATGTTTATCTCGACGGTGAAGCAATGGCTGTGAAAAAAGCGCTGCTGGGCAAGAAGGAGGGTGCATAAATGGTTATTGAAGTTCTGTTCCGTGAGGTTTGCGGTCTTTATGGCGATGCGCAAAATGCCACCTACCTGGAAAAAAGCCTGCCGGATGCAACCTTTATTTACACCCGATTGACTGAAGAACCCTATTTTGTGCAGAATAAGCCCGATATGATCCTCATCGGCTCTATGAGCGAGAGCACCCAACGCCGCGTTATCGAAAAGTTGATGCCCTGGAAGGATCGGATTTTGGAGCTTGTTGATGCAGGCACTGTTATCCTGGCAACAGGCAATTCCGGTGAAATTTTCTGCAATCAAATCCAGTATGTAACTGAAGAAATCACCACCCTGGGCCTGGGTATCTTTGACCTCACCGTAAAAACCAACCTCTTTGACCGCTATAACGGCAAGGTTCTTGGCAAATTTGAGAACATGACCATTGTTGGCTTCCGCAGCCAGTTCAGCCAGCTTTACGGCAATAACGAAGAAAGCTATTTCGTACAGGTGGAAAGAGGCGATGGCATCAACCGGCAAAGCAAGCTGGAAGGTATGCGCAGGAACAACCTGTTCTGCACGCAGATTTTAGGCCCAATCCTTCCCATCAATCCCCTGTTCTGCGAGCATCTGATCCACTTGGCAGGCGGCGAAGCCAATGCTGCCTTCAAGGAAGCAGCTATGGATGCCTATGAGCAGCGCATCAAGGAATTTAATGATCCAAAGGTGCTGTTTTAAAGCGAATACTAAATAATACAACTACTGCATTATCAAAGAACGGGGCACCCTAAGGTGCCCCGTTTCTTTGGCGGAGAGTGTGAGATTCGAACTCACGGTGGTTTGACCCATCACTAGTTTTCAAGACTAGCTCCTTAAACCGCTCGGACAACTCTCCATACGCAGAAATGATATCATTTCCAAGTTAAAAAGTCAACGGATTTCTTTGGTAAATCATAGCTATTTGCCCTTGACAAACAAAGGGGGCTATGTTAGAATACTTTGGCATAAAGAAATATCTTTTATTCGGAGTGATACCCAAGAGGCCGAAGGGGCTCCCCTGCTAAGGGAGTAGGCGTCTAAACAGCGCGCGAGGGTTCAAATCCCTCTCACTCCGCCAAAGAGAAGGCCACCCATCGGGTGGTCTTCTTTTTGGCTA
>JAZMZJ010000011.1:0-20440 GCA_045585915.1 Faecousia sp. | reverse complement strand
CACCTTGCAGGTGCTTTCCATCACCGAATCCTCCCAAATCACCTGACCGATGGAATCGGCAGAGATAAAGCCGGAGGCGGGATTTTTTACAGAATCGATATGACCTTTCACCGTAGCTTCCACCTGTGAATACTCAAAGCTCAGGTCTGTAGCTTCCATAGTGCAGTCAATAAGCTTCAGGTTTTTGCAGTAACACAGGGGCTGCGTTCCTGTAATATGACAGTTTATCAATGTCAGACCATCAGAATACCAGCCAAGATACTCACCCTTAAGCACCGTATTTTTCACCGTAACATTTTTAGCGTGCCAAAAGGCATCCTTGGTATAAAGCTGAGAATCTGTCACGGTAACATTTTCCGTATACTGGAAGGAATATTTGCCGTTCAAGGTAAAATTGCTAAGCTTTAACTCCCGGCTGTCAAAAAATATGTACTGTGCCTGCACATCGCAATGCTCCATACGGATATCTTGGCATTTCCAGCCAAATTCCTCCGACACGATGTGGCAATGGTCAAGGGCAATATCTTCACATTCCCGCAGACACTTAATGCCGCCCAGGGTGCAATCCGATATTTCTCCCTGCCGGGCGTACCAAATGGCCGCACGGGTCTTATCGTCCATGGTGCTGTCCTTCAGGGAAAAACCCACAGTATGCCACAGGGGATACCGCAGTCTGAAGGCGCAGTTTTCCACAGTTATGTTCCGGGCTTCCTTCAATGCAGATTCTCCGTCTGCAGGGCCTGCAAAGCTGCAGCTCTTGACCGTAGCATTCTGCAAATTATAAAGCGCTCTTTCCTCATCAAAGGTCTTTGCTTCTATAATCATATGTATCCTCTTTTCAAAAAGCCGGGAGGGCAGCGCCCTCCCAAAGCTTATTCCTCTGCAAAATCTGTTTCTTCTGCGTTTACGGCAGTTTCATCCTTTTCGCCAGCATTTACAAAGGCCATCAGCTCGTCGCCGGTGATGGTTTCCTTCAGCAGCAGATGCTCTGCGATCTGATCCAAAAGCTGCCGATTATCACCAAGCAGTTGCTTGGCTTCTGCAAAGCTCTTCTCCAAAATGGCCTTAATCTCCCGGTCCACCTGGGCAGCAGTTTCCTGGGAGCAATCCAGGTATGTCTGTCCGTCCAGGTAAGCATTGGCAACCGTTGCCGGGGCCATCAGGCCCAATTCATCACTCATACCGTAAAGGGTAACCATATTCTTGGCAAGGGCAGTTGCCCGCTGAATATCGTTGGCAGCACCGGTGGTTTGCACCCCAAACACAAGCTGCTCTGCAGCCCGGCCGCCCACTAAGGTGCGCAGCTCAGTGCGCAGCTCCGCTGCTGTGTGCAGATATTTTTCTTCCTCAGGCATCTGCATGGTGTAGCCCAGGGCACCGGAGGTATGGGGCACAATGGTGATTTTGGAAACAGGCTGTGCATGCTTTTCCAATACCGCCACCAGGGCATGACCCACCTCGTGATAAGCGATGATGCGCTTTTCTGTGTCGGTAAGCACGGTGTTTTTCTTTTCTGTACCGGCAATCACCGTTTCAAAGCTAACAAGCAGGTCCTCCTGGTTGACCGCCTTTCTGCCCTTACGCACGGCCCGCAGAGCAGCTTCGTTTACCAGGTTTGCCAGGTCGGCGCCCACTGCGCCGGCGGTAGCCTGAGCAATTCGCTTCAGGTCCACATCCTCGGCAAGCTTAATCTTACGGGTATGCACCTTCAGTGTATCCAACCGACCCTGCATATTGGGCCTGTCCACAACGATGCGACGGTCAAACCGGCCGGGGCGAAGCAGGGCCTTGTCCAAAATTTCCGGACGGTTGGTGGCTGCCAGGCACACAATACCCTTGGAGCTGTCGAAGCCGTCAATCTCACCAAGGAGCTGATTGAGGGTCTGCTCGTGTACGGAGCTGCCTCCAAAACGGGAATCCCGGGAACGACCCACTGCATCAATTTCGTCAATGAAAATGATGCAGGGGGCAACCTTGGCTGCCTGCTGGAACAAATCACGCACACGGCTGGCGCCTACGCCCACAAACATTTCCTCAAAATCAGATCCGGAAATGGAGAAGAAGGGCACATTGGCTTCGCCTGCCACAGCCTTGGCAAGAAGGGTCTTACCCGTACCGGGAGAGCCCACAAGCAGAGCGCCCTTGGGAAGCTTTGCGCCAATCTCTGCATATTTTTGGGGATGATTCAAAAAGTCGATAATCTCCTGAAGCGATTCCTTGGCTTCATCCTGACCGGCCACATCCTGGAAGGTAACGCCGGTCTGCTTTTCCATATACATCTTCGCCTTGCTGGCACCGATACCGCCCATCATACCCTCACCGCTGAAGCGCTTGGTGATGGTGCGAATGAGCAGGAAGAAAATGCCAAACATACCCAGGTAATAAAGAATCATGATAATGGTGGAATTGTCCTCCACAATCACCTCATTGACCTTCACACCGCTGATCGCCAATTCCTGGGCAAGGGTGAGCATATCACCGCCTCGGGGCAAGCCCGTATAGCAGGCCTTTTGCTGAGAGCCGGGCTTGGCTGCCTCCTCCCGGGTCAGGTATACCACCCGGTCGCTGTGCAGCTCCACCTCAGCAAGATTATTCTCCTGCCAGGCTGTTACAAAATGATTGAAGTCCGTTTCGGTATACTGGCTTTTGCTGATATAGTTATACATCACACTGACCAGCAGCACCAGCATCACCGTAATGACCAAAGCTGTCCATATGCCCTTTGGCTTTTTCTCATCGTTTTTCGGATTCTTTTTGGGGTCTTCCCGTTTGGGATCCATAAATATTCCTCCCTTTCCTCCGCATTTTGCTCATCATATCACATTTTTGCGCTAAGAGCAACGAAAGATGCACCTGTAAGCGGTAAATTTTCTGTTAATTTCTTCCCATACGCCGAAATTTTTCTGTTGTACCTGAAGAAAAACTTTGGTATAATGTTTTTAATATGAGGAAACTATGCCTTTTTGCAGGCAGAGAGGGCTCGAACCTAAGGAGACTATACTATGAAAGACAATTACCGCCACAAGAACAATGCCCCCCAGGCAGAGGAAAACGAGGGTCAGCTGGAGGGTCGCAATGCTCTGACCGAGGCCCTGCGCAGTGGCCGCACCATCGATAAGGTTTTTATTGCAACCGGCGATATTGACCGGGGTCTGCAGCGCCTGGCTGCCCAGGCAAAGGAGGCAGGGGCGGTGGTAGTGCCGGTGGACCGGCGGAAGCTGGATACCATGAGCACCACAGGCGCCCACCAGGGTGTGATTGCCCTGGCGGCTGCCAGAGAATATTTTACTGTGGATGACCTTCTGCAGGAAGCTGCAGACCGGGGTGAAGCGCCTCTGCTGGTGATTTGCGACGAGCTCTCCGACCCCCACAATTTAGGTGCCATTTTGCGTTGTGCAGAGTGCGCCGGCGCCCACGGTGTCATCATTCCCAAACGCAGAAGTGTTGGGCTCACCGCCACGGTGGCAAAGGCATCTGCCGGCGCAGTGGAATATATGAAAGTGGCCCGGGTGACCAACATCACCGCCACCATGCAGGAACTGAAAGAAAAGGGCGTGTGGATTTTCGGCACTGCTGCCGAGGGCTCTGTGCCTATGTACCGGGCTGACCTGACTGTGCCTGCGGCCATTGTCATTGGCAACGAGGGTGAGGGTATGAGCCGACTGGTGGAAAAAAACTGCGATGTCACCGTTCATATTCCCATGAAGGGCAGAATTTCCTCCCTGAACGCATCTAATGCCGCATCGATTCTGTTATACGAAGCTGTTCGTCAGCGCCTGAACAAATAGGAGGACGCCAATGAGCAAAAAGGAATTTCAAGATTTTGACATAGAGGATATCATCCGGGAATTTGGTTCTTCAGCTGAAGAAACACCTGCCGAAGAAGGGGATGTCCCTGTACCGAGCCTGGCAGATGACAGCACAATGGTTCTGCCCGATCTGAGCGCCTTTGACGCGGAGCCTGATGAAAGCGCTATGGCCGGTGCCACTATGGTGCTTCCGGATTTGAGCGACTTTGGGGAAGCCCCGCCCCCTGATGGGGAATTGGAGCTTTCTGAGGAGCTGTTTGCTGAACAAAATATTCCCTATACTGACGAAGCCGGCGATACCATCCGTCTGGACGATGTGTTGCCTCACAGCCCACATGCGGAAGATACCCAGCCTGCGGAGGAAGCCGAGGACTTTACATTAGAGCAAACGCCCCAGGAAGAATACACCCCTGCCGAGCCCATTATCTTCCAGCCCCGTAACCGGCTCAGAGAGCTGAAAAAGCAACTGGTCACCGGCCCGGAGCGCCGCTACTATGAGCTTTTGGAAAAGGGCACCGGCAAGCTTCAGGCTTCCATTTTTGCCTGTCTTGCCGTGGTGGCCTTAAGCGCCATTGGCACTGCGCTCCACGCCATGGGGCTCATCTCTGCCGACCGGCTGCGGCTAATAATTTTCAGCCAAATTTTCTTTATGCTGGTAAGCGCTCTGCTGGGAAGCTTCCAGCTGATTAAGGGCGCGGCAGACTTGCTGCGCGGCCGTTTCTCCCTGAACACCCTTTTGGGCTTTACCTTCCTAATTTGCTGCGTGGATGCGGTATTTTGCCTGCAGGATCTGCGTGTGCCTTGCTGCGCCGCCTTTGGCCTGGAAATGGCCATGTCCCTGTGGAGCACCTACCACCGCCGCGCTACCCGCCTTTCCCAGCTGGACACTGTGCGCAAGGCCACAAGCCTGAATGCCATTGGCACTGGCAGGAGCGAAGACGGCACCGATGTGATTTTACGGGGTGAAGGTCAGGTTGCCGACTTTATGGACCATTATCTGGACAAGCACCCCGGTGAAAAGGTGCTGTCCGTTTACGCCATGTGCGCCCTGGGCGCAGCTGTGGCCATTGGCATTACCGGCGGCGTACTTTACGGCGTTTCCGTAGCCTTCCAGGCAGCCGCCATCTCTCTGCTGGCAGCCACCCCTGCCGCGGCCTTTATCTGTCTGACCCGTCCCATTGCTGTGCTGCAGCGCAGGCTGAACAAGCTGGGTGCTGTGTTCTGTGGTTGGAAGGGCGTCCGGGGGCTTCAAGGCAAGATGGTGTTTCCTGTTATGCACACCGACCTGTTCCCTGCCGGCGCTGTGCGCATGAACGGTGTTAAATACTTTGGCTCCTGTCAGCCGGAGCATGTGGCAGCTTATGCCGCCTCAGTGGCAGCCGTTACCGAAAGCGGCCTTGCACCCCTGTTTGACGAGCTGCTCCAAGCCCAAAACGGGCGGCACTACGCGGTACAGGAGCTACAGGCCCACGAACGGGGCTTTAGCTGCAAAATTGCAGGCAACAGCGTGCTTTGGGGCAGATTTTCCTTCATGAAGGAAATGGAAATTCCCATGGAAGAAAACAAGCACATCAGCCACGCCGTATGTGTGGCAGTTAACGGTGAGCTTTCCGGCATTTTTGCCATCACCTATGAAAAGAACAAGGCTGCGGCGGCGGGGCTTAACACGCTGTGCGCCTACCGCAAGCTCTCCCCTGCTTTAGCTGCCAGCGACCCCATGCTTTCCGGCAGCCTCCTGCGCAGCAAGCTGGGCGCAAACCCCAAGCGGATTGTGTTCCCCGATCAAGATACCCGCACCGCCCTGCGCCACCTTGAAAAGGATGCTGATACTCCCACCTTGTTGCTGACCACCCAGCCAGGCCTGGCGCCTATGGCTTTTGGTGTTACCGGTGCCAGGGCAGTTTGGTCTGCCAACCGTCTGGGTCTGATCATTCAGCTGATTGGCGGCATTGTGGGTCTGGGCGCTATGCTCACTCTGGTAATTGTAGGCGGTCTGCACCTGCTGACGCCTCTGCGTGTGTTCCTCTATCAGCTCATCTGGCTGGTGCCGGGCTGGCTGATTACTGAGTGGACTCGCGCCATTTAACAAAAAAAGAATACGGAAGGGAGGGATCCTGTATGCAAACCCTGCGCTTACATTCCGGGGAAGAAGACTGCGCCCAAATTGCTGCAAACATTATTCGCAGCGGCGGTTTGGTTGCCGTTCCCACAGAAACTGTATATGGCCTTGGGGCTGACGGATTAAATCCACAGGCTGTAGCCAAAATATTTGCTGCCAAGGGCCGCCCTCAGGATAACCCCCTGATTTTGCACATTGCCAATCCGGAGCAGATGGAAAAATTCTGCCACCACATACCGGAAAATGCCTACCGACTGGCTGAGGCCTTTTGGCCCGGTCCGCTGACCATGGTGCTTCCTGCCCGGGATATTGTGCCCAAATGCACCACCGCCGGCCTGCCTACGGTTGCCGTGCGCTGCCCGGACAGCCATATCACACGGCAAATTATCGCCCTTGCAGGTGTGCCCATTGCCGCCCCCTCTGCCAATCTCACCGGCAAGCCCTCCACCACCACCGCCCAGCATGTGCTCCACGACCACGACGGCAAAATTGATGCGGTGGTAGACGGCGGCCCTTGCGCAGTGGGCGTGGAATCTACCATTGTGGACCTGACCGAAAGCCGCCCCCGGCTGCTTCGTCCCGGCGGCATCACCCCGGAGCAGCTCATAGCTGTTTTGGGAGACCTTGTCATTGACAAAGCGGTGACCGCCCAGCTGCAGCCTGATGAGGTTGCCAAAGCCCCGGGCATGAAATACAGGCACTATGCCCCCCAATGCCGGGTGATTATCGTTTCCGGCAGCCGTCAGGCCGCCAGCGGCTATATTCACCGGCACATTCAGGAAAACGACCGGGTGCTCTGCTTTGAAGAGGAGCTGCCCCTGTATGCCGATTGCAGGCCCTTAAGCTACGGAAGTGAAAACGATGCTGCCACCTTGAGCCAGGGTCTGTTTGCTGCTCTGCGGCAGTTGGACGACCCCACAGTAAGCACAGTGTACGCCCGTTGCCCCCAAGGCGGCGGCATAGCCTATGCGGTGCAAAACCGACTGAAAAAGGCTGCTGCCTTCCAGATTGTTGACGGGGAGGCAGCAGAATGATTATTGGAATTACCGGCGGCACCGGCTGTGGCAAAACCACCGCCCTAAGGGCGCTGGAGCAGCTTGGTGCCACCGTGCTGGACTGCGATGCCATTTATCACCGTTTGCTAAAAGAGGATGCTGCCCTTTTGGCAGCAATTAACCAGCGCTTCCCCGGCGTTGTAAAAAACGGCGTATTGGACAGGGCCGGGCTGGCTGCCATTGTGTTTGCCGACAAAGCTGCCCTGGCTGACCTGAACCGGCTGACCCACGGGGCTGTTGAGCATCAGGTTATGCTGGCGCTTAACGAAAAACCGCCTCTGGCAGCCATTGATGCCATCGCTCTGTTTGAAAGTGGCCTTGCCGACCTTTGCGATGTGACGGTGGCCATCACCGCCCCGGAGGAGGTGCGTATTGCCCGGCTCACAGCCCGGGACGGTATCACGCCCGAACAGGCTGCTACTCGCATTGCGGCCCAGCGTCCCCAGGCAGAATTTTCCGCCCTGTGCCATCACACCCTCCATAACGACAGCACAGAAGCCGCATTTGAAGATAAATGCCTTGCCTTTTTTAAAAGGCTTTGTATAATGTAAGTATTAAACCTGCAAAGGAGAATTTTTATGACCAACGAAGAACTGCGCGAAAAACTTCTGCGCGCGCCCAAGAACGGCTATACCCTGCTCACCGATGCGCAAAGAGCAGAAATGGAAGCCTACTGCAAGCGCTACAGCGCTTTTATGGATGCCTGCAAGACCGAACGGGAAGCCACCGCCTGGGCCGTTGCCACCGCTGAAGCAAGTGGCTTTAAAGCTCTGGTGCCCGGACAGGCTTTAAAGCCCGGCGACAAGGTATATAAAAACAATCGGGACAAGAGCATTATGCTGGCGGTCATTGGCTCTAAGAGCCTGAACGAAGGCGCCAACATCTGCGCCGCCCATGTGGATTCCCCCCGTATGGACTTAAAGCCCAATCCCCTGTACGAAGACAGCGAAATTGCCTACTTTAAGACCCATTACTACGGCGGCATTAAAAAATACCAATGGACTGCCGTCCCCCTTGCCCTCCACGGCGTTGTTTGCCGCAAAGATGGCTCTGCCGTCACCATCACCATCGGTGAAGACGACAACGACCCCATTTTGTATGTTTCTGACCTGCTGATTCACCTGTCTGCCGACCAGATGAAAAAGACCCTGGCAGAAGGTATCGTAGGCGAGCAGCTGAATGTGATTTTGGGCACCGAGCCCCTTTCCGGTGAGGGCAGCGACCTGGTGAAGCTGCATATTATGAAGCTGCTCAACGAAAAATACGGTATTGTGGAAGCGGACTTCCAGTGCGCTGAGCTGACCATTGTTCCTGCCGGCAAGTGCCGGGAGGTAGGTCTGGACCGCAGCCTGCTGGGCGCTTACGGCCATGATGACCGGGTATGCGCTTATGCGGAAATTGAGCCGCTGCTGGATATGGGCATCCCCACCCACACCGCTGTTTGCATCCTGGCGGACAAGGAAGAAATTGGCTCTGTAGGTATTTCCGGTATGCAGAGCCAGGCCTTCGACACCTTTATGCAAGACCTGTGCGATGCCACCGGCGCTAACCTTAACCGCTGCTTTGAAAATTCTTTCTGCCTGTCTGCCGATGTTTCCAACGCCTTTGACCCCAATTTCCCGGAGACCTGCGACCGCCGGAACAACAGCCTGCTCAACTACGGCGTTTCCATTTGCAAGTACACCGGTTCCCGGGGTAAGGGCGGTGCTTCCGATGCCGCTGCCGAGGCTATGCAGCATGTGCGCAAAGTGTTTGAAGATGCCGGTGTCCTGTGGCAGATTGCCACGCTGGGCAAGGTTGACCAGGGTGGCGGCGGCACTGTGGCTGCCTATATGGCCAACCGGAACATTGTCACCGTGGATGCAGGTGTGCCTGTGCTGAGTATGCACGCGCCCTTGGAGCTGGTGAGTAAGCTGGATTGCTATATGACTATGCTGGCTTGTAAAGCTATCTATTACGCTTAATTCAAAATTACAAATTAAAGGGGCGAAAACCAATGGTTTTCGCCCCTTTAATTTGTAACATCACACTTCCTGCAGCACCTTTTGCTTCTTCCGCTTTTTAACTATGGCAACGATAACCACAATCACAACAGTGAGCACAAGCGCTCCTGCCACGGCGCATACGCCGATATTAATCCAAAACCAGGGAATCTGACTTTTCTGCACCACCATGAGCGCCTGACAAAGGGCGCAAGCCTTGGTGGTAATGTTCCAGGTGTGCGCCTCAGGGCCAAGCTGCTCGCCGCAGCGGCAGGTGCCCCAGTGGGTATCCCGGTCATGCTGCAGGTTAGGATAATCGTGCACATGCACCACCATGGGCGCAAGCTCATAGCCGCAGTGCGTGCAAAGCTGGGCTGCCTCCTCGGTAGCCTCCGGGCCGGGGATATGGGCCTGCAGGTCAAACTTGTAGCCACAAACTTCACAGGGATAATAGTGCCCATCCCGGTCTGCTGCCAAGCTGCTGCTGATGGTATGATCCGCAAAGTCTGCCCGATAGAGGCAGGCATCGCAGCCATGATAGTGGCCAGTTTCGCTGATATCCCAATTTTCATGGAGGCTATGACCGCCGGCGCGCTTATAGCCGCAAATTTCGCAGGGATTTTCGCAGTTATCGTTAAAATTGTGGTCACCTAAGTCCACAAGCTCCTTGCAATCGGCGCACTCAAACCAGTGCTGATTATCGCTGGTGGACCACTCCTCAGGGCAATTATGCTCCTGGGTATCTACCTTATTGCACACCGTACATTTACGGCTGTGATTTTCTTCATCCGTCTTTTCCCAGGCGGTGTAGCTATGGGTCTGCAGCTTGGGCAGCTCTACCGTGCGCTGGGCATTGCAGGTTTGGCAGGTCTGGTCCTTGTAGCCCACTTCAGCGCATGTGGCGTTTTTCGTCACCTTGCCGCCGTTCCAGTTATGACTTGCCGTTTCCGCCTTACCACACTTGCTGCAGGTATGCTTATGGTTGTTATTATCCACTTTTTGCCAGCTGCCATAGCTATGAGAGCAGCTTGCCTGAATGCACTGGGTGCAGGTATCAACGGTTTTGGTGTTGCCGGTATAGGTCTTGTTATTGCATATGGAGCACTGCCTGTACTCTTTATGAGGGTGGGCAGTTTCAAACGCAGTGTTGTAATTATGGGCGTGGTCAGAGGTATAATTGGGAGAGCCAAACCAATATGTATACCGGCTGTCATTAAGATATCTTGTGCGGATGTACACACCTTCGCCGCCACCGTTGGCATAGGTATTGCCCTCGATGGTCAGAAAATAGCCCTCCGCCTCATTAACCTGATAAACAATTCCAGCATGGTCGCCATCTCTGGAGAACAGGTCACCGGGCTGCGGCACTCTGCCGGAGCCATAGGTAAATACATCGGTAATACCAAAGGCTTGCAAATAGGCCCAACCGGTCAGGGAAATAACGCTGGTAGGAACACCCGCCTGATTGGCACACCAGCAGATAAACATACCGCACCAAGGCTGATTATTCATATTCCAGCCAACTGCGGTGCTATACCAGGCGCCGTACTTGGTATCGTTATTCCAGCCCTCCATGTATCCAACCTGGGTTAGAGCCACTGCAACGATATCCTGCCGCTGGTTGCCGGTATTAATATGGGTATTTTCATAAGCCGCGCTTACCGGCAATACCGGGATTGCTGCAATCAGCAGCACAAAAGCCAGAAGCAAACCGCCAATGGCTCGGAATATGGGTCTTTTGTTCATTGGCCGATTCGCCTCCATTTTATAGTCTCAGCACCAAATAATAACAGTTTTGTAACCAAAAATCAAGTCAAATTTGTTTTGTTTCGTGATAAAAATGGGAAAAACCGCAATTTTCGGCATATTGCACAGGAAAATCCCACGTGGTTCGTGGGCACATTTCTCAGAAAACAGGTTTACTTTTTGGAGCCTTAATGATAGAATACTAAAAAGGAGGTGGTACTATGCGTCGACTGGGACAACTTGTTGGCCATCACATTTGGCAATCCATCCGCAAGGGCGATAAAATTTTACTGCTTCTTTGCCTGTGCGCATCCGCTTTTGGTCTGCTGGTCATCGCCAGTGCCACCAGCTATATGGGTGCTTCCCGGCATGTACCCACCCAGCTCCTTGCGATTTTCCTGGCCGTGCTGGCTTATATCATCACCTCCTCTTTAGATTTGGATTTCCTTTCTGAGCATCGGCGCTGGCTGATTGCTGCCAACTATCTGCTGCTGGCACTGCTTATCCCCTTCGGCGCGGATAACGGCTCCGGTAACCGAAGCTGGTTGGTTATTCCCGGCGTTCCTTTTGATATTCAGCCTGCAGAGTTGTGTAAAATGCTTTATATCCTGGTCACCGCATCGGTTATGGCCTCCTATCAAAACCAGCCCTCCTCGCTAAAAGCTGTGCTGCATTCCGCCGCACACCTTGTGGTTTTGGCCCTTTTCAATTTGTGGCTTTCCGATGATTTGGGCGTTACTATGATTTTTGCCAGCGCCTTTTTGTTTATGGCAATTACTGCAGGCGTGAGCTGGTTTTGGTTCATAGGAATGGGCGGCATGGGCATTGCTGCTTTCCCGCTTTTATGGTCCCGGCTGGGTCAATACCAAAAAAACCGTATTCTGATTTTATTTGACCCCTCCATCGACCCCAACGGTATCAACGAGCGCTATCACACAGTGCAAAGCCTGCGCACCCTCACCGGCGGCGGTATGACCGGTCAGGGTCTGTTCCATGGCATCCGCACCCAGGGTGGCTCCCTGTACGCCCAACACACCGACTATATTTTCTCCGTCATCGGTGAGGAGATGGGCTATATCACCTGCGTTGTGGTGATTTTGCTGCTGACTTTAATTGTTGCCCGGTGCTTCTGGGTAGGCATAAAAACCCCGGACTATATGCGCCGGCTTATCTGTTTTGGCACTGCCGGTGCCCTCGTTTTCCAAATCGTTATCAATGTAGGCATGTGCTTTGGCGTAATGCCCGTTATCGGCCTGACCCTGCCCTTTATCAGCTACGGTGGTTCTTCCATCGTATCGTTATTTGCTTTGATGGGCTTTGTCTCCGGCGTTCACGCGCGGCCGTCTCCTGCCAGCCACGAGCGCTATATAAAGCCGCCCTATCTATCCCGCCCCCTGCTCTGACATACAACGCCCCGGGTCTTACGGCCCGGGGCTCAGAGTGTCAAAAAAGCCGTCAATCGTCAAAATGCAGATTTTGAATGATTGACGGCAATTTTATATAGGTATTTGAATAATTATCATATAGCTTTCTATATGGGTGCAAAAAAGCTTGCACAGCAAGGCATTTTGACTTACTGCGCAACTCGCCCTCTACCGTACCTATGTACGCCGACGAGTGCGAGTTGCTTGTCTTGACGGCTTTAGTGACCTCTGCAATCTGCTTATCCTATAAAAATAACAATATAAAAATGCATACATGCTTCCATAATCTGTCGATTTTACCGAAAAGATACAATCATATATTTTGCATTTGGGGCAAAGCTATTGTTGCGACGGAACATTCCGTCAAAAAAGAAAAAGAGGTGTAAGGATTATGAAGAGCAATAATCAGATCAACATTCCCCAGGCTCGTGAGGCTATGGACCGCTTCAAGATGCAGGCTGCAAGCGAAGTTGGTGTCAACCTGACTAACGGTTACAACGGTCACCTGACCTCCCGTGAAGCCGGCTCCGTGGGCGGCCAGATGGTCAAGAAGATGATCGAGGCTTACGAGCAGGGCCTGCAGTAACGCAAATCACCGCCACCGGCGGTGATACATATATACTTTAGATTTAGTACATCCTTCCCAAAATAGAAGATTGACTTTCAATCCATTTGTCCATATATTGAACTTGGTGTTATTACCAAGCCTATTATAAGAGGTGTACATATGGAAAGGGATATCGTTCGTCACGGCACAATCATCGGTCAGTATAAATTTGACCCCAAAACGTTCAAAGAAGAGATCGACTCCTGCATTGCCCGGGGAATGAATCACGTAAAGTTCTCTATGGGCTCTTACAAGGGTCCCAAGCCCGATCCGGAGCTGATCATAGAGCTTGCCGAATACATGGCAAAAAACAAGGTCTATTTTCAGTTTCAATATTATGCCGGCCGGGGTAAGCAAAGATTTATACATGGAGGCAAGCACCATGACCCGCTGGGCTACGACAAGGAAACTGCCCGCAGAATCCAGGAAGTTGCCGGTGAATACTATATGGGCAACATGATCGGTGAGGTAGGCACGGAATTTTGCTGCGTAGGCTCTAAGTATCACCCCAATTCCTGCACCTATGACAATATGCGGGATGCTTCCATGCGCTATGAATATATCGGCCGCCATGTGCTTAAGGATGCCAGCATGGATGGCACTGTGCCTGCTTGCGCCCTTGAGCAGACCAATATTATGAACTATATCGAAAAACAGGGCGCTTGGTATCCCTGTTTGGAAACCCTGGTGGGTAACCCTGAGATGATGATCCCGGTGACCCGGGGCACAGCCAAGACTATCAGCGCTCCCTTCTTCGGCACCTATGTTGCCCACGAATGGTACGGTGGTACCCGTCAGCTGGATCCGCTGAAGCGGCACCGCTTAAAAATGGTGTATGACTTCTGCTATATGCACGGCTCCGGCCAGCTGCTGCTGGAAAGCGGTGATAACTGCCTGTGGGCCCACGATACCCTGCACCCAGAGCAGGGCTGGTCCCCCCCTTATAACACGCCCTACAACTACGATCACCCCGCTTGTAAGCAAGCCCGGGATATGTTGGATGAGTTTGCCAAGTTTATTAAGGAAGATTCCCGTCCCAAGGGTGGTCCCAAGGTCAAGGTGGCCTTTGTACACGGTAACTACGACGGCTACAGCCAGTGGCGGTGCGGCAGCTCCCTGTGGCACAACTTCGACCGCAAGGAATTTGGCTACAATACTCCCGAATTTGTATGGCGCATCGTAGAGGATCTGGGCTGCAAGCGTCAGTGGCACGATGTCCATAACTTTGGCGACATTGACCTTTCCGGTGCACCTGCCTACGGCACTTATGATATCATCAGTGCCACCGCAGGCAACGAGATATTCTCCAAGTACGATTATCTGATCTTCACCGGCTGGAACTCCATGACCGACGAGATCTACGAGGAGCTTAAGAAGTTTGTCTACGGCGGTGGCCGCCTGCTGATGGCAGCAGCCCACCTGAACACCTCTGCCAAGCGTGAAGGCGAAATAAAGCTGATCCGGGGTGGCGATGTGCAAGACCTGTTCGGCTGCAAACTTTCTGCCGAAAACAGCTTCTGTGTAAACGACGGCTATAAGTTCCGCCAGAGCCTTGTACCGGAGCTGATGTGGCCGGCCAGCCTGTACTTTGACCCCCTGTTTGCCGAGGGCTATGTAAACTACGCAGGCGTTGAGCTTTGCGGCGCTAAGAACACCGGTATCCTGAGCCAGACCTTCTGGGATTCCGAGGAAACCTGTCATGAGCAACCCGTATGGATGACGGAAAACAAATACGGTGACGGCTATGCAATCCTGATGACCAGCCTGGATTACCCCGGTCATTGTGGCTTCACAGCATACAAAAATGTGGTCCGTGAGGTTCTCACTGCCAGCCACCGTCAGGCAGATATTTATGTTTACGGCGGTGACCGGCTGCGCTTTACCGTGTATGAAAACAACAAGGTATATCTGCTGAACACAGACTTTGACTGCCCCACCTATGCCGTAATCGACTACCGCAACGGCACCAAAAAGACCTTTACTCTGGAGCCCAGACAGCTGCTGCCCGTCGACCCGGAGTAAGCATGTATGCAGTTGCTTTTTTGACGGAAGTGTGTTAAAATAAATGCAAACTACCGTAGGGGGCGAGGGTTTGGCCATTCAGGAATCCGGTGAAATGTATTTGGAAACCATCCACATTCTGCTGCAGGAAAACGGCGTTGTGCGGTCGGTGGATATCAGCGAATATATGGGCTATTCCAAGCCCAGCGTCAGCCGGGCCGTAGGCCTGCTGAAAAACGGCGGCTATATTGTTGTGGACAAGGACGGCTATATCACCCTGACGGATGCAGGTCTTGCCGTTGCCAATAAAATCTATCAGCGGCACACCCTGATCACCAGGCTTTTGGTTCGCCTGGGTGTCAGTGAGGAAACCGCAGCGGAAGATGCCTGCAAAATAGAGCATGCCATCAGCGATGAATCCTTTAACGCCATCAAAAAGCATCTGGAAAACATATAATGCAACCCCGGCGGTCATAACGATCGCCGGGGTTATTTTTATTTACCAGGTAAGTTCTTTGGGATAGAAAAAGCGCAGCTTTTCCTTGGCTATGGATATGTTAATCTCCTGGGCTTTACGCAGCTCACCATCCAGGTTAATACCTGTGGGCTTATCGCAAATAATCTTAAGCTTATTGGTGCGGAAATGGCGGACAAGGCTGGGAAGCATTTTATGCTGACCGTTTTTATACTTACCGATAACGCCGGCCACTTGCAGCCTGGAAACCTTTTCCACCAGCAGCACATCCAGCAGCCCGTCGGTGGGGTCTGCCTCCGGCACCGGATTAAATCCGCCGCCATAGAATCTGCCATTACAGGCGCAAATGAGCGTTCTGTCCCCGTCAATGCGCTCCCCGTCAATTTCCACCACGTAATGCTCGGCAATACCCCGAATTACATTCACCAAAGCAGACAAGGCATACGCCCGGAAACCGCTGAGCAAGGGCAGGCGCTTATAGTTAGCAACGTCGTGGCCGATTCTGGCATCCAGGCCCACAGAGCAAATATTCAGGCTGACATCATCATTACACCGAATCAGGTCAAACAGAACCTCTTTGCAATCCAGCAGCTTTTCCAAATCCCGAAAAGCATCAGGGTCGCTGAATACCTTGGCAAAATCATTGCCGCTTCCCCCGGAGAACACTGTCACCGCCACATTGGGGAAACCCACAACGCCGCCCACCACTTCGTTGAGTGTGCCGTCGCCGCCGCAGGCATAGATGCGGTATTCCTCCCCACTTTGGGCAGCTGAGCGAGCCAGCTCCCGGCAATTGCCCGGTGCGGCGGATACCTTTATTTCATAGTCCAGGCCCTTTTCGCCGCAGATACGGTTAATCTTTTCCGTATACATTCCGGTTCTGTCCCGGCTGCCTGCTGCAGGGTTAATAATAAACAGATGCTTCATAAAGCCCCCTATTTTTTTCTTTGGCTTTCTAGGCAGAGAGGACTCGAACCCAAGTAGCCTCTCAGCAGCCCTATTTGCTGCTTTTTGCCTTATCTTCCTTGCCTTGCGTTAGCAAGGCGGCGTCATCTGCGCCAAAAATCTATCAAATATTACTTGCTGAGAGGTGCTTCGCAGTTTTCAGCCGCCTGCATTTTCCAAGACGAAGAAAATTACGCAGACAATACTTTGTGTATTATCAAGGGATTTTCTGATGTATTGGGAAATGCTGGTGCCTGAAAACCTGCTTGGATTCAAGTCATCTCTGCCTACCGGTGAACATATAATAATCACACTTAATCATACCGTTATAGAGCTTGCGCTTTTTATCTGCCCGGCGACCAAAATAATGCTCAAATTCCGGTTCAGAGGTGATGATAAACTTTTTCCACCCATCGGCAAACTTCAAATGCCGTCCCAAAGCGCCATAGAGTCGCTGGGCGCCTTGCTGCTCCAGCATCCGTTGGCCGTAAGGCGGATTGCATACCAAAATACCGCTGTCACAGGGCAGGCTCATCTTGGTGGCATCTCCATCGGCAAAACGGATGCAGTCCGCCACACCGGCTTTCCGGGCGTTGGCCATGGAAAGGGATACACACTTGGGATCGTTATCCGAGCCTAAAATCCGGTAATCTCCCTTAAACTCCTTATCCCTTGCCTCCTGACGTACCTGCTCCCAGACGGCAGCATCACTCCAGGCAAAGCTTTGCGCTGCAAAGCTGCGGCTTAAGCCCGGTGCCCGGTTTTTGGCAATGAGAGCGGCCTCAATGGGAATGGTTCCTGAGCCGCAGAAGGGGTCCCAGAAAAATTCTCTGCCCCGGTAGCGGGTCAGCTGCACCATAGCCGCTGCCAGAGTTTCCCGCAAGGGCGCTTCGTTACCCACCGCCCGGTAGCCTCGTTTATGCAGGCCCTGACCGGTGGTATCCAGGTAAAGGGCGACCTTATTGTGCATATTGGAAAACTGCAGCTGATACTTTGCTCCCGTTTCCGGCAGCCAGCTAACGCCGTATTTCTCACCCAGCCGCTTGGAAGCCGCTTTTTTGATAATGGCCTGACAATCCGGCACGCTCATAAGGGTGCTGCTGAGGCAATGGCCCTTTACGGGGAACTGACCGTCCTTAGGGATAAATTCCTCCAACGGACAGTTATACACCCCCTGAAACAGTTCTTCAAAAGTGGTTGCTGTAAATTCAGCCAGCACAATAAGCACCCGTTCACCGGTACGCAGGCATACATTGGCCTTAGCCATAGCATAATCATCACCGGAAAATAGCACCCGTCCATTCTCCGCCCGGACATTTTCTATATTCAGCCGCTTTAGTTCATCAGCAGCAATGCCCTCCAGGCCGAACAAGCAAGGCACAGCAAATTCCATTCGATCCATACTAACTCCTTAAGGGATAATTTTCTTTGCCTTTAAATAGCGTTCTTCTTCCGAAAACACACAGCCGCAATATTTCTGCATATAAAAGCCATGCTCCCGGGCAAAGGCCTGCCCATCCTTAAAATAGGGTCTGAAATCCCGGTACAAAAATTCTACGCCATATTCATCTGCCGCCTGTTGGGCAACAGTCGCCATCAATTCGTGATTTTGGTAGGGACTGATGAACAGGCTGGAAGTAAAGCTGTCAAAGCCGCCCTCCTTGGCCTGACGAGCCGTTTCAAACAGCCGCATTTCGTAGCATTTGACACAGCGGCCGCCAATATCCTCCGCCACCGCCCGAACAAAGGGGCGCAAGGCATAGTCATTCCTTTCTATGAGGGGCAGGCTGATCGTTTCGGCATACTGCCGCAAACAGTCCCGTCGTGCGCGGTATTCTGTAAATGGATGGATATTGGGATTATACCAAAAACCGGTCACCCCGATCCCATCAGCGCGCAGCGCTTCAATGCACTGGTTGGCGCAAGGGGCACAGCAAATATGCAAAAGGGTATTCATCCAAACCACATCCTTCCCATTTTCGCTATTATAACACTAAAAGTAAAGCTTGACAAGTGCGCCTGTTTTCTCTTTGTTTTGCGCTTTTCTTTTGTTACGATGTAAGCACTTGACGGCCGTCCCCCTTTTGGGTATGATAAGAAAAAGGGGGCGCTTTTATGGAACACGAACTTTATATGGACCGGGCGCTGGCCCTGGCTCACGAAGCTGCGCTGGAGGGCGAAGTGCCGGTTGGCTGCGTTATCGTCCGAGGAAATGAAATCGTCGGTGAGGGACGCAACCGCCGGGAGACCGGACGCACCGCCTTAGGCCACGCGGAACTGGATGCCATCCGGCAAGCCTGCGAGAATTTAGGCGGCTGGCGGCTTTGGGATTGCACCTTGTATGTGACCTTAGAGCCATGTCCCATGTGCGCCGGTGCTATTATCAATGCCCGGATTCCTACGGTAGTCTTTGGCGCATCGGATCAAAAATGTGGCGCGTGCGGCTCGGTATGCGACCTGTTTTCTATGAACTTCAATCACCATCCTCAGGTGATCAAAGGCATCCGGGAGACAGAAGCATCCGCCCTTCTCACCGAATTTTTCCAGCAACTGCGTGTTACCTTAAAGGATCGGCCCAAGTGGCGAAAAGATCCGTAATATACCTGCGGGTCTGTGCATATGCACAGACCCGTTTTTTAAGGAGCACTATGAAACTGGAAGAAAAGACCTTGCGCTTCGGCGCAGCTATGCTGCTGGTTGCCATTATTTTAAGAATATTTGCACCGTTAAATTTTACCTACCTGTTTTCCAGAGATGGCTTCATTTCCACTATGATTGTTATGAGCACCGGCCGCTGGGTGGACGGGCAGGAACACACGCCAAGCGCCCAGCCGGAAGAAACTGAGCCTTTACAGGCGGTATTTTCCCTCCAGGAGCTTTCCGCTGTTGCCCTGGATAACCCTCAGGGCTTTGAGGTGGACCTGCACCAAGCCCTATGCACGAGCCTATCCTGGGAGTTAGCTGGGGACGAGCCTACGGTGCTTATTGTCCATTCTCACGGAACAGAGGCCTTTGCTGGCTCCCCAAACTGGCGTTCCGAGGACGAAAACAACAATATGATTTCCATTGGTGCGCAAGTTGCCGTTCTTTTGGAGAATGCTGGCATCCGGGTTATTCACGACCGCACTGCCCATGACCTGCCCTCCTACAATGCCGCCTATGACAGCTCCCGGGCAGCCATTGAAGGCTATCTGGACCGCTACCCATCCATACAGTTGGTGCTGGATCTGCACCGGGATGCCGCAGCGGACGAAAGCGGCAATCAGATAGGCTATACCGTCAGCTATAATGGCGCGGACGCTGCCACAATGATGTTGGTGATCAGTGCTTACGATTACCGTTCAGGCGGCACCACCTGGCAGCGAAATCTTGCCTTTGCCACCAAGCTGCAGCTGCAATTGGAGCAGCTTTGCCCGGGCATCTGCCGCCCCTTGGCACTGCGGGTATTTGATTTTAGTCAGGATATCTCCCCCACCGGCTTGCTGGTGGAAATGGGCTTTGCCGGAAATACCCGGGAGGAGGTGCTGCGCTCTGCCCGGCTGCTGGCCGATGCCATCATCACCCTGCAAAATGGCAGCCAAATCATCACCGCAGTACATGCCCCCTCATAAACATAAAAGCGGCTGCTTACGCAGCCGCTTTTTATATGATCTTACTTACAGAAGTCCTTGGCAACTTCCACGATATGCTCAGCGCACAGACCGAACTGCTTCAGCAGCGCCACAGCTGCGCCGGAGTGACCGTATTCGTCGTTGACACCAATGCGGCGAACGGGAGTGGGCAGCTTCTCAGAAAGCACGCCGCACACTGCTTCGCCCAAGCCGCCAATGACGGAGTGTTCTTCACAGGTAATGACCTTGCCGCACTTGGCAGCAACCGCAAGAACCAGCTCCTCGTCCAGGGGCTTAATGGTAGCCATATTCACAACACAGGCGCTGATGCCCTCGGCCTTCAGAGCCTCGGCAGCTTCCATAGCTTCGTAAACCAGCAGACCGTTGGCAATGATCGCAACATCGGTGCCGTCAACCACAACCTCGCCCTTACCAATCTGGAACTTATAGTCGTCACCGTGGAACACAGGCACAGCCAGACGGCCAAAGCGCAGGTAAACAGGACCCTGATGCTCGTAAGCAGCCTTAACAGCAGCTCTTGCCTCCACATCGTCAGCAGGGCAAATGACGGTCATACCAGGGATGACGCGCATAAGAGCATGGTCCTCACAGCACTGGTGGCTTGCGCCGTCCTCACCAACGGAGATACCACCGTGGGTGGCGCCA
>JAZMZJ010000010.1:0-7781 GCA_045585915.1 Faecousia sp. | reverse complement strand
AAATTTCCAACATAGTTATCTCTCCATAATTACGGGCCTAAAACTTAACAGGCTATACTTATGCTCATTGTACCACAAAAAAGATAGACTTTCTACCCTGCTTTTTGAAAATTCATTGAATTTTTTATGGAAAAATGGGAGTCTTCACCAGTTGGTGCGCTCCCATTTGCTTATTCATAATTATGGGCCAGAGCCTCAAAGAAATCTGCGCCTTTTATTAGCAAGCTTTCGTCAAAATCAAAGTCTCCGGCGTGCAATGCCGGGGCGTTGCCAACGCCCAGGAAAAAGAACATACCCGGCAGGCTCTTTTGATACCAGGCAAAATCCTCAGTAATCATACTGGGCTGAGCAAGCTCTTCAAAAGGCACTAAGCTCTGCACCTTTTCATATAGCCCTCTGGGATTCATCACCGGAGGATAGCCCTCATTCATATACACGCTCACTGTGCAGCCGGAAGAACGTTCCACCTCTTTGGCAATGGACACGATGCCTGCCCGGAGAGAATAAAACACCTCATCCTGAAAAGCGCGCAGACTTCCCTCCAACCGGGTGTGGCCGGAAATCACATTGCATACCGTGCCGCTTTCCATCTTTCCGAATTTCAGCAAACGGAACACCTTTTTCGGCAGTGCGCCCTCCATGGCCATAACCTTTCGGTAAAACTCCATACCGGCAGCCAGGGCATCGATGCCCGAGGAAGCCTTGGCAATATGGGCGCTGCGGCCCACAATATCCACCTTCACCTCACAGGAACGGCTCATCATTTCATTGGCCCGGCTAAACACCTGACCTGCCGGCAGCTCCGGCCAAAGGTGCATTCCAAAGATGGCCTCCACCTTATATTTTTTGAAAATACCTGTTGCGCACAGGTCCCGGGCGCCGCCGGTGGTCTCCTCTGCAGGTTGGAACACCAGCAGCACATTGCGCTTCATATTTTGGGCCCCATCCAGCCGACGGGCCAGCTCCAGCAAAATGGCCATATGACCATCGTGACCGCAGGCGTGCATTCTGCCCGGATGCCGGGAGGCATAGCTAAGGCCGGTTGTTTCCAAAACCGGCAGGGCATCCGCCTCTGCCCGAAAGGCAATTGCCTTATTGGCGCCAAAATCGAAGAAGGCGCACAGGGCGCTTTCCATAGGAGAAAACACCTGGCAGGACAGGCCCTGCAGGCTGCTTTGCAAATATGCCATTGTTTGGGGTAGCTCCCGATCCACCTCCGGAATCTGATGGAGCGCCCTGCGGTCACTCATAATCTGCATATTACCGCCTCCCGGATTTTCTTTGTTTGTATCTTGCGTTTGGCCTACTGCCGTGATAAACTGATTGTAGCATATATTTTTTCTCTTGCATAGCAAAAAGGAGACATTTTTATGACCTTAAATTCCAACGAGCTGAAATCCCAGGCCCGGCAGGCCCTGGAAGCGCAGCAAAAAGCGCCCGGGCGGCTGCCGCTGATACACACAGGCGTATCGGTGGGCGCAAGCATTCTGTTGCTTGTCCTCGAACTTGCGCTGTTGCCGGTAATGGACCAGGCAAGCGGCCTATCCGGTATGGGCCTGCGCTCTATACTTTCCACCGTTCCTGCCCTCTTAGATTTTATCATTGGCGCCCTTACGCCTTTTTGGAGCATTAGCCTTGTGTTTGTGGCTTTGGCCTATGCACGCAGGCAGCAGGCCCAGCCGGGCCATTTGCTGGAGGGCTTTCGCCGTTTGGGCCCGGTGCTTCGGCTGATGCTGCTGGAAGTCATCATCCTGTTGGGCGTTTCCGTAGGTGTAGGCTGGGTCAGCACCTTTATTTCCGGTTTTCTGCCGGTAAATCCTGAGTTTGAAGCCTTTATCACCGCCAATTACGATGCCTTCCTTCAAGACCCGGAGGCGGTGCTTTCCGCTATGCCCACCGGGCTGTTGGCCGAGGCAGCCCTTCCCACATTGGTGCTGACTTTGGTTCTTTTATTTGCTGCGTGCATCCCCATTTTGTATCGGCTGCGGCTGGCTGACTATGCCATTATGGATGAGCCCAACACCCGGGCCCGGCAAGCCTTGGTCTTCAGCTTAAAGGCAATGAAAGGCAACTGCATTTCCTTTTTCAAGCTGGACCTGAGCTTTTGGTGGTACTATGCTTTGCAGCTGGGTTTGTCCGCTGTGCTGTATCTGGATATCCTGCTGCCTGCCCTGGGCGTGACTCTTCCCTGCAGCACGCAGGCGGCAAGCCTTCTGTGCTATGCCCTTTACGGCGCAGGATTATTGGCCTTAAGCTGGTTTGTAACACCCCAGGTCATCACTACCTACGCCACAGCTTATGAAACAATAAAAGAAAGCCGCTAAAGGCGGCTTTCTTTTATTGTTGTGTGGCAAAATATTCCACCATAAATTCCAAAAATGTCTGCTGCAGCCTGGAGTTTGCTCTTCGGTCATTCCAAAACACATAAGTAGACCGGGTCTGTTCCGGTACGATTGGCACAAACACCACATCATCGTTCTTAAGCCCCTGCCAGGAAACCACAGGCCCCAGTGTCACTGCCATGCCGGTGGCCACATATTTGATCATGCAGTGCAGGTCGCCGCAAAGCATGGATATTTTAGGCGCAAAGCCTGCCCGGTGGCACAGATGCTCCGTATGATGCCACAGGCTGTTATCTTTATCAAGTAAGGCAAAACTCTCCTGCCTAAGATCCTCAAAGGCCACGCTTTTCCTGCCGGCTATAGGATGGGAAGCCGCCACCAGCAGCTGCAGCTTTTCGGTAATCAGGCAGCGACTATTGCTGTATTCCTCGCCCGGAGGCGCAGAGGCGATGCACAGGTCATAGTCCTGGGACTCATTGGCATTTTGGGCATAAAAGGTGCGAAAGCTCACATTGGGATAGCGCTTACGGAAGGCTACAATGCAATCCACCATTGTGCCCCGATGCTGACGCACCAGCAGCTTAAGCTCTCCTTGCAGGTCGGTATCATCCCGGTCCAGCTGCTGCACCCCGGCATCCAACTCAGAAAGGGAAGCCGACACCGCCTCAAAAAATGCCTTTCCGTCCCGGGTAAGGCTCAGCTTATTTTTATAGCGGTCAAAAAGGGGCTTTCCCAGCTCCTTTTCCAGCCGGGAAATGGTTTGGGACATTGCCGGTTGGGGAATCATATGCTGCTCCGCCGCCTTGGATATGTTCAGCAGCCGGGCAACCGTAAGAAAATAGCGCAATTGCAGCAACTCCATAGCCTTTCTCCTTACTATATATTTTTTTATATATTATATATATTAAAACATATATTTTTCAATAGGCATTTTTCAAAGTATAATAATTTTTGATTATTTTTTGGAGGTTAGCTCTATGGACCTGATATCCCTGCTGGTTTTGGTAGCCACAATTGCTATTGCTTTTGCTTTTAAGCTCAACACCGGCATTGTGGCACTTGCCGCATCCCTCATCTTATCCCTGGCCACCGGTACGCCGGAAAAGCTGCTCACCGGTTCCTTTGATGGCAAGCTGTTTTTGACCCTGCTGGGCGTTATGTACTTATTCAGCATTGCCCAAGAAAATAAGACCCTGGAACTTTTGGCAAAAAAGGTTTTTGCCTTATGTAAAGGCAACCGCAAGATCCTTCCCATTGTTATTTTCCTGTTTGCCGCCGTTATTTCTGCCGTTGGCCCCGGTCTGATCTCCGTAACGGCGCTGGTGAGCGTTCTGCTGGTGGCTTTGGCCAAGGAAATGGACACGCCTCCCATCCGGCTCATCCCCTTTGGTATGATGGGTGCCTTTGCCGGCGGTCTCTCCCCCATCACGCCCTCCGGTATTGTTGCCATCACCAAAGCCGCAGAGCAGGGCATCACCGGCATAGAAAACTCTATGCCTTGGATGATGGCTCTGACCTGCGTCATCTACGCCATTATTCTTTATTTCTTCGCTGCCAAATGGCACAAAGAAAAGAAAGCAGCCCCCGCGACCGATGGCAGCCGTCTTTCTGCCCCCACCCCGGCTTTTACTCCTAAGCAGATCATCACCCTGGCAGGTATTGTGGCAGTAGCCGTGGTTTCCTCAATATTCTCGCTGAATGTAGGTCTGGTTGCCTTTGCCGTAGCCGTCATTCTCACCCTTTGCAAGGTCGCCGACGAAGGCGCAGCCCTGAAGAAAGTTCCCTGGGGCACTCTGATCATGATCACCGGCGTTGGCATCCTCATTTCCCTGGTAACTGAGCTTGGCGGCATCAAGCTGCTGTCCGACGGTCTGCTCAGCCTTTCCAACTCTATCACCGTAGCGCCTATTACGGCTCTGGTTAGCGGAATAATGTCCTGGTTTTCCTCTGCCTCCGGTGTTGTGATGCCCACCATGATCAAGACTGTGCCGAATATGACACAGGCATTTCCCGGTGCAAATGCCGTGGAGCTTGTCAACTGCATTTCCATCGGCGCCAATATGGCCGCCATCAGCCCTCTTTCCAGCTGCGGCGGCTTGATGCTCGCCGCCTACACCGCCTCCGGCGATATCTCCTTAAAAGACCGGAACAAAATGTTCCTGCAGCTGTTCCTGCTGTCTGCCGGCGCTGTGGCCCTTACCGCCCTGTGCGCCCTGATTGGCATTTACTAAAAATATCAATAAAAACGGTAGGCAAACCTTGCCTACCGTTTTTTATTTCGATGTAGAAATGTAACATAACACGGCAAATAAGGCAGCGCGTGAATCAGCAGATAAATGCCATATACCAAAATCACGCCCAGCCAGTCCGGCGTTGCTGCCCCAAGGGGCGCAAAGAAAAAAGAATTGAGCTTAAAGAACATATAATCCGACCCAATGGGCGAAAAATTCACAAGGTTTGCAACCACCGACACCGCCAATGCCGGAACTGCCGGCAGCAGCAGCTGCCAGGGACGGGTGACCTGCTTATAGCTATGATAGCCCGACAGCAGCATCAGCGCAGCGCACAGCACAAGCACCCCGTGATAATACAGTGTCTCCATGCCTGCAAAAGAAATGCAAGAATAGTTGTTAAGCACATTTGCCGGGTATATAAAGTTCACTGCACCGCCCAGCAGACCAAGGGTACACACATAGCCACAGGCGGCATAGCGCACATTGCCCTTGCCCCATATGGCAAAGGGCATGGCATACAGAAAAATACTGCAGGGGTACAAGGGCAAAATGCCGGTCAGCTCAAGCCTTATCGACGCGCCGCAGCAGCTTTCCCACACAATTTTTCCAAGCTCCAGCGCCAGGGAGCTGACCCAAAGACCGGCAAACACCTTTTGCAGCGTTTTTTCGCCCCGCTTGCGAAGCAAAATACAAGTAAGCACAATAAGAGCAATGCAAAAAGCAGAAGCGACAAAATGCAGCGGTGTGAACAGTGTTCCGGGAATGTGTTCTGCGCCGGGCAAAAAGTCCTTATGGGTAAAGAAATTCAAAATCAGCTCAATAATTGACCACATAGCCTAATCCCCTTTCCCGGTAGATTATAGCACATTTTGCCGAAAAATCAATCTGCACCCATAATCCAAAACCTCCCGGCTTGCGCTGTCCGCGCAAACCGGGAGGTTTTTTACTTTTATAAATCGATTCCTTGATAGCAACCTGTGTTGCAGAAAACACGCCTTAAGCGTTATGTATTTATATTATGAGGAGTGTCCCAGCAGGGCCATATAGGCCATATTAGACTGTTGTACATCCAATCTGCCATATTGGACAATGATACCCACATCGCTTTGGAAGCTCATGGAGTACTGCTCCATCACGCCAATTTGTAAGCCGCCCAGTGCCTGACTATCGTCGGTTTTGAAGCAGCGAATCCGCTTTGCCGGAATGGTCATAGGAATGTTCTCCACAGGGTCCTTGTCTTCAAAGAAAACGCTGATCATTACATGGGCATCTTCCGGATTGGGGTTGAGAATCATAATGCTTTCATGACCTTCATAGACCGCATCGGGAGCGGGCTGGGGAGAGGGTCTGTATCCATCGACCACATACCATTCTTTCTTTCCTTGCATACTATTTCCTCCGTTCATCATTGCAAATCGGTTTCTTCGGCAAGTACCATACGCCAAGCCTGTGCAGGAATATAGTAACATGCTTATTGAGAAAAAGCAAGAGGGGCAAGGCGGACGATTCCGGCACCTGCCTGCCTTTATTTTGATGCGGACAGTTATCTTTCTCTTTCCAAATTACTCTATAATCTTTTTATTTATATAAATCGCATAAGCAATAGGAATGCTTGTTAAAAACACAGGTGCTATGTATAACGACAAGGTGTTTTCAACGTTAAATATGGAAAGTGCATTTACCAAACAATGGGTTATAATACAGGGGACAAGGGATTTACTTTTATAAAATATAACAGCAAATAAGTAACCGATTGAAATAGCATAACATATCTGCATTAGCGTAGGAATCAAATCAGCCCCGTTTAACAAATTTATGATATGCCCGATTCCAAAGGTGATCGCAGATACATGAATCGCCATTTGGGCGCTTTGCTTTTCCATCATTCTGAAGAGAAATCCTCTGAAAATGATTTCTTCTATGAACCCGATATTTATCATAGTCAAAATGTGAAACAGTATCTGCGTTTTGGAATTGTTGATATTAATGCCGTTCCACAAATTAACGGTAGAAATCAAAATGAGGGGAATAAAATATAAGTACTTTTTTAAATTTCGTACTTTTGTGAACCCATAATAGGCGGATTTTTTTAGTAGCAAAACGATTGCGACCAAACTCACAGACAGTATTGTGTTAACAATAAAACTGACACTGCTCGTATATCCAAAATTCTGAACACAGACGGAATTCACCACTACATATATAATTATAAACAGCATGCAAAATAATGTTTCGTGCTTTTCAAATATCTTATTCATAAAAATCACCACGCACCATTGAATTATAAAACAATTATACCACCATCGCCTGAAAACCGCAACAAAAACCCCACCGTTTTTGAATTGCCTCAATTTGTGCAGGCAACTCAAATGGGTGGGGAAATAAGTTTTGCTTTATACGCCTAATTACTTAGCTTCTTCCATTTAGCGGTATGTTTTACGATGCAAAATGCAACATATTTTTATGAGCCTTTTGCTGCATATGCCCGACCGCCCGTGGTGCTATCAGCAAAAGAGGGGATTTTAAAAGCATCAACCTTCTTTCTCGTATTCTTCTGCGAGTTCACACAATTTTCTATCTTACTCTCGCTTTCCTTTCTTTGGTATCACTAATATATCTGTCCTAAATTGCCAAAAGGCAAAGCAGCGCCCAAAATCCGAAAAATATTAACATACAACACACCTCCCTTTCTTTAATGTATCTTAATGATAGCTGCACATCTGTCCAACAAAGCGGACCTTTATCAAAAAATACAAAACCTCGTGGATTGCTCCGCCAAAGGCCCCCTTGTGTAAAGGGGGCTGGTTTTTGCGAAGCAAAAGACTGGGGGATTGTAATTTCCGTCATTTGACAATCCCTCCGTCTGCCCTGCGGGCAGCCACCTCCCTTTGCACAAGGGAGGCTTATAAAAAATGCCACCCCGCAGGGTGGCATTTTATTGTTAGCAATTAGCCCTTGATAGCAGCCTGTGGTGCAGTAAGCAAAAGAGGGAATTTATACTTTATATCTCGCAGCGACTTCCTGCACGCACCTTTTTGCAATTGCAATTTGTTCGGCAGAAACATCTTCATCAAAGTCGCAGAAGGCATTATCAAAAACGTCGTTGCCTGTTAATGTTTTGTACCAGATAAGTCCAAGCGCATATCTGCCCAGTCCCAAGCTCGCATGAAAAGTATCTCGATGAATTTTTTCGATTCCGTTTTCA
>JAZMZJ010000009.1:0-2913 GCA_045585915.1 Faecousia sp. | reverse complement strand
CCCCTGCACCCCCTTTGGGTTGAGGATAAGGAGTCGCTAAAAGATGTTTTTCGGAAAAGCGACTTTTTTCATGGGGGCTCTGCCCTCATTCCCCCGTCAGGGGAGATTCCCCTGCACCCCCTTTGGTTGGGGGGCTATCTCCGCACGCAAAAGCACGCAGGAGAAGCCCTGCTCCCCAAAAAGCAGGCTTGTATCCGCCGCCGTGTTCCGCTACAATATCAATATAGAAATAAAAAGGAGCCACCCATGGAGCGATTGGAAATTGTCAGCCGCCATATTGACCTGCTTTCGGTACAAAAGGAACGTGTTATCATTGCCATTGACGGTAAATGCGCTTCCGGCAAAACCATATTGGCGGCACAGCTTTCAAAAAAATATGATTGCAACGTGTTCCGCATGGATGACTTTTTCCTGCGCCCGGAGCAGCGCACGCAGGAGCGGTATATGCAAATCGGCGGCAATGTGGACTATGAACGGTTTAACGAGGAAGTGCTGCTTCCCTTACTGTCCGGCAGGGCGTTTTCTTACAGACCTTTCGACTGCCAAACCTTCACGCTCGGCGCTCCCGAGTCAGCGCCGGTGAAAAAGCTTAACATCATTGAGGGCACATATTCCATGCACCCCTATTTCTCGGATCCCTATGACCTGAAGCTCCTGACGACCGTCGATCCCGACACCCAGCGGCGGCGTATATTGGAGCGTCCGGCGTTCCTGCATGAGCGATTTTTCACCCAATGGATCCCCCTGGAAAACGACTATTTCGAGAAGCTTCGTATCGCCGATAAAGCCGATTTGATACTTTGACGGGGCATTTTATCCATAAAAAAGGTATATTCTTTCCGTTCAACCGTTGGTTGAGCGAATATTCCCCTTTTTGTTGGATGAAAGCCTCCTGTTCCAACCGATAATCTGTTCAGCTTTTTGCGGTGTCGGATATAATGGAATTACCAAACGAAAGGAGCAAGAAACAAGTGAATATGACGATTGGAAAAAGGATCGCACTGCTTCGTAAGGAAAAGGGTCTTAAGCAAGAGGAACTGGCCGAGATGCTCGGCGTCAGCGGTCAGGCGGTCAGTAAGTGGGAAAACGACCAGACCTGTCCCGACATCAGCCTGCTGCCGCAGCTTGCCTCGATATTTGGCGTTACCGTGGATGAGCTGCTCTCCGGAAAGCGGGAGATGGCACCCTCCGTTCAAATCCTTCCCGAGGATCAGCGCAAAGACATCAAGGAAATGATGATGCGTATAATCGTGGACTCCGCCGACGGAGATAAGGTACGGGTCAATTTGCCAATGGCGCTGATTCAGGTTGCAATCGAGTGCGGTATTGAAATGCCGCAGCTGTCCGGCAGCGAAGCGCTGAAGCATATTGACTGGAATCAGATCATGGACATGGTGTCCTGCGGCGTTATCGGAAATCTTGTCGAAGTGGAAGACGCCGACGGTGACATTGTGCGGATCTTTGTGGAGTAGAGCATGAAGATAATTGTAAAGGAAGACAGTGGAAAGGGCTTCCTCCTGCGGCTGCCTACCGCATTGATGATGAACGGTCTGAGTGCCATTCCAATCTCGGCGATGCTGAGGCGTAATGATCTGAACATATCCCGAAAGCAGCTTCGCACCCTGTTTCGGGCGGTCAAGGCATACAAATCAAAACATCCCGAATGGAAGCTTATAGAAGTACGCAGCAACGGCGGCGACTTTGTTGAGATCGTGCCGTAAAAATGCACTCGCTGCAACCCTCGGCGCTTTGGCAAAAAAAATGAAGCAAATGAAAATCCGAACGCACTGCCGTCATGGAAGGGGTTCGGATTGTTCTTATATGCAAAAGGTGTCCCTTCAAATCGGGTGCAAGGGCTGAAAGCCTGAGGCAGCATGCCTGTTCAGTTCAAACAAGCTCGAATTCAAGAGATTTTCAATGATATATAGTCGGCGCAATATGGTATACTATCCGTTACTTCATATGCCGTAGGCATATATCACCCGTTCGTGCCAAGGAACGGATATCATTGTAAAAAAAAGTCCCTTTTGTCTGCTGACAGAATGGACTTTTTTCTTGCCAAAGAGCGACTAAAAGTAGTGTGAGTAGGGGTAAGAACGACCAAAAGTAATGTAGATTCTATTTAGTCTTCTTTTCGTTCTCTCGTATTTCTTGCAGTGAATACGAATTATTGCAAACATTACACTGAAATTCCGTCCATATAAATTTTATGTTTCCCACCATGCAGGTATCTCCGGGTGAAAAATCGAAATTCTTTGCTTCTTCAGATTTTGAATTGACGACCTTCGACACTTTAATTGTTGTAAGCAAAGCATTGCAAGCGGGACAATGATGTTTCTTGAACCGCACCCAAAAAGGTCTTGACCATTCCCTTTTTACACCATGAATTTTCATACCGATCACCTCCATTAAAAATATTATATCATATTTTTACCAATCAATCAAGGCGAAGCCTTGTATATCATCCGCAACTTGGTACGGTGATGATATGCCAAGCCTGCGGCTTGGATAAAAAAAGAAGTAACTTTTGGTAGACAAAAGTTCTCTTTTTGTTGCGAAAGAGCAATATAACGGTGCATAAAGATAGGTAAGAAAAGCAAAAGGGTGCGTAACCGTACTATTCGACAAATTGGGATTTATCAAAGTGTTCTTATCGGAAAATACATATAGTTCTTTCCGCTCGATGGGCAAGTAAAGTCATGGACAGCACCCACCAAGGCAATGCTGTTTGTATTCATATAATCCAGCACATCTGAAAAAGTGCTTTCGCTCTCAACCTCTACACAAAGATACTCATAACTTGGAATCGTCCATTTTGTCCACCCGTCTGGTGCGTATGCATCATCCGTGCATTCAATGCCAGCAAGGTATAGACCCTTGCTGAAGTTTTCTTCCCAAGGTTTGAAGGAATGG
>JAZMZJ010000008.1:0-4843 GCA_045585915.1 Faecousia sp. | reverse complement strand
CTACCAACTAAGCAAAAAAGACCTGCTGATTATAAATCAGCAGGTCTTTTCTTATACATTTAGAATGCAATCAGCAACCTTGGCTACCGCTTGAGTATCCACAGTTTCCATCAGGCCGTTATCATAGGCCTCTGCCACCTTGGGATCGATGGGCAGCCTTGCAAGTACAGGCAGGTCAAATTCCTTAGCAACCTCATCCAGGTGGCTCTGTCCAAACACCTGTATCTGCTTGCCGCAATCGGGACATTGCAGATAACTATAGTTCTCTACAAAGCCAAGAACAGGAATATGCATCATATTGGCCATCTTAACAGCCTTTGTAACAATCATACTAACAAGGTCCTGAGGGCTGGTGACAATAACAATGCCATCCACCGGCAGACTCTGAAACACCGTCAGAGGCACATCCCCGGTGCCGGGAGGCATATCCACGAACATATAGTCCACATCTTCCCAAATAACATCGGTCCAGAATTGCTTTACCGCACCGGCAATCACAGGGCCGCGCCACACCACAGGGTCGGTGCTGTTATCCAGCAGCAAATTAATGGACATCACCTGGATGCCGCTGCGACTCAACGCAGGATACAGGCCATCCTCGTTTGCGCCCTGGCACTGAGTAACGCCAAAGGCCGTAGGCGCAGAAGGGCCGGTGATATCGGCATCCAAAACGCCAACCCGTTTGCCCCGCCGTGCCATTTCCACAGCAAGCATAGAGGTGACGGTGGATTTTCCCACACCGCCCTTACCGGAAACAACGGCAATCACCTTTTTTACTGATGCCCTTTCATTCAGCTTTGCAAGCAAGCTTTCTGCCTTGCGATCTGCACAATCAGAGCCACAGGCAGAGCAATTGCCACTACAACCACTCATATTAATCTCTCCTTTATTCCTGGGCAGCTTCCCATTGCTCCATGAGCGTCAGAAGCTGCTCCTCTTGTTTTTCTTTTTCCTGCAGAAGCCTGGTAAGCTCCTGATAGTCTGCCCCGCTTTGGGAAATTTGTTCATCTATCTCCGCAATAGCGGCTTCCTGTTTTTCAATCTCCCGTTCCAGACGGCGAATAAGCTTATCCAGCTCCTTCGTACCGCCCTTAGGTTTTTCTTTTTTTGGTTTTTCCACCACCTGGGGCATAGGTTTTGAAATGGATTCTTTTTCCAATATGCTGCGATATTTTTGGTATCCGCAAGGATAGTCCTTAATTACGCCATCCTCCAAAACCCAAATGCGCTGGGCAAACTTCTCAATAAAATAACGGTCGTGAGAAACAAAAAGCAGTGCTCCGTCAAATTCATCAATAGCCGCCTCTATCCACTCCCGGGATGCAATGTCCAAATGATTGGTTGGCTCATCCAAGATAAGAAGATTGATTTTTTCATCCATGAGCATACACAGCCGCAGGCGCGACTGCTCGCCACCAGAAAGGTCACCTACCCGTTTAAACACATCTTCACCCGAGAACATAAATGCGCCCAAGCGGTCTCTGGCGACCTGTGGGGAGCAATTTTTCTCATAGAGCATTGTATCATACAAGGTGCGTTCTGGATGCGCAAAATGAATTATCTGAGGAAGGTAGCCCCATTTGACCGTTGGGCCGAACTGCACCTTGCCGTTAAAATCCTCTTCACCAAGCAAACACTTGATAAAGGTGGATTTACCTGTGCCGTTATCGCCTAAAATGGCAATCCGCTCGCCACCTTCCACCCGAAGCTCCACCCCGGAAAACAAGGTGCGCTGGCCAAAGGCTTTGCCCATATTCTTGGTTTGGAACACCACATCGCCGGAAAAATCCTTTTCACCAAATGTGGCTTTCATTGTGCGCTCGGTTTTGGGACGTTCGGTTTTTTGTATGCGCTCCATCCGGTGCTGAATGGACATTGCCCGGCGGTAGAGCGTCCGGTTATTGATGCCCCAACCCTTCATGCGCTCCACAGTATAACCAAGCTGCTTCAGCTTCGCCTGCTCCTGCTCATAGCGCTTCATTTGCAGGTCAAACCGGGCCTGCTTTTCGTCAATATAAAATGAATAGTTACCGGAATAGAACTCCGCATGACCATCGGTGATCTCAATCACCCGTTGGGCTATTCTGTCAAGAAAATAGCGGTCGTGAGATATGGCAAGGACAGTGCCCTTAATGGACTGGATATAGCTTTCAAGCCACTCAACGCTTCTTAAATCCAAATGGTTTGTTGGCTCGTCCAAAAGCAGAATGTCTGTTTTTTCCAGCAATAGCCGAGCCAGGTTCATCCGGGTTTTTTCTCCACCGGACAAGCTGTCAAAAAGCTGCGTTCGTTGCGCTTGTGTAATACCCAGGCCGTTACAAACCTTATCGGTTTCCACATTCATCTCATAGCCACCGCCGGACTGGAAACGGTTAACCAAGTCATCATATTCCCTGAGCTGTTCATCCGTTGCACCGGCACTCATCTGCTGCTCCAGGCGTTCCATCTTTTTGCCGATAGCAAGAATATCCCGGTAGGCAGAACGAAGCACGTCATCTACCGTATAGCCTGCAGGAAACTGAGGAATCTGGGAAATCAGACCAAGGCGCTTGGCCGGATTCACATATACCTGACCGGCATCATATTCCATCTGACCGGTGAGAATTTTGAACAGGGTTGTCTTTCCGCAGCCATTACGGCCCAAAATGGCAACCCGTTCCCCTTCCTGTATTTCAAAGCTTAAGTCCTCCAGGAGATTTTCCCCGATGACAAAGAACTTTGTTAAGTTTTTAACTGATATGTCAATCATGGTAATCTCCCAATTACAACCCCTCCACAATCTGCGTAAGCTCCCGGAGGCTGTAAAGAATGTTAAGAGCCTGGAGCATGGCATTGGCGCTCATATGCTCCGGCAATTCCAGTTTTTTCAGAAGCTGCTTCCTTTTTTCTGAGCTGTTCTTTCCGCCGGAAAGGCCAAGGGCAAACAGGTCCTGCTTTGTAATACAACCCTTTCCGGGAACAACATCCTCTTCAAATATGGCACCGCAGCGCCGGAGGGCATCCAAAATAACCTGCGCTGACATACCCTCAACGCCCAACTTCCCCTCTTTTCCGGGGGCCGCCTTGCGCTTTTCCTTGCCGTAAACATCGGGGATATAAGCATGCAGAAGCTGCTGTGGCGGAATAGCGCCTTTGAGATAGTTACGAATGACAAAGCCGCCCCCATCAGAATCGGTAAGCACAATAAGGCCCCGCTCCTTTGCCACACGGCGCAAAAGAGCAAGCTGCGCCTTATCCTTCATAATGCCAAAGCCGGATGTTTCAAAAATAGGCGCATCTACCACCTGAGAAAGAGTGTTTTTATCGTAGCGGCCTTCCACTACAATAGCCTGACGGATTTTAACCATATTTGGCCTCCTGCGCAAGCTGCAGCAGCAAAATTTCCATAAGCTGCTGGCCATCGCCACCGGAGGTTTTGAGCTTATAGTCTGTTTCCACAATGAGCGTCATAGCTTTTTGGCAGAAAGCAGCCGAAACTTTTCCTGCATCTGTCATTGCCTTTCGGGCAGGATATTCCTTCATATTACACAGGCGCTGCAGCTCTGTAGCAGGCCTGCCGTTATCCAAAAGGGTTTTTGCAATGCTTAGGCGCCGGTAATGACTGCCGATGGCGCCAAGAATGACAACAGGCTCCTGCTGCATCTTAAACAGCTGCCGAAGCTTCATAAGGGCAGCGGCATGCTGACCCTGGGAAAGGAAATTGGTGATTTGAAATGCAACAGCATCCAGTACGGGTTCAACAACCGCATCAATATCCGTTTGCACAATTTCATCCGCTTCGCTATATGCGCAAATTTTGGAAATTTCACCGGCAAGCGCCGTCATTGTGCCGCCTGTAAGCTCAATGAGATAAACACACAGGTAGTTAGAAATTCGCTTGCCCTCGGCAGCAAAGTGCCGGGCAATCCAGGCAACGAGGTCCCGCTGCTCCTGCTTTTCAAAATTTACAATGGTTGCCGTATCATTAATGGCAGTCATCAGCTTTTGCAGCCGCTTATCCGGATTCCAAGGTGTAGTATTGTAGGTAAATATCACTGTGCAATAATCCGGAATATCCCGGAAAACAGCAATCATCCGTTCCCGTTCATCTTCCGGCATACGGAACAAATCGATTTCATCCACCCAAACAAGAGTAGCTTCTGCCATCATAGGCAGATTATCCACCGCATTGGCAAATGCCTGAACGGAAAAATTTTCAACCGTAAACTTATGAAAATTAAACGACTCCGTAAGCTCATCGATAAGCTGCTTTTTTATCTGTCCAAAATAATGCTGAAGCAAAAAAGTTTCTTCACCGTGGAAAATATAAAGTCTTTGAAGCTTCTTTTCTTTAATGTCCCGTTTCAGCAGCTGAATGCTGCCGTGCTGTGCAGACTTATCCAACGAACTCACCTCCTGAATATGATCGTTCCCTGCTCATCTGTTCGGTAAATCGTGCAGCCAAACAAGTTCAGCCGGTCCAGAGTTTCCCGGTCCGGATGGCCGTACCGATTATCCTCTCCCACCGATATAACTGCAATCTCCGGCTTTAGTCGGCGAAGCAACTCCAGGCCTGTGGAATCGGCTGAGCCGTGATGGCCAACAATCAAAATCTCAATATCCGGCAACGGATACTGCCGCAGCAGCTGCTCCTCACCGGCAATAGTCCGGTCTCCGGTAATCAGTATATCACAGTTTTTCGGTTGAAACAAGATACATAAGCTGCTTTCATTGTCTGTTTTCCCTGCAGCTGCAGCAAAAACCGTAATGTCCATCTCCGGGATCTGCAGGGTGCTGTCCGGCTGCACCCAAGTGATGCTTTCTGCGTAAGTTTGACACAGCCCGGTACGGATCGCATTGGCCT
>JAZMZJ010000007.1:0-11685 GCA_045585915.1 Faecousia sp. | reverse complement strand
CTCTGCGCTTGCAGCCAAAGGAGCCAAACAGAGGCATATTGCCAAAGTTATACAGGTGGTGATAAATGGGAGGAATGCCCAGAGAACCCATAGAGGTAAAGAACACAGAGCCGTGGAAAGGACTGATTTCCAGCAGGAACCGGGGGAGCAGACCAAAATAATCCAGCGTCCGCAGCAGCCACACGGTGAATTTCAGCAGCAGGCCGGGAATCAGCAGCAGGGCGTGGGCGGTTTTGTCAAAGTCGGAATCCAGGGGGGTGTTTTTCACTTCTTCGATGGCTGCATTGACCTTTCTGTAAACATCGTCCACGGTGTCATAGGGGCTCAGGTGAACCTTAATCAGGGATTCCGGGGAATCGGAGGTCATTTCCTTTTTAATGGTCATGCAAAACTGTAGGTCATTGCCCCGGGAGAAAATCTTCTGGCCGCTGATAAAACGGTTGAGCTTGGGGTATTTGCACACGGCTCTGCAGTAGCAGGCCAGCAGCACATGCATCAGACCAAAGTTGGTCATACCTTCCCGGCGCTTTTGCCGGATGTACCGCTCCACGTGGGTGATTTCAAAGGCTTCTGTAAAGAAGTTGGTAGCATCGTTGCGCTGACCCATAATGTAGGGGGAAACCTGATTCATGGGAGGCTCGGTGCGGATGCGGCGTCCGTCGGTACGGTCGCCCCAGGTGGCATGGTATTCACCCAGGGGGTGGCGATCAATGGCAAATACCGTAAAAATAAGGCCCAGGGTCATAAGAATGTCGGCAAGGGCTGCCTGATAGTTGCCAAGGTCAGCAGAAGAAGCTGTGCCCATCAGCAGACCTGCATAGTTTCCGCTTAACAGGGCGCCTCTGTGCATATACATAAGGGCTGCCATAGGCGCAAGGAAAATAAAGGGCAGCAGCCAGATAAGGCCAGCCTTTTCTGATGTGATTTGGGTATACAAAATGGCATAGAACAGGAGCATTATTGCATACAGGAGGGTAACCATCACATCAAATTCCTGGAAATTAACTGCGCAGAACACAAAGAAGAAATATAGGCCAATCAGCCAAACAGGAATTGCGGATTTGTAAAACCGTTCCTTACCGCTGATCAGGGTGACTGCGGCGTACAGCAGGGAAGCTGCTATCGGCAAAAAGATTTGGCACCACCAGTCGGCTCCTTCCTTACCGACAATCAAGATGCGGGCCACTGCCGAGCTTACCATGCAAAGGGCCATCAGCCAGGTCAGCATATTTTTCTTGCTGACATATAGTCTGGTTTTGTTTTCCATAGCAATTTAACTATATCAAAAAAAGGCGAAAATAGCAATATAAAAATCGCAGCGGGATTTTTCGCTGCGATTTTATAGGCTGTTTTTTATGGCTGCAATATGCGCAGGGGTAGTGCCGCAGCAGCCGCCAAGTAGGGTTGCACCCATTTGCTTGCAGGATAGAAGAATTTCAGCAAAGACCTCTGCGCCCATGGAATATTGGGCGATCCCACTGCTGTCAATTACCGGATCGCCGGCATTTGGCTTACATACCAGCGGGCCTTTTACGAATCTTCTCAGCTTACTTACAAGGCCGGGCAGCATATCGTTGGCTGCTACACAGTTGAAGCCAACGGCAGCCGCGCCGGCGTTTTCCAGTTCCCGAAGCACCGGCGCTGCATCCATTCCGGAAAACAGGGCACCGTCAGGCTGCATGGTAAAGGTGTAAATACAGGCACCTGCACCTTCTAACTCAGCTGCGGTGAATATGGCTTCTGCCTCAAGGGGGTACATCAGGGTTTCTGCCGCCAAAAAGTCAGCACCGCCGTCTATAAGACCCCGGATTTGCCTGCGGTAGGCATCCACCATGGTGTCAAAATTAGCTTCGTCAAAGCTATCTAAAAATGCGGCCATAGTGGTCAGGTCGCCGGCAACCAGGGCGTCGCCTGCCACACTGCGGCTTAAAGCCACCAGCTGTGCATTGATTTTCTCCGTTTCCTTATCAAGGCCTGCCTGCTTTAATCCCAAAGGCTGGGCCTGAAAGGTGGGGGCGTAGAGCACATCAGAGCCGGCCTCCACATACTGCCGTTGCAGATCGGTGAGAACACAGGGATTTTGAATGATCCATTCTTCTGCACATACGCCCAGGGGCATACCGGCTCTGCGCAGGTTAGAGCCGGTGGCTCCGTCCAGCAGGCATAGGCCATCTTGAATTTTCCTTGTAAGTTCTGCACAGGTCAGCATAAAATCCCCCCTTTCATTTATTATAAACAATATTTTTCATTTTGCAACCGGATTGACGAAAGTATTGGGATGTGCTATGATAAGCCTATCTTTTTGAAAAAAGGAGAAGGTAAAATGAAAAAGTCTGTTTTACGGGAATATGCCCGCCTGATTGTTCAGGTTGGTGTTAATGTGCAAAAGGGCCAGGAGGTTATGATCCACGCAGATTTGGACCAGCCTGAATTTGTCCACATGGTGGTGGAAGAGGCTTATAAGGCAAAGGCTAAGAAGGTCATTGTGGAATGGAACTATCAGCCCCTGAGCAAGACCCATGTGCGTTATCAGTCCGTTAAGACCCTTGGCACCATCCCCCAGTGGAATGTTGAGCGTCTGAAGCATATGGTCGATGTGAAGCCCTGCCGCATCCATCTGATCTCTGAAGATCCCGATGGCCTGAAGGGTATGAATATGGCTAAGCAGGCAAAGGGTATGCAGATGTGTTATCCCATTATGAAGCCTTATATTGACCAGCTGGACGGCACACAGCAGTGGTGTATCGCTGCCGTTCCCGGCGCTGCCTGGGCAAAGAAGGTGTTCCCCGGCCTGCGTACCAGCGTAGCTATGGAAAAGCTGTGGGAAGCGATCCTGTACACCTCCCGTGTCAATGGCGATGCCATCAAGGCTTGGGAAGAGCACAATGCCAACCTGAAGGCCCGCTGCGATTATCTCAATAGCCTTGGCATCGATAAGCTGCACTATACTGCCGATAACGGCACCGATTTTACCGTGGGTATGATCCCTGAGGCCCGGTTCTGTGCCGGTCAGGAGACCACAAAGGACGGTATTTCCTTTAACCCCAACATTCCTTCTGAGGAAGCTTTCATCTCTCCCAAGAAGGGTGAGGCAGAGGGCATCGTATATTCTACCAAGCCCCTTTCTTATCACGGCCAGCTGATTGAAAACTTCTCTGTTCGTTTTGAAGGCGGCAAGGCTGTGGAAGTGAAGGCGGAGAAGGGCGAAGAGGTGCTTAAGACCATGATCGCCATGGACGAAGGCGCAGCTTACCTGGGCGAGTGCGCCCTTGTGCCTCAGCAAAGCCCCATCTGCCAGAGCGGCATCCTGTTTTATAATACTTTGTTCGATGAAAATGCTGCCTGCCATCTGGCTCTGGGCCGTGGCTTCTCCGATACCATCGAGGATCATCACAATAAGTCTTTGGAGGAGATCACCGCTTTGGGTGTGAATGAGTCTATGATCCACGAGGACTTTATGATCGGCTGCGACACCATGAACATCGATGCCATCACCCGGGACGGCAGGACTGTGGCTATTTTCCGTAACGGTAACTGGGCATTTTAAGCGGAAAACTTACTTTATAAAAAGTTTTCATTTTTCGTAAAAAACACTTGCATTTATTGACCGTATGTGTTATCATATTCCAGCGATTAAATGATTGCTGGGGTAATTATGCCCTTTTAGCTTTTAAGAAAGAGGTGAACGACATGAGAGAAGGCATCCATCCCAACTACGAACAGACCACCATTCGCTGCGCCTGTGGCAACGTCTTTACGACCGGCTCCACCAAGAAGGACATCCGCGTTGAAATCTGCTCTAAGTGCCACCCTTTCTATACCGGCAAGCAGAAGCTGGTTGACACCGGTGGACGTGTTGACCGTTTCAATAAGCGCTTCGGCATTAAGTAAGACTAAAACCGCACCATTGTATGGTGCGGTTTTTGTTTTACTGAATGCTTTTCTTATACTTGCGTAAAAGCCTGTATGTGTGTTATACTGATAAAGATGGGAAACTATACCCTTTGGAGGGAATATGGAAGGAAATTTTGACGAAAAGGTAGTGGAACGGGCAGTCCTTGTTGGACTGAATGCCGATTGCTTTACCAAGGAGCAAACTGCCACCGATGAAACCCTGGAGGAACTGGAAGCGCTGCTGGGAACTGCAGGCGGCTTCTGTACCGGCAAGATGCTGCAAAACCGCCATGCGCCGGATTCCCACAGCTTTATCGGCGAGGGCAAAGCGCAGGAGCTGCGCATGCTGGTTGAAGCCACGGCCTCCACAATGGTCATTTTTGATAACGAGTTGTCCCCGGGCAATATCCGGGCTTTGGAAGATATTTTGGGTGTTACTGTATTAGATCGCAGTGCCCTGATTTTGGATATTTTTGCCCAGCGGGCCAAAACCAAGGAAGGCAGGCTTCAGGTTGAGCTTGCCCAGTATAAGTATTTGCTGCCCCGGCTTTCCGGTATGGGCGTGAGCCTTTCCCGGCAGGGCGGTGGCATCGGCACTCGTGGCCCCGGCGAAACCAAGCTGGAATCTGACCGGCGGCATATCCGTGAGCGCATTGCCCGGCTTCAGGCAGAGCTTGAGCAGGTGCGTCAGGTTCGGGGTGTGCAGCGCCAGCGGCGGATGAAAAATTCGGTGCCGGTGGTTGCCATTGTTGGCTATACCAACGCAGGCAAATCCACGCTGCTCAACTGTCTGACCGATGCCGGAATCCCTGCCAATAACCGCCTATTTGATACCTTGGATACCACTTCCCGGCAGCTTTCCGTATCCGACACATTGGATGTGGTGCTGTCTGATACGGTTGGCTTCATTGCCAAGCTGCCTCATCATTTGGTGGATGCTTTCCGGGCTACCTTAGAGGAGCTGGAATATGCTGACCTGCTGCTGCATGTCATTGACGCGGCTGACGCCAACCGGGAAGAGCACATTGCGGTGGTGGACAGGCTCATCACCAAGCTTGCCAAGCCCGGCACAAGAGTGCTGCGCTGCTATAATAAGGCTGACCTTGTGAAGACCGAGGATATTCCCGTTGGGGAAGATGTGGTAAAAATCTCTGCTAAAACAGGGCAGGGGACTGATGACCTGCTTAAGGCCATTGAAAAGGCTCTGGGTCATACCCATCACCGGGTGCAAGTGACCCTGCCTTATTCCATGGGAGGCATGGTGGAGGCGCTGCACAGCGGCGCGCAGGTGATCAGTGTGGATTATACCGCTGAAGTCATCGTTGTGGAGACGGTAGTTGACCCCATTTTTTACGGCCGGCTGAAGGACTATATCACAAAGGAGTGCTGACCTTGGAGGAATATTTGGTGCCTACCGGCTTCGGGCAGGACGAATTTGTTGAAAAAAAGTCTCGTTTTATCGGCAGGGTGTGGCCTGTGGAGACCGAAGCCGAGGCCCTGGAGAGAATTCAGGAAATGAAAAAGCAGCACTATGATGCCACCCACAACTGCTGGGCCTATGTCATTAAGGATGGCCCGATGCGGTTTTCCGATGACGGCGAACCTGGCGGTACGGCAGGTAATCCCATGATGCAGGTGCTTCAGCGGGAGAATATCCACAATGTAGTGTGCGTGGTCACCCGGTATTTTGGCGGTGTGCTTCTTGGCGCAGGAGGTCTCGTAAGGGCCTATACCAAGGGGGCAAAAATTGCCGTGGATGCGGCAGGCAAATCTATGAAACGGGTGTGGAGCGTGCTTTATGTGCCTTGCCCCTATACTTATTATGAACGTGTGAAGCTGGAAATTGAAGCATTTGAGGGCGTTCTTCGTGATACCCAGTTCGGCGCTGAGGTAGAACTTGAAATTTTGATTGCCCAGGAAAAAGCCCAGTTGTTTGCTGACAGGCTTACCGATATGACTGCCGGTACGGTAGAGACCTTAGTGACTGGTCAGGAGTATCGGGCGTTCCCTGTAAAGTGACGGAAAGGAGCCCATGATGACATTACGGGAAGAACTGGAAAAACAGGAATATGTACATTTGAGCCCTAAGGCAGCCTTTGCTGACCGAAGCCGCGGCCGCAACATTGCCGAAGAGCCCAGCAATGAGGATGTGCGCACAGCCTATCAAAGAGATACCGACCGCATTGTCCATTGCAAATCCTTCCGCCGGCTGATGCACAAAACTCAGGTTTTCCTCCGCCCGGAGGGCGACCATTACCGCACCCGTATGACCCATACTCTGGAGGTTGCCCGTATTGCCCGTACGGTGGCCCGGGCCCTGAACCTGAATGAAGACCTGACGGAGGCTATTGCCATGGGTCATGATTTGGGTCATACCCCCTTTGGCCATGCCGGCGAGGCAGCACTTTCCCAATGCCTGGGCAGCAATTTCAGCCATAATGAGCAGAGCCTCCGGGTTGTGGACATTTTGGAAAATAACGGCGCAGGCCTGAACTTGACCTATGAGGTGCGTATGGGCATTTTGGGCCACACCGGTCCCCATATCCCCGAAACCTTAGAGGGGCAGATTGTGCGCCTTTCCGACCGCATTGCCTATGTTAATCACGATATTGACGATGCAGCCCGGGCAGGTATTCTGGAAGCGGCGCAAATTCCGGCTTCCATCAGCGCTGTTCTTGGAGATAATCACCGGCAGCGCATCAACACCTTGGTGTGTGACATGATTGTTTCGTCCAAGGATGCACCGAATATCCTTTTGTCTGAGCCTGTTGATAAGGCCCTTTTGCAGCTGCGGGAATTTTTGTTTGAACGGGTTTACCGCAACCCGGTGGCGAAGGGGGAGGAGAGCAAGGCAAAGGATATGCTCCGCCGCCTGTTTGATTATTATTATAATCACCCGGAAGCATTGCCCGAGGACTTTCAGCCTCAGCTTTCCTTTGAGGGAATGGAGCGCACGGTGTGCGATTATATTGCAGGTATGACCGATAATTATGCAGTAGATAAATTCCATCAACTTTTCACACCTATGGGTTGGCAAGTCCGTGGATAATGTGCTATAATAATGGGTGGTTTATTACCCATATACCGGGATAAACTTTAATCAATTCAGAAAGGAGGCTGTTTTATGGCTTTTCCCCTGTCTTTTATTGATGAGCTGGTTGCCCGTAATCCCATTGAGGATGTGGTGGGGCAGTATGTTACGCTTAAACGCTCCGGCTCCAATTTGTTTGGCCTGTGTCCCTTCCATGGGGAGAATACGGCCTCTTTTTCCGTTGCTCCGGATAAAGGCATTTATTATTGCTTCGGCTGCCATAAGGGTGGTGGCCCCATCAACTTTATTATGGACCTGGAGGGCCTGAGCTACCCGGATGCGGTGCGCTCACTGGCTAAACGGGCCGGTATGGAAGTGCCGGAGGACGAGCAGTATCAAAGCCGCTACCGTCAGCAGGAACGGCTGTGGGCGCTGATGAAAGAGGCAGGCCGCTTCTTCCATAGTCAGCTTTATGCCCCTGTGGGCAAGCAGTGCCTGGAGTATGTGCAAAGCCGTGGCCTGACCAAAGCCTCTGTTACCAATTTCGGCATTGGTTTTGCTCCTGATAGCTGGAATGCTCTGGTGGACGCTATGCGCCAAAAGGGCTATACCGACCAGGAACTGCGGGATGCAGACCTGGTGGGTGAAAAAAATGGCAGAATTTATGACCGCTTCCGCAACCGGCTGATGTTCCCCATCATTGATGTTCGGGGCAATGTCATCGGCTTTGGCGGCCGTGTGCTGGATGATTCCAAGCCCAAGTATCTCAATTCCAACGAAACGGTTATTTTTAATAAGCGTAAAAATCTCTTTGGACTGAACCTTGCCAAGAAAACCAAGCAGCCCTACATAATTCTTGTAGAGGGCAACATCGATGTTGTTGCGCTGCACCAATATGGCTTCGACAATGCAGTTGCCTCTCTGGGTACCTCTCTTACCGAGGAGCAGGTGACTCTGCTTACCCGCTATACCGAGCAGGTTGTGCTCACCTACGATAGCGATGAAGCAGGCCTCCGGGCTGCCCAACGGGCCATTCCAATGCTGGAAAAGGCAGGCATTCGTGTGAAGGTGCTGCAGATTAAGGATGCCAAGGACCCGGACGAATTTTTGAAGAAATTTGGCGCGGATAAGTTTAAGCTCCTGTTGGAGGAATCTTCCAACAGGGTGGAATATCAGCTTAATGCCATTCGCAGCAAGTATGACCTGCGTGTGGACGACCAAAAAATCCGCTTTGTGCAGGAAGCTGCCGAGCTTATCTGTACTCTGGACAGCTCTGTTAAGCGTGAAGTGTATAGCGGCCGCATTGCAGAGGCTGCCGGTATTACGCCGGAGTCTATGCAAATGGAAGTGACCAAGGCCTTCAAGCGTAGAGTTGCCAAGGAAAAGAAAAAACAGGAGAAAATCGACCTTGCCCCGGCACAGGCGCTGCAGCCTAAGGCCCGGAGCATTCGCTACGATAATATGAAATCTGCCATGGCAGAAGAAGGCGTTATTGCCCAGGCGCTCCTTGACCCATCCCTTATGGATACAGTGGAGCTTACCGGCAGCAGCTTTTCTGTGCCTTTGCTTGGCAGGGTGTATGACCAGCTTCTGCGTATGCACAAAAGTGGCGCTGAGGTGTCACTGGGCGCCCTTTCTGACCTTAGTCAGGAGGAAATGTCCCACATAACCGGTATTGTTCACCGCATAGCCGGCCCTGTGAGCCGGGATGCCTTCCGGGATTGCGCCCACACCATTCGTAGCTCCCACCAGGCAGCCAATATCCAAAGTGACGACGAGCTGCTTGCCTTCCGCAATAAGCTTAAGGAACGAAAAGGAACAGACAGATGACAGCACTTATCTTCCCCACACAACTTGAAAAAGGACCCTCGGAGCTATCTGGGGAGGATGTGAGCCGCTATCTGCAGGAGATACGGCAGTATCCCCGGCTGTCTATCGAAGAGGAACAGGCCCTTGCCCAGCGCTGTGCTTTGGGCGACGAGGAGGCCATTGGCGCAATGGTTAGTGCCAATCTGCGCCTGGTTGCTCACATCGCTTGGGGGTATGCCGGCAGAGGTGCCCCTCTGCTGGATTTGATGCAGGAGGGGAGCATTGGCCTGATTGCTGCAGCCAAGCATTTTGATCCTGCCATGGGCAACCGTTTTTCCACTTATGCCACCGAGTGTATCCGTCAGGCCATTGACCGCTGTCTTCGTGAGCAGGGCAATGCCATTCGCCTTACAGACCATGGCGCCCGTAATTTGCGAAGGGCACTTGCTGCTCGAGCGCAGCTGCGCCAGGAGCTTGACCAGGAGCCTACCTTTGACCAAATTGCAGCAAGAGCCGGAATCCGTGAAGATAAAATCCGGCAGCTGCTTAACCTGCACCAGGCATCTTCCCTGGATGAAAGCGAAGCACCTTTGCCTGCTGTAGACGAGCAGGCCTTGCAGCCCCATCAGCTGCTGATGCGCCAGGAGCTGAAAGCCACTCTGGATGGGCTGATTTCCTGCCTGACTCACCGGCAGCAGCAGGTACTGAGGCTGCACTTCGGTATGGCCGATGGCAGGTGCCATAGCCTTGAGGAAATCGGGGGCGCTATGGGCATATCCAGGCAACGGGCCCAACAAATTAAAACTGATGCCATCAGAAAGCTGCGTAAATGCGGCGCAAACATTGGCTTGGAGGACTATTTGGAATAATGAATTTGGAATATACCTTTGAAGCATCGCCTCTTTTGGAGTTTGCTCAGACTTTGCAGCCGGAGCAGACCTTTCCGGCGGAGCAGCTTCTTGCTCTTGCTGCGCAGGAGGACCGGCAAACCCTGGAGCAGGCTTTGGAAATTTGCCGGGAAAAGGGCGCATTTGCCGATGTGAGTCATATCCGCGGCAGCTGCGGTCAGGCTGAAGCAAGGCTACTGATGGAAGAGGGCCTTGCCAAGCAGGCCGATATGCTCTCCGGTCTGGAGGAAAACGACCCCCTTGGCGTATATCTGCGTGAACTTTCTTCCATTCCCGTGGCAGGAGATGTGGAGCTGATTTCCCAGCTTTATCTGGATGGGCAGACCCAGGTGGCAGAACAGCTTGTGAATTTGTCCCTTAGCCTTGTGGTTGAGATTTCCCGGGAAATGACCGGTAAGGGTGTGCTGCTTTTGGACCTGATTCAGGAGGGCAGCCTTGGCTTATGGCAAGGTATTGCCGCTTATGAGGGGGGCAACTTTACTGAGCATATCCGCCGGTGGATTTACCGGGCTATGGCAGATGCAGTGGTGCTTCAGGCCTGCGAAAACGGCCTTGGGGACAAGCTTCGCAGACAAATGGAGGACTATCGGGATGTGGACCAAAGACTTCTTTCTGAGTTGGGTCGCAATCCCAGTCTGGAAGAAATTGCCCAGGGGATGCATGTGAGCGTTACAGAAGCGGAGTACGCCCAGAGCCTTGTGCAAAACGCCCAGGCGCTTTCCCGTGCAAAAGAGCCGGAGCAGGATGCCTTTGCTGAAGAAGAGGACCAGGCTGTGGAAAACACTGCCTATTATCAAAGCCGGCAGTTGATTTTTGATATGCTATCTACCCTTGAGGAACAGGAAAAAACCGTTGTTTCTCTGCGTTATGGCCTGGAAACCGGCAACGCCTTAACTGCTCAGCAGGTGGCCCAAAGGCTGGGCATCAGTCCGGAGCAGGTAATGACCATTGAAGCTGACGCATTGGCAAAGATGCGTAATAATTAGAAATGAGGAATACTTATGGAGAAGTTTTATTCCATCGCCATTGACGGCCCTGCCGGTGCAGGTAAAAGCACCATCGCCCGGGCCCTTGCCAAGGAGCTTGGCTACTATTATGTAGATACCGGCGCTATTTACCGCACCGTTGCCTATTTCCTTGACCTTTTGGGTGTGAGCCCAAAGGATGCTGACGGCGTGGAGCGCTATATTGATGAGCTTACCGTTAAGATTGAATATGATGAAACCGGCAAGCAGCACATGATTATGAACGGCATGGATGTGACCGATGATATCCGTACCCAGGATATTTCCCAAAAGGCATCCTTGGTGTCTGCCCATGCAGTTGTTCGTGAGGTGCTGCTGGATATGCAGCGGCAGGTTGCCCGGGAGCACAATGTGATTATGGATGGACGGGATATTGGCACTGTGGTGCTGCCTAAGGCCAATGCAAAAATCTTTCTTACTGCCTCCAGCGCTGTGCGGGCAAAGCGCCGCTATGATGAGCTGATTGCCAAGGGTCAGCAGGCAGACCTTGCTACCATTCAAAAGGAAATTGAGCAGCGGGATTATCAGGACTCCCATCGGGAGATTGCGCCCTTAAAGCAGGCAAAGGATGCGGTGCTGCTGGATACCTCCGACCTGGATATTCCCGGTGTCCTTGCCGAAATGAAGCGAATTATTGGAGCGAAGATTCCCCTATGAGTGTAATATTAGCCAAAAGCGCTGGGTTTTGTTTTGGGGTGAACCGGGCGGTGGAGCTGGTGGAAAACGCTGCCCGTTCCAATGGACCTGTTTCCACCCTTGGCCCCATTATCCATAACCGTCATGCGGTAGCCCATTTTGAGCAGATGGGTGTTACGGTGATTGATACGCCTGAGCAGGCAAAGCCCGGCCAAACGGTGGTCATCCGTTCTCACGGCGTTACCAAAGCTGTGTATGAAGCCCTGCAAAATCAGGGAGCAGATATTATTGATGCCACCTGTCCCTTTGTCAAGCGCATTCATCAGATTGTCAGCGCAGCCTGTGATGAGGGCAGGCTTCCTGTAATTATCGGCACACGCAG
>JAZMZJ010000006.1:0-27638 GCA_045585915.1 Faecousia sp. | reverse complement strand
CTGCCGCTTTGTGCCGGGGCAAAAACGGCAGCTTAAGTTGCACACATTGGAAATTTCCACATATACCTTACGAAAGCGCTTCATTACATCTTATCCGGGGCAGAGAAGCCCAGCAGGTCGATACAGGTCTCCAGCACATTCTTGGCAAGGGCAATGAGGCTGATGTAGCCTGCCTGCAAAGCCTTGTCCTCTTCCGTAAGAATACGGGTCTCGTGGTAGAATTTGTTCACTGCGCCGGCAAGCTCGTAGATATAAGCGCAGATCAGGTTGGGGCAGGAGGTGCGCAGGGCACTTTCCAAAGCCGGGCCAAGGCGGGTGATGGTGAGCATCAGTTCCCGGGCATAGCCACCCGCAGGGGCGGCGATGGACAGGTTTTCCCAAGCGCCGTACCGGGCCAAAATAGACTTAATCCGCACGATGGTATACAGGATATAAGGACCGGTGTTGCCTTCAAAAGCGGCAAAGCGCTCCAAGTCAAAGTTATAGTCCTTGGTGGGCTGGTTGGAAAGATCACCGTATTTAAGGGCAGCCAGGGCGATCTTGGCGGTGGTGGCTTCCACATCTTCTTCTGCAACAATCTTGTTTTCTACAACCTTGCTGCGGACAAAGCTGGTCATATCGTTAATCAGCTGCTCAAGCCGCAGAACGCCGCCGTCACGGGTCTTGAAGGGCTTGCCGTCAGCGCCGTTCATGGTGCCGTGACCAACGTGCTCCAGCTCGGTCTGCGCATTTACGATGCCGCTTTTCCTGGCAGCGCGGAACACCTGCTCAAAATGCAGGTTCTGCCGCTTGTCGGTGATGTAGAGCATTTTGTCCGGATTCCAGTCCTGCATCCGCTGCACCATGGTAGCCAGGTCTGTGGTAGCATAGATGGCAGAGCCGTCGGACTTGATAAGGATCATGGGAGGAACTTCCTTCTTGTCGGTCTCCTCCTCTACGGGAATGACCCAGGCGCCGTTGCTGAGCACTGCAATGCCCCGATCCTTTAAGTCTTTGACCATAGCAGGGATATAGGGGTCTGCATCGCTTTCGCCCAGCCATTTTTCATAATGCACATCCAAGCAATCGTAAATGCGGCGCAGGTCGGGCAGGGAAATGCCCATAATGTGATTCCAGATGGCCCGGTAGCCACGGCGGCCCTGCTGCAGCTCGTAGGTTGCAATATGCGCTTTTTCTGCGAAAACAGGATCGGTCTTCTTGGAAGATGCGGTGGGATATATTTCCTCCAATTCACTTAAGGTGAAGGGAGATTCGGCAGGATATTCACCGGTAAAGTCAGGGTCAAAATAGGGAAGGTCGGGCTGCCGCTCCTGCAGCTCTGCAATGATCAGACCCATTTGCAGACCCCAGTCACCCAAGTGGATGTCACCGATGGCCTCATAGCCAAAGAATTTATATATCCGCTTTAAGGTCTCACCGATGATGGCAGGACGCAGGTGGCCAATGTGCAAAGGCTTGGCTACATTTGCTCCGCCGTAGTCCACTACCACGGTCTTGCCCTTACCAAATTTCTCAATACCAAAGTCCGGCTGAGTGCGCATATCCTCCAGGTAGCTCTGCAGGAAGGCATCGGAAAGATCCATATTGATGAAGCCGGGCATAACGGCATCGCACTTGGAAAAATCGTTTTTATTCAGATTTTCTGCCACTTTTTGCGCAATGGCAATGGGGGCGCACTTATAGGCCTTGGCGGCAGAAAGGGCGCCGTTGCACTGATACTGGCACAGGTCGGGCCGGTTGGAAACAGTGACCTTGCCGTAAGCAGGGTCATAGCCGGCATCGGCGAAGGCCTGGGCCATTTTTTCAGAGATAATATCTAATATTTTCTGCATAATTACTTACCTTTCTGCTGCTCCATCCAGTATAGATATTCATCGTAAGTGCCGTAGCGGTCGATGATTGAGCCATCGGGCTGGAAGGCAATGACACGGTTACAGGTGGAGGAAAGCATTTCGTGGTCGTGGCTGGCCAGAAGCACCACACCGGGGAAGGCCTCTAAGCCCTTATTCACGGCCTGAATGGATTCCATATCCAGGTGGTTGGTGGGCTGGTCCAAAAGCACCACATTGGCGCCTGAGAGCATCATTTTAGAAAGCATACAACGCACCTTTTCACCGCCGGAAAGCACATTCACGGGCTTGAACACATCTTCGTTGGAGAAGAGCATACGGCCAAGGAAGCCACGGAGGTATACGTCGTCCTTCTTGGCGGAGTATTGCCGCAGCCAGTCCACCAGCTCCATATTGTTGCCTTCAAAATATTCGGTGTTATCCTTGGGCAGGTAGCTGCGCACGGTGGAGATGCCCCACTTGACAGAGCCCTCGTCCGGCTCCAATTCACCCATGAGGATTTGGAACAGTGCTGTTTGCGCCAGCTCGTTTTCACCGACAAAGGCAATCTTGTCGTTCTTGCCCACGGAGAAATAGACCTTGTCCAGAAGCTTTACACCGTCTACCGTAACGGAAACATCGTTAACGGTGAGGATGTCCTTACCCAGCTCCCGTTCCGGCTGGAAGCCTACAAAGGGATAACGACGGGTGGAGCAGGGCATTTCTTCTACAGTCAGCTTGTCCAAAAGCTTTCTTCTTGCAGTAGCCTGTTTGGCCTTGGACTTGTTGGCAGAGAAGCGCTGGATGAAAAGCTGCAGCTCTTCGATCTTTTCCTGATTCTTCTTGTTCTTGTTGCGGATCATGGCCTGCACCATTTGGGAGGATTCGTACCAGAAATCGTAGTTACCTACATACATCTTGATTTTGCCGTAGTCGATATCCACAGTATGGGTGCAAACGGTGTTCAGGAAGTGCCGGTCGTGGGACACGGCAATGACCATGCCGGGGAAGTCCAAGAGAAAGCCTTCCAGCCAGTTGATGGATTCTATGTCTAAGTTGTTGGTGGGCTCGTCCAGCATAACGATGTCGGGGTTGCCGAACAGCGCCTGGGCAAGGAGCACCTTAACCTTCAAACGGGGGTCGGTATCGCCCATCATATCATAATGCAGCTCCGTGGGAACACCCAGGCCCTGAAGCATACGGGAAGCGTCGGATTCTGCTTCCCAGCCGCCCATTTCCGCAAATTCCACTTCCAGCTCAGAAGCCCGCAGGCCGTCCTCGTCGGTAAAGTCTTCCTTTTCGTAAATGGCGTCCTTTTCCTTCATCACATCATAAAGATGCTGGTTGCCCATAATGACAGTATCCATAATGGAATAGCCGTCATAGGCGTTCTGGTTCTGCTTCAAAACAGAAACACGCAGTTCTTCGGGGATGGTGATGTAGCCGGTGGTGGATTCCAGCTCGCCGTACAGAAGGCGAAGGAAGGTGGACTTGCCGGCGCCGTTGGCACCGATGATGCCGTAGCAGTTGCCGGGCAAAAACTGCAGGTCCACGTGCTGAAACAGCCACTGACCGCCGAACTGCATACCTAAATTGCTAACTGTAATCATAGTAACTCCTTCTCAAAAAAACACCCATCATATATCCGCGGGCGCATACTTCTACATTTTAAGAATACCACAAAATTATGAATAAAGGAAGAACTTTTTTCTAACTACTTGCTTTTTTCCGTAGGTGTGTTATAATTTTAGCACTCGAACAAATTGAGTGCTAAAGGAGCGAAAGTAAAATGGCAAAAAAACAGTTCAAAGCGGAGTCCAAGCGGTTATTAGACCTGATGATACACTCCATTTATACCAACCAGGAGATTTTCTTAAGGGAGATTATTTCCAATGCTTCCGATGCTATGGATAAGCTGGCATATACCGCCCTTACCGACGATAAGGTGAGCATCAACCGGGATGACCTTGCCATCACCATCACCCGGGATGAGAAAAACGGGATTTTGACCGTTTCTGACCGGGGCATCGGTATGAATAAAGCTGAGCTGGAAGAAAATTTAGGTATCATCTGCAAATCCGGCTCTTTGGGTTTTAAGGAGAATATGGAGACAAATGACGAGATCGATATTATCGGTCAGTTCGGCGTTGGCTTCTACGCAGCCTTTATGGTGGCATCCTCTGTGACGGTGATCACCAAGAAGTATGGCGAGGATATTGCTTATAAGTGGGTTTCCGACGGCGCAGACGGCTATACCATCACGGAAACGGAGAGAGAATACCCAGGCACGGATGTGATTATGACCCTGAAGGCAGATACGGAGGAAGAGGAATACTCCCGTTTCTGCAAGGAGTATGAGATTCGCAGTCTGGTGAAGAAATATTCCGATTATATCCGCTATCCTATCTTGATGGAGGTAAGCGCCTCCCGTGTTAAGGAAGGTAGCGCTGAAGATAAGCCGGAGTATGAAAGCTATCAGGAAGTAAAGACTTTAAATACCATGGTGCCTTTGTGGCAAAGAGCCAAGAAGGATGTGACCGAGGAAGAATATAATAGCTTCTATCGGGAAAAGTTCTTCGATTATAATAAGCCTTTGCGTACGGTGCATACCAGCGCTGAGGGTACGGTGTCTTACAAGGCGCTGCTGTATATCCCCGGTAAAGCGCCTATGAACTACTATAGCAAGGATTTTAAGCCCGGTCTGCAGCTTTATTCCTCCGGCGTGATGATTATGGAGGCCTGTGAGGACCTGGTGCCGGAATATTATAGCTTTGTTCGGGGTGTGGTGGATAGTCAGGATTTGTCCTTGAACATCAGCCGTGAGCTGCTGCAGCATAATCGGCAGCTGAGCATCATCGCCAAAAATGTGGAAAAGAAAATTAAGGCAGAGCTCCTCAATCTGCTGGATAATGACCGGGAAAATTATGAGGTCTTCTTTAAGGAATTTGGCCGTCAGTTAAAGTACGGCTGCGTTGCCCAGTACGGCGCTCATAAGGAAGCAACCCAGGACCTGCTGCTCTATTATTCCCATAAACAGGATAAGCTGATTACCCTACAGGAATATGTGAATGCTATGCCGGGCGAGCAGCAGAAGATTTATTTCTTAAGCGGTCAAAGCATTTCCCGTATGGCATCTGCGCCCCAGGTCAAGGCGCTGGAAGCTAAGGGCTACGATGTGCTGTTTATGACCGACGAGGTGGATGAGTTCGTTCCTCAGATGCTGATGTCCTACGGGGAAAAGAATTTCTGCAACTGCGCAACGGAAGACTTGGGCTTGCAGACCGAGGAAGAAAAGAAAGCTCTGGAAGAAAAAGCACAGCAGAAAAAGGCCATGCTGGATTTCGTCAAGGAAGCCTTGGGTGAAAAGGTTACCGAGGTGCGCCTGTCTGCGGACCTTGGCGAGCAGGCAGTAAACCTGCAGAGCGCCAACGGTATGAGCTTTGAAATGGAAAAGTATATGAAGCGGATGCAGCCGGATTACGCCCTGCCCTCTATGTGGATTTTGGAGCTGAATCCGGAGCACCCGGCGGTGCAGGCTATGGAGCTGGCTACCGCCGAAGACCCGGACAAGGCAAAGGATTATGCCAAGCTGCTGTGCGCCCAGGCACAGCTGATGGCAGAGCTGCCTCTGGAAAACCCGGCAGAGTTTGCTGAATTGGTGTGCAAGCTGATGAAATAAGAAAAAAGAGTGTCAACTGACCAGTTGACACTCTTTTTTAATGCTGAATACAGAATGCGGCACCCTCTGCTTATTAATTGATTTCGCCAATCGGAACTCCGTTTTCGGTGAGACATATATAACCGTCTTTGATGGAAATATCGAAAAGACGCGTTATGGGATTTTCACCCAGGGTTATACCTTGCACTCTTGTGATACCGTCAGAGCCCTTTTGGAAGGATAAATCATACCATTGAGAGAAGATAATCGTATGATATTCCACATCCTCGGCACCGACCTGACGGGCATTAAACGTGAATGTAAACACGCCGGAGGTACGGCCCATGCTCATTGTGCAGACCTCATCAATGCCGTCATTGTCTATGTCAAAGGTCGCCGTATCGTATATGAATCCCACGGGTGCAGCTACAGGTGAAAGCATCAGACGAATAGATTCAACATAAGCCTGCCTTTTTGCATTGATATCTTCGCCGTCTGTAACTATCTGCCATTCTGCTAAATAGCTCGAAAAGGGATTTTGCCAAGGGATGATGTATATATCATCCTCATTAACATTGTATGTTGATAATATTGCGCGCATTTCTTCGGCGCTTGCGCCTCTGAGGTTCAGTAATTCTTGGGAAATCCAATCACGCCCCTGCTCAGAATGTGGCAATAAGCCGAAAGAATAACTGCCCGTTGCCATTTGCCAAACATAAACATCTAGTCCGTCTGATGCATCAAGCCCAAAATATTCGGGATGTTGTTCACTCAAAGCGCTGGCTGTTGAGATGGCGTCGACCTTGAATTCTGTCCAGGTACAATGTTCCGTATATCCGTTGCCTTTATCAACAAAGAAATAGACTATTAGCCGGTACGTTCCGTTTTGGGAGATGTCAAATCTTTGTGTGGAGTAGCTTTTGTCTGCTTTGCGGTTTGCATTTAAAAGATAGCCGATATCGTTAAATACCAATGCTTCAGAAGCCGTGCTGACCCATCTATTATCTACTTTTCGCTCAATACAGTAGTGTTCGCCGTACATAACATTTTCGCTTGTTTCATTGTGCCATAAAAGATTGAAAACGGTATATCCTCTTGCGTTTGTATCTACCGACCTAACAGTAACGTATACACCCTCATAATCCGTACAGATTTCGGCTGAGAGATCTATGCCTAATAGCTCTGTTTGATAAAAAGTCAATTCTTTTTGACTTAATCCTACATTATCTTCTGTGATTTCGAATATCAGCTTATCGCCCTTTGCCCGAAAAGTGCCTGAGAGCAACGGTTCTTCTGCTGCGCTTTGGGCATACTCCCAATCTCCCATAAAGATTTCGGCGACAGCGTTTTTGCCGGCATAACGGAAACCAACACTTATGTTTCCGTTATAATTTGCCGTGTTGATATTACCCTCTATGATATAATCCTGATCCATTTGGAAAGCGAAAGCAAACTCTTCACATTTCCAGGATGTGTTGGGAACAAGTATATCCTTCACACTTTGCTGCGGATTCGTCAGGAAACAAACAGCAACCGCAACACAGGCAACAACTGCTGCAATAATGACCCAAAATGCAGGTTTTTTGTAACTCAGTACAGACTTTATGCGATCCTTGACTCCGACCTCACCAAAGGCCAGGGGGCAGGCGGCAATCATACGGCGGTTTACGCTGCAGGCCAGAAGCGCTTCGGAATAGTTCGCTCGTGCATCGCGGTCAAGCGCCTTAATAACCTTTTCGTCACAGGCAAGCTCAATGTCCCGGCAAAGCAGAATATAACCCAGCCACATCAGGGGATTGAACCAATGGAGCGTAAGAAGCAAGAAACCAAGAGGTTTCCAAAGGTGGTCTTTACGGCGAATGTGCGTGGTTTCGTGTGCCACAACATGCGCCATATCCTTCTCATTCATGTTGAAAGGAAGATAAATCTTCGGTTTTATAATGCCAAGAACGAAGGGAGATGCCACGTTCTCGCTCTGATAGATATTATCCTTATAGTGCACCGCAGTGCCGATTTTGCGCCTTACACGCCAATAGCTGATTATTGTGTAAATAAGCAAGGCGATTATGCCGGCAATCCATACCGCTGCCAATATGGGAATCCATATCTGCAAGGGATTTGCGCTGTCACCTGGATTTGGTGCAAAGGATTGGCTGATGACGGGATTTAATGTGGCGTTAATAATTGGTACACCTGTATGGATTGTCGGTGTCTGATCCGTCATAATATCCACGCTCACGATCTCGGTGCTGGGTATTAAACTGAGCGCGCTTTCAATGGAGAACGGACAAATTAGACGAATGGCTACAATGCCCCAAAGAACCACGGTAATCCACTTAGGTGCTTTCTTCAAAAGTAAACGCAAAAGGAGTACGGCAAGCACGATGTAGCTTGCAGATATGCTCATATTGATAATCTGTAAGAATATCTCAGACATAGTCATTCTCCTTTCCGATAGCGGTTGATCATCTCCTGGACGGCAGCAAGCTCCACGTCGGTAATCTTTTGATGCTTGGTGAAAGCGGCAATAAAGGCAGGCAGAGAGCCTTCAAAGGTTTTCTCAACCATTTCGTTAATCTCAGCTGCCTGTACCTCGTCCTTTGTTACAAGGGCGGAAACAACAGAGTTTTCGTTTTTGAGGACACCTCTTTCTGACAAGCGTTTGATGACCGTATAGGTCGTGGTGGGCTTCCATCCTAACTGCTCACGGCATAAATTAACAAGCTCACCACTCTTTATGGGTTCGTGTTCCCATAAGATAAGGCAAAAACGGTATTCGCTTTCAAATATTTTTGGCGTTTCCACAATGTATTCTCCTTTCTCTAATCTATTAGAGTGCACATTTAGTCTAACACATTAGAGCGAATGTGTCAAGAGAATTTGAGGATTATATGAGAGAAGGTGGCCCTTGAGGTATGTTAACCAGTTAACATACCTTAGAGAAAAACCGCTTTTTAATGCTGAATGCTGAATTATGGTGTCGCAAGCGACGGAATAAAACAAAGCACCTGCAACAGCAGGTGCTTTAGTCGATGAAACGGATGATATCGTTGGGGGTGCAGGATAATATGCTGCAAAGTTTTTCAAGGGTCAGCAAAGTGATGTTTTTGCCCTTCTTCAAGGAATCCAGGGTTTTGTTATCAATGCCGGCTTTAATAAGCGCATATTGGGATATGCCCTTTTTCTCCATTGTTTGCCACAGGGGACTGTAATCCAGCATATTATCACCACCGTTTCTCTTTTTTATCATTATAGGCAAAAAATATGGGATTCAGTATTGTGGAGATAATCACAATGTGCTATAATGGGAGAAAGGGGTGATATTATGGCGAAGAATAAATTTCAAAATATGCTTAGAGAGGTGGCAAGACGGGAGGGCATTTCTGTCAGGCAGGCGTATAAGCTGATGCAAGAAACCATCAATGCAGGGCAGCAAAACCCTAACCCCATTATACAGGCCAGATGGCAAGCCATTCCCCACAAAGGGGAGCGTGTAACTTTAGAGGAGTTTTTTGAATACATTGATAAAATTGGACCGTATGGTATGTTGCCTTTCGGCAACACAGGAAGCGGCTTTGGCTCGTAGGGGCGATTATCAATCGCCTGCATATTCTCTAAGGTATGTTAACCAGCTAACATACACTTTTATTGTGCATTGAGCATTTTGCATTGTGCATTAAAACTGGCAAGCGGTTTTTCCGCTTGCCAGTTTTTTGTTAGTTTGCAGGCTTGAACACCCGGCCGTGGCTGTGGTCATCGGTGAGAGTGTTATCATCTGCGGTATAGAAGTAATAATCGGTGTATTTCTTGCTGACGCAGACGAACAGCTCATTTTCGTAGGTCCATTCAAAATCATAGGCATTGGTTTGCTCGCCGTCTTCGATGAGGGTATAAGCGCCGGTGCCGTCTTCGTTAAACTCCAGGTACTGTTCACTCTTAACACCGTCGGGCATAGTCATCTTTAATTCCCATTTGCCGATGGCTGCTTTGGAGGGATCGGCAGGTTCACTGGGGGCGGCGCCGCAGGCGGCAAGGCTCAGCAGCAGGGCGGATGCCAAAAGGAATACGAGAAGCTTTTTCATATTAAATTACCGTCTTTCTTTTTATTTTGCTCGGATATAGATAATGTTTTTGTTACTTTTTGCAGTTATCGTGTCATTTTCTGCATCGTACAGCAGGACCATGGTATATTCTCCACCATCGCAGGTGATTTCATAATTTTCCTCGGTCCAATCGTAAAAGGCGTATTCTTCTTCATGGACGGTGCTGCCGAAATAGGTGTCGGTTACATAGTAGGTAATGTTGCCATTTATACCCAGGGTCAGGGTGTGCTTTGCCACAGTGCCGTCTTCCATCGAAATGCTTGACTCCCATTTGCCCAGGTAGGGCGGCAGTGTGGGACTGCCGGGGTCAGGCTCGCTGGGCGCGCCGCAGGCGGCAAGGGAAAGGAGCAGCGCGGCAGCCAAAATAAAAGTAAGGATTTTTTTCATATGTATTCTCCTTTTTGTTTTCAGTCGCCCAAACGAATGGTAAAGCCGCTGTTGTTGTCGTTATCACTGTGTACCTGGATATAGGGGGACAGCGCCTGGGCGGTATGAATCAGGGGCATGGATTGGATGTACACCTTGCCCGGGCCGGTGATCCGGGTGTGGAACAGACCTTCGCCGCCCAGGAAGATGTTCTTTGCACCCTTTACGGTTTGGATATCCATGGTGCAGGTATCGGTCATAGCGGCTAAATAGCCGGTGTCCACGATAATGCTTTCGCCTACACCCAGCTCATATTCCTTACAATAGCCATCGATCTCTAAAAATACAAGGCCGTTGCCTTCTACCTTTTGCATAATAAAGCCTTCGCCGCCAAAGAAGCCTTTACCCAGTTTTCTTTGGAAATAAACGGAAAGCTCCAGGCCTTTTTCCATAGCCAGAAAGCCCCGTTTCTGCACGATGATGCCGTGGCCGGGTGTGACCTGATAGGGGATAATAGAGCCGGGGAAGGTGGATGCAAAGGCGATCATACCGCTGCCACCTTGAGGGGTGTACTCATTGAGGAAGATAGATTCTCCGGAAAAAAGCCTGCCAAAGGCTTTTTTTAAGCCGCCGGCATTGGTTGCCATTTCCATGTTGGGACTCATCCAGCTCATAGCACCGGACTGGGTACACAGGGTTTGACCAGCCTCCGGGTAGCAGATGACTACCGGCAGGCTGCCGCCTTCGATTTCGTATTTGAGCATAGAATCACTCCTTTTCTAAAAATGCAGTAATGCTTTGGGAGATGGTACATTCTTTGAAATGGGGGCAGGCAGGGAAATCGCAATCGGCTTCTGCCAATTCCCCGTTTTCCTTTACTGCGCACACGGTGCGGCTATGATCCAGCACCCGGCAGTAGCCGGAGAAAAACTGTTCTGCTTCCATTTATTCGTCCTCCGTGATGCAAAGACCCATAGGGGCAAGCTCTAACCACTGGGGGGCAACAGAGCGCAGGTTTTGGGCAAATACCACTTTTCCCGCAGGGATGGCCCAGACATCGGGGCTGCGGTTGATATACATCCGTAAGGTCTTGCCACCGTAGCTGCGGCTGAAGGATAGCTGACCGTCCTGGGCCTGAGAAAAACGAATGTCACCCAAACGGAGGGCAGGATGCTCTTTGCGCAGGCGGCCCAGCTGCCGGTAATGGCGCAGCAATTCCGGGTCTTCATTGTCCCAGGGATAGGTGCGGCGGTTAAAGGGGTCCTTGGAGCCTTCCATACCGGCTTCGTCGCCATAGTAGATGCTGGGGGCGCCGGGGAGGGTATATTGCAGGAAGCTTGCCATATACAGCCGGTTTTTGGCAATTTGCCGCTGAGAATTGGATAGCTTTCGTGTGGCTCTTACCTCCCGGGGGCCGTCGTAATCGTCAACCAATGCGGTGAGGATACGGGGGGTATCATGAGTGCCTAAAAGGTTCATATTGCAGGCAAGGACCTGGGGCGGATAGTTTTCTGCGATGGTCATTATCGTTTCGCGAAGAGCTTGCCCGTCATCCCGGTCTTTGGCGAAATTCAATATGGCGGTGCGGAAAGGGTAATTCATACAGCTGTCCAAAGTGCCGTCTACAAAGTACCGGCGGCGCACATCGTATGCCACCTTGTTGGAGGCATCTTCCCAAACCTCGCCTATAATAAGGGCATCGGGGCGAAGCTGCCGCACCCGTTTTTTAAGGATATCCATAAATTCGTTGGGCAGCTCGTCGGCCACATCCAGGCGGAAGCCGTCAGCGCCATTTGCCAGCCAGTGGGCAACCACGCTGTCGTCAGAGCGGATGATGAAATCCAAAAATGCCGGGTCAAGCTTGTTGACGGTGGGCAAGGTGTCAAAGCCCCACCAGCTATTATAGCTATTTGGCCATTGGTGGAAGGTGTACCAGCTATAGTAAGGAGAGTTTTTAGAGCAGTATGCGCCATCGCCGCCAAAGCTGCGGTTTTTGTCAAAATACAGGCTATCAGAGCCGGTGTGGGAAAACACACCGTCTAAAATGACTTTTATGCCCAGCTTATGAGCTTTTTCACAAAGAACGCGAAAATCTTCCAAAGTGCCCAGCATGGGATCGGGAGTCTTATAGTCGCCGGTGTCGTACCGGTGGCTGGAAAAACTTTTGCTGATGGGATTCAGATACAAAATCGTTGCACCCAAGGATGCAATATAGGGCAGCTTTTCGGTGATGCCCTTAAAATTGCCGCCGTAAAAATCGTTATTGAGCACCTCGCCCTTTTCCGTGGGCTGCCAGGAAACCTCCTCATCCCAACTTTCGTGGACGGTGTAAGGCTGCAGCTTGCCGCTTAGGTCGCAATCCCCGGATTTATGAAACCGGTCGGGGAACACCTGATAAATGGTTGCGCCCTTGGCCCAGTCGGGAGTGGTGAAATCGGCAGGAATACAGCTTAATTGCCACAGGTCACCGGCTTCCATATTGGTATCGCTACCTTGCTTAAACAGGCGGAACGCACCGCTTTTTTTAATTACAGAGAAATAATAGAAATAAAGACCCGGCTCGGCAAAAGCGAATGTGCCGGAAAACACATCGTAAGCGCCTTTTTGACCGGAAAGGGGCATATCCACAGTTAAGGCTGCCGTGCCGTCCTCGCAGCTTATGATGCACTGTACGGAAGTTGCCTGCACGCTGCAAGGCACGTGTATGGCGAGCCGACATTCCTGCCCCGGGATCAGCGTACCGAAGGGGTCTTTATGAAAAAGCTCTTTGGAATTATAAAGAATACGCATAGAAAACTCCCCAATAGTTACTGCTTATAGAATACAGGATTATGGCGCAAAAATCAAGGGAAGAACAGGCGGAATTGACAATTGATGTGTCGCTTTGCGACGGATTAAGAATAGTGTCCACTCGGTAGTGGACACGAGCCTGCGCGCTGCCGGGGGCAGATGAAGCGCAAACGGACACCGGTTTTCCGTCAATGTTACTAAATAGCCCTGCACAGGATTGTGCAAAGTCACAAAATTCCTGTGGGAAGAAAAAATAAATTGAACGCAAAGACATTTCGTATTATAATTATAATACCACGAAAAGAGAGACAGATTGGAAGCTAAGTGTTAATGTAAAGCGTATGGCTATTGATAATGAGGTGATATATAAATGAATAAAAAGAAGTTTATGATACCGATGGGCATTCTCCTGCTTGCGCTCATAATTTCCTATGTTTATATATTCTTCTTGCCTGGCGTATGGCACGGGAACGCCTTTTTGTATAAGAAAAGTGATGGGACATTTGCCGGCTCCGATTTGCAGCACAAATATGTAATGCAAAGGATACCTACAGAAGTGGGAACGGATTTTTTCTTCACGGTGGATGGAAAAACGGAGCAATACCGCTTTTGCTATAATGCAGAAGCGCCAATCTTGCATATTTATAAAGATGGTATGATTACTTTTGAAGGGAACGTTGTGTATAATGGCTCTGGGTATATGTTGAAAGATGCTGACCAAAATCTGCTTGAGATAGGCGTATCTGGAGTTATTCTTATCACGGAAGAGGCCTTTCCCACATACACAAAGCTGCTAAATTGGTCGCTTAGTAGTGAAGAATATGATATTCGAGGCAATATAGTAATATTCTATATTTTGATCGCAGCAGTTGTTTGCCTGTGCCTGAGTTATTTGCTCCCAAGGCTTTTACAAGCATCACCCCATAGTGGATTTGCCCATAGAGCAAAACGGCTACGGCCGATCCTGTGGGGTGCAACGGTGATTCTTGCTGTGCTGAGCTTGATTATCCATTGAGCGATAAAGCGACGAATTAAAAATAGTCGGCAAAGCCGACATAATAATTGTCAACTGTCAATTTTCAATTATTAATTAAAAATGGCAAGAGGAAAAATCCTCTTGCCATTTTGTTTTAATTCAGCATTTGCTTAAACAGTTCCATATACCGCTGGGCGGGCTTATCCCAGCTGAAGTCCTGCTGCATACCTCTGCGTTGCAGAGCGCGGAAGGCATCCGGGTTATCCCGGTACAGGTGCAGGGCCCGCTTGACAGCGCCCATAAAGTCGTCGGCATTGTAGCTTTGGAAGGTAAAGCCTAAACCGTCTTCGCCCTTTTCGTTGGCGGGAGGTACGGTGTCCTTAAGGCCGGCGGTGGCATGGACCACCGGCACAGTGCCGTATCGCATGGCGTTCATTTGGCTCAGGCCACAGGGCTCGGATTTAGAGGGCATCAGGTAGATGTCACCGCCTGCGTAAATTCGGGCGGCAAGGCCTAAGTTAAAGGTAATTTTGGCGGCTACCCGGTCCGGGAATTCCCGGGCAAGGCCACGGAAAAACTCCTCATACTGGTTTTCACCTGTGCCCAAAATCAGCAACTGGCAATCTTCCTCCCACATAAGTCTGCGCGCAATGTGGCACAGCAGGTCCAGGCCCTTGTGACCGGCAAGGCGGGTGACCATCACCATCAGCGGCACATCCGGCTGCTGAGGAAGGCCCACCTCCTGCTGCAAAGCGGCTTTACAGGCGGCTTTGCCCTTGCGGTAGTTTCGCAGGCTGTAGTGGACGGGCAGGGCAGGGTCAGTATTGGGATTAAAAGTATTCGTATCAATGCCGTTGGTGATACCGGTGAGCTTCCAGGCAGCGCTGCTGAGCACACCGTCCAAGCCGTGGGCATAGTAAGGATACATCAGCTCTTTGGCATAGGTTTCGGAAACGGTGGTTACCAGATCGGCGCATTCAATAGCGCCCTTCATCACATTCACCGCGCCGTTCATATCCAGGCAAGTCCGGTATTCCCAGGGCAGCGCCAGCACATCGTCAAAGAAATCACCGTGACCCCAGCCCTGATACTCCACATTGTGAATGGTGTACATACATTTGGTATTTGGGAACAGGCTGCTGTAGCGGGCCTTCAGGAACACAGGCACCAAAGCGGTCTGCCAGTCGTTACACTGAATGACATCGGGAATAAAGTCCATGCACACCAGGGCATCTAAGCAGGCCTTGGAGAAATAGGCAAAGCGCTCACCGTCATCGGCGTGGCCGTAAATTGCGCCGTCACGACCGCCGAAATAATACAGGTTATCGATAAAATACACCTGCACGGCATCGCCGCGGTTTTTAAGCTTATAGATGCCTGCATACTGCTGACGCCAGCCAAGGGCCACATGGAATTGACAAATCAGCTCCACCTCATAGGCAGGATTTTCCAGAATTTTTTTATAATAGGGGAGGATCAGCACAACCTCGTTGCCTTCTATTCGGGAAAGGGCAGCAGGCAGCGCTTCCATCACGTCCCCAAGACCGCCAGACTTTACATAGGGCGCGCCTTCGGAGGCTAAGATGGCAATTCTCATACGATGTCACCTCGTTTGATAATTACAGGGGCAGTGGGCGTGCCGATGAGCCGGGCACCGGGGCGTACAACAACATCCTTGTCCAAAATCACACACTTAAGCTGGCAGTTTTCGCCAACCACCGTATCGTTCATGATAACGCAGTCGTCAATTTCTGCCCCTGCGCCTACGGTTACCTGGCGGAACAGCACAGAGTTGCGCACAGAGCCCTCCAGCATACAGCCGTCGGCAACGGAGCAGTTTTCGATATGGCAGTCTTCACCGTAGTAGGAGGGCACCCGGTCACGGACCTTGGTATAAATGGGACGCTCTTTCAAAAACAGACCCTTGCGGATCTCCGGCTCCAAGATAGCCAGGTTGCTCTTGTAGTATTCTTCGGTAGAGTCGTTATAAAGGGTGATGCCGTCAAAGCGGTAGATATTCATGGTTAGGTTGCCGGCCTGATACTGGCGCAGCAGGAAATCCCGTTCAAAGCGGTACAGGCTCCGGGCGACGGCTTCTTTGACATGGTGCAGCAGCAGGTCCCGGGCGATGATGAACATACCGGTGGAGGCAAGGTAGCCCTCGGGGGCAACATAGTCCACTGCCACATCGGCAATCTCGCCCTGCGCATCCAGCTGGAAGGCCATATCCAGGCGCTTGCGGCCATTGGAGATGCCTGCGGCGGTAATCACCGTTACATCCTTGCCGCTGGCAATGTGGGTTTCCAGGGCCTTGTTCAAATCGATGTTGCAAAGCACGCTGGAATCGGAAAGAATCACATAGTCATCCTGACGGCCGTAGTTTAAGTATTCCCGGATGGAATGCAGGGCTTCCAGCTTGCCCCGGTAGCCGGCAACGCTGTCGCCCAGGGCGTAAGGGGTCATAAATTCCAGGCCGCCTTCCTCCAGCTCCAAATTCCATTCTGCGCCGGAGCCAATGTGGTTCATCAGGGATTGGTAGTTATAACGGGAAATGATGCCAATGCGGCGGATGCCGGAGTTGGCCATATTGGAAAGGGTAAAGTCGATCTGACGGTAACGGCCGCCAAAGGGCAGGCTGGCGATGGTGCGCTTGTTGGTGAGCTGACCTAAAGAGCTGTCATAAATGTTTGCAAAAATAATTCCCATTGCAGTCATAATACGTACCTCCTTAGATCATTTCACCGGGCAGAAGCACGGCGTTGGCTTCAAGCACCGCGTTTTTTGCAGTGACGCTGATTTGCTTGGTATCACCGGCGGCAAAGGCGCCGCCCACAACCGCGCCCTTGCAAATCTTACTACCTTCGCCCAAAATGGCGTGGCGGACAATGGCGCCGGACTCAATTACTACGCCGGGCATCACCACGGAATCTTCAATTACTGCGCCTTCGCCTACATAGCAGCCGGTGGAAATGATGCTGTGGCGGATGCTGCCGTAAATTTCAGAGCCTTCGGCAATGAAACAGTTAACGGTTTTTGCCTTGGGGTCGATGTAGCTGGAGGGGTGGGCGTTGTTCCGGGCGTAGATACGGCTGCTTTCGTCCCCACGGATGTTAAATTCCGGGTCCTTACCCAAAAGCTCCATATTGGCTTCCCACAGGGAGTCGATGGTGCCCACATCCTTCCAGTAGCCGTTGAAGGCATAGGCCATCAGCTTGTGGCCGGTGTTTAAGAGGCTGGGGATGATGTTCTTGCCAAAGTCGTTATCGGAGGTGGGGTCTGCTTCATCGTCAATGAGGAATTTACGCAGCACCTTCCAGTTAAATACATAAATGCCCATGGAGGCATTGGTGGACTTAGGAACCTTGGGCTTTTCTTCAAATTCATAAATAGTGCCGTCGGGGTTGGTGTTCATAATGCCAAAGCGGCTGGCCTCCTCCAAAGGCACATCCCGCACAGCGATGGTGCCGTCAGCCCCAGCCTTTTCGTGGTGGCTGATCATGGCTGCATAATCCATCTTGTAAATATGGTCACCGGAGAGAATGAGCACATACTCCGGGTCAAAGCGCTCAATAAAGGGGATATTCTGATAAATGGCGTTAGCCGTACCCTTGTACCATTCGCTCTTGGTGCTTTGGGCATAGGGGGGCAACACCTGGGCGCAGCAGCGGCTCTTATTAAGGCCCCAGGGCTGGCCGTTGCCGATGTACTCGTTTAGCTCCAGAGGCTGGTATTGGGTCAGGATGCCCACGGTATCAATGCCGGAGTTAACGCAGTTGCTTAAGGGAAAGTCGATAATACGGTATTTGCCGCCAAAGGGAACGGCAGGCTTGGCGGTGTTCTCCGTCAGAACCTTCAGGCGGCTGCCCTGGCCACCGGCCAGAAGCATGGCGATACAGCGCTTTTTCTGGAAGTACATAGCTACAGCTCCTTATGTTGAAAGTTTGTATCGTTATAAAATATATCTCCATAAATACCATATCATATTTTGCTTCATTTAGAAAGGGCAATATTGACTGAAATCTGCAGTCAAATTCTGTAACTATTGACAAAGAGGCGGTAAAAATCCCGGGTGGACTGAGCCACCCGGGACAGAATATCAAATTTTACCCTGATACACCAAAAGGAGCAAAATGCAGGTAATCAGCAATATGGCGGAGAGCACATACGCCCCAAACTTTGAGCCGGTACGCTGGGTTGGGGAAGCGTGTACCAACCCGGCCTTTCGCAGCGCGCCCACAAGAGGCTTGTAAAGGGCCAGCACAAAGGCGCTGTTCAGACCTGCCTTCAGGGCGTTGAAGGGCAAAAACACGGGAATGAGCATTGCCGCCACATCGGCCCGGGAGGTGCCGGTCATATAAAGGGGCGTAATCAGATAATTCCACAAAAGCATTGCGCCAATCATCAGCGCTGAGCCTGCTGCAAGACCCAGCACAGCGCCCCCGAGGGTGCGCTTTTTCTTGTAGATAAAGGCAGCGGTACAGGCAAATGCAGCAGAGCCCAAAAAGTTCATCAGGGCGCCAATGGGGCCTGTTTGGCTGATGGACAGCATTTCCAGCAGTGCCACCGCAAAAGAAACAATTACACCGGCCATAGGACCCAGCAGGAACGCGCCAATGGTGATGATTACATCCTTGGGCTCATAGGACAAAAACAGCACCACCGGCACCCGAATCAGCGCCACCGCCACATAGCTCACCGCGGTGAGCATAGCCAGCAGCACCAGGGTCTTGACAGAGTTTTCTTTCTTCATCGCCTACATCCTTTCAAAAAAGCGCCCTGAGCATACACTCAGGGCGCAGAAATGGCAAAGCCACGCTTTTCTTTCATCCGGACTATAGCCGTCGGTATCGGAATTTCACCGATTCAGCACTTATGCGCTCGCGGACTTTTACCGCCGGTCGGGAATTGCACCCTGCCCTGAAAAGCAATATATTTTTATCAAGAATAGCACGGCAGGATGTGGTTGTCAAGTGCGTGCAAATGTGGTATACTTAATTTACAATTGTTCACTGTCAATTCGGAAAGGCAAAGCCCCGGACTACGCCCTTTGCAGATGTGTCCGTCACATCGCCGCCGATGATTTGGTCCTTGTATACCAGCACTGTGGCATATACGGGATCGGTAGCCCCGGGCAGGTTATTTACTCTGTAAACATAGCGCATCACTGTTTTGCCGGCATATTGGCTCAGGTCATAGCCCTGGGATTTTTGCAGGGCGTTGTAGCGGTCAAACAGTTCGCTGGATTTATCGGGGATTTTTACCTGGCCGGACTGGGTGGGGGAGGCGCTGACCTGCCAGCCGTAATTTTCCAGAAATTGCACCCGGGCGGCATTGTCGGATGCCCCGGGGGCTGCGGTGGCGGTGCTGCCGTTGCCACCGAAAATCAGCACAAGCCCAACGATCACCCCTGCCAGGGCAGCCAGGGCGATGAGAATTTTTTTCATATCCACCTTTGCGGTCATGAACATCATATAGATCCCTCCAGAAGTTGATTGGCATTACAAAGCTATGCCGCCTTTTGGAGAGATAGAACGGAGAAACAATGGAACGATTGGACAAATTCCTGTGTAATGCAGGGCTTGCCACCAGAAGCCAAATTAAGCTTATATTAAAGTCTGGCAGAGTCACCGTGGACACTGCCGTGGAAACTGACGGCAGCCGTAAGGTTGGCCCCGAAACCCGGGTGTGTCTGGATGGGCAGCCTGTGGGCAAAATCGGCACTGTGGTGCTGATGCTCAACAAGCCGGCTGGCTTCGTAACCGCCACCGAGGATAAGCGGGACCAAACCGTTATGGAGCTGCTGCCGGAAAAATACCGGCATTTGGAACTGAAGCCGGTGGGCAGATTGGATAAAGCCACCGAGGGGCTGCTGCTGTTTACCAACGACGGCGAGCTTTTGCACCGGCTCATTAGTCCCGGCAAGGGCGTGGAAAAGCTTTATTATGCCCGTCACGAGGGCAAGGCCACCGGGGAGGATGTGGCGGCCTTTGCCGCCGGGCTGACCCTGAGCGACGGCACAGTTTGCCGCAGCGCAGTGCTCACACCCTTGGGGGAAGGGGAGAGCCTTGTTTGTCTGTGTGAGGGCAAATATCACCAGGTGCGCAGGATGATGGCCAGTCGGGGTATGCCGGTGACTTATTTGGAGCGACGTCGGGAAGGCAGCCTTACCCTGGGAGATTTGCCCCGGGGACAGGTGCGTGAGCTGACGGAAGAAGAACTGAAGACGCTATGATTGTGCACAAAGCTTTTGTGTAAGAAAACGGAAAAGGCTGCCGAAAAACGGCGGCTTTTTTCTTGTTCTTTGGGATTTTAGCCAAAAAACGAGGCCCGTTTTTTAACAAAATGACAAAAGCCACTTGCAAAATGCGCAAAATGAATATATAATAATAGGGCAATTTTATGAAAACTGCATTTGTGCATTTTCAATAAGGAGAGAGAGTATGTCTAACAGTGTTTTTCAGAGCGTGATCTTGCAGCTGCGGGATGCTACCGACCGCACCTTTGGCGTGCTGGATAATGATGGCCATGTAATCTCCTGCACCGACAGCGCCCTGCTGGGTGAGCATTGGGCTGATGCGGTGGTTAAGGTGGCCACAGCTGCTGACCATATGGTTACCTTCGGCCAAAAGACTTTCCGCGCCATTGTCAGCAGCACCGGCATACTGGAATATGCGGTGTTTTGCACCGGTGACGATGAGCTGGCTAAGAATTACTGCCGCCTTGCCTATATCTGTCTGCGTGATGCCAAGGAATTTTACGAAGAAAAGCACGACCGTGGCACCTTCGTAAAGAACATCATTATGGATAACATCCTCCCCGGCGATATTTATATCCGGGCTAAGGAACTGCATTTTACCACCGATGCCCCCAGAGCTGTGTACTTAGTGCGTCAGCTGGGCCGCACAGATGTGGCTGCGGTGGATGTGATTGCAGCTCATTTCCCCGATAAGCTGCAGGATTTTGTGCTGTCGATTAACGAATCGGACATTGCTGTTATTAAGCAGCTGCCCGCCAAATACAGCCAAAAGGACCTGGAGAAGATTGCCAAGCACATCGAGGATGTACTTAAAAGTGAGCTGTATGTCAAGAGCGTTATCGGTATCGGAACAGTGGCCGAACACCTGCGTGAGCTGGCCGATGCCTATAAGGAAGCGCAAACCGCCATTGACGTGGGCAAGGTTTTTGACACAGAGCGCAGCATCATCAATTACGAGAACCTGGGTATCGGCCGCCTGATTTATCAGCTGCCCACCACCCTTTGCGATATTTTCCTCACTGAGGTGTTCAAAAAGAATTCCATCGATGCTTTGGACCAGGAAACCTTGTTCACCATCAATAAGTTCTTTGAGAATAACCTGAACGTATCCGAAACCTCCCGCAAGCTTTTTGTTCACCGCAATACTCTGGTGTACCGCCTGGAAAAAATCAAAAAGCTTACAGGCCTTGACCTGCGGGAATTTGACCATGCCATTGTTTTCAAAGTGGCGCTGATGGTCCGCAAGTACCTGTCCAGCAGAGACAGCCACTAATAATAACTTTATGCCGTGCATATATGTGTATGCACGGCATAATTTCGCACTTTCCATTATTTTTCAATCCCTTTGCATTGACAGTATTTCCTGTTTATGTTACAATTTTTTTACCCAAGAACAAGGGCAAAGTGCTGCCTTTTGCCATAGGAGTAGAGAGAAATGATTGATTTTAATGATGTTGTAATGTCCTATTCTGTAGGCACCCAGGCCCTGCGCGGCGTGAGTATGCAGATTGAGGATGGCGACTTTGTGTTTTTGGTGGGCCCTTCCGGCTCCGGTAAGTCCACCATTATTAAGCTGATTACCGGTGAATTAAAGCCCACCTCCGGCTCTGTGCATGTCAATGGCTATTCTTTAGAGCGCATTCGCAAGCGGGAAATTCCCTATCTGCGGCGCACCGTTGGCGTGGTGTATCAGGATTTCCGCCTGATTAACAATATGACGGTGTATGACAATGTGGCCTTTGCCATGCGTGTGATTGGCGCCCGGGAAAAGGAAATCAAAGAGCGCGTGCCTTATGTGCTGGAGCTGGTTGGCTTGCAGAACAAGAGCCGCCGTCATCCCACGGAGCTTTCCGGCGGTGAGCAGCAGCGTCTTGCCATTGCAAGAGCCCTGGTGAATAATCCCTCCACCATTATTGCCGATGAGCCCACCGGTAACTTAGACCCGTCCCTGGCACTGGAAATTATGAATCTGCTGCAGGAAATCAACAATTTGGGCACCACCGTGCTGATTGTTACCCATGCCATGGAGCTGGTGGACCGGTTCCACAAACGGGTGATTGCGCTCAGTGACGGTCTGGTGGTAAGCGACGGAATGGATGGGTATGGTAAGCTATGAAAATAAATAACATTGGATATCTGATCAAAGAGGGCATCCGCGGCATTTTCCTCCACGGCTTTATGTCCTTTGCTGCCGTATGCGTTACGGTGGCCTGCCTTTTGATTATGGGCACTTTTGCCTGCTTCAGCTATAATCTGGGCCTGATGGTGGAAACTATGAATCAGACCAACGAGGTCATTGTTTACATCGACGATACTTACACGCTGGACAGGGCCAAAAGTGTGGACTCCGTGCTGCGGCGTATGGATGATATAGTGGCAGACACCGAGTTTGTGCCCCGGGAAAAGGCGCTGCAGGATTTTATTAACGATTCCGGCGACGCATCCTTATATGCGGGCGTTTCTGCCGATACTTTGGAGCACCGGGTAAAGGTCATCTTAAAAGACTCCCGGGAGCTGGAAGCAGCCATGGAGCGTTTCAGGGCTCTGGAGGGCGTTACCGAGGTGCGGGCTGCTGAGGAGCTGGCAAGCTTTTTCGTGACCATGCAGGAAGTGGTGCAAATCATCTCCTTTGTAGTGATTGTATCCTTGGTGCTGGTCTCCGGTGTTATCATTTCCAACACTGTTAAGATTGCCATGAACGAGCGTCGCACGGAAATCGGTATTATGCGCATGGTGGGCGCCACCAACGGCTTTATCCGTCTGCCCTTTGTGGTGGAGAGCCTGATTTTGGGTATGCTGGGCGCGGGCCTTTCTTTTGCCCTGCTGTGGCTGCTGTATGATATTGTGGCGGTGCGGCTGAACACACTGTTCAACAGCGCCTGGCTGCGCTTTGTACCCTTTACCCAGCTGCTGCTGCCGATGGCTCTGCTCTTTGCCTGCTTCGGCTTGATGGTAAGCTTGGTGGGCAGCTTTAATTCTATTCGTAAGTATATGGACGTTTAATTTTTCCCGAGGTGAACTATGAGGCATAAAACCAAATGGATATCTGCAATTGCCTTTGCCCTGGCTTTGATTACCTTGCTGTCTTCCGGGGCAGCGATTCGGCCCATGTCTGCTCAGGCCCTTTCCTCTGCGGAGCTGGAGGATCAGCTGGCAGACCTGGAAAACGAAAAAAGTGAGGTAGACAAGGAAATTGCCGGTTTGCAGGAGCAGATTTCCCAAACTGAAAACGAAATGCTCCAAATGGTCCAGAAGAAGGACATCATCGACCAGGAGGTCGCGCTGCTGAACAAGAAGGTTGTTTTGACCAACAGTGAGATCACCACCCTCAGCTTGCTCATTGCCGATAAGCAGGATGAGCTGGACAAGGCCCAGGCTGAGCTGGAACGGTTGCAGGAAGAAAACAAGATGCGCATCCGTGCTATGGAGAAGAACGGCAAGTTCTCCTACTGGGCTGTGCTTGCCAATGCCAACAGCTTTTTTGATTTCTTGGACCGGATGTATATGATCAACGAAATCCGCAAGGAAGATGAGCGTCGGCTCCGCCAGATGAAAACTGCCACTGAGCAGGTGGCGGCAGCGCGGCTGGTGCTTCAGGAAAAGCAGGCAGAGCTCACTACCACCGTTAAAGAGTTGGAAGAAATGCAGGTGGTTATGGCGCAGCGCCGCGCAGAAGCGGATGAGATTCTCATTCAGCTCAAAGCGGATAGGGATGCCTTTGATGCGCTGATGGAGGCCTCCGAAGCCAAGCAGGATGCCCTGATGGATAAGATTGCTCAAAAGAACGATGAGATTGAGGACGCCAAGTATCAGGAGTGGCTGGCTGCTCAGTCCGGCGATTGGCGTGTGCCCTGTGCCTATACAGTGCTCACCAGCCCCTTTGGCCCCCGTATCCATCCCATCACCGGCGAGGTGGGCAAGATGCATAACGGTGTGGACCTGGCAGGCCCTTACGGCATTCCCGTATATGCTGCCAGGGCCGGCTATGTCAGTTTTGCCGGCTATGAGGCCGGCGGCGCAGGTTGGTATGTGTCCCTCGGCCATAGCGACGGCTTCGGCTCTATATATATGCATTTGGATCACTATGTTGTTTATACAGGTCAAACCGTGGAAAAGGGTCAGATTATTGGCTACCTGGGTTCCTCCGGTGGCTCCACCGGTCCGCACCTGCATTTTGGCATACATAAGGCTGGCCAGGGTTGGGTTAACCCCGCCTTGTATGTAAATCTTTATTGATGGAGAGGCGTTATTAACATGAACAGGAAAAAATGGGTTAGTATTTTAGCCGGTGTAATGGCTACTGTTATTGTGCTGGGCCTGGTGTCCTCTGCACTCATTACTTTACTTGCGTAATAGCGCGCCCACAGCTTTTTGCTGTGGGCCGTGCTTTCGGGGAGAATGTTATGGAAAATAAAAAAGTCGTTCGTGTATTACTCAAGGCGATATCTTATGTGCTGGTTGCAGCCCTTGCCTGTGTGATTACCTTGGTGTTGTATACCCCGGTGAGCAGTTTCCTGCCCACGGTTTACCCTACCGGCACCGGGGAGGCCACCGACGAGGTGGAAGCCACCACCCAAAAGCTGCGCCAGCTATTAAACCTCATTGACCAGTGTTTTATTGGCCAGGCGGATATGCAGGTGCTGGGGGATGCGGCGGCAAACGCCATAGTGGCAGCCACCGGCGACCAGTGGAGCGCCTATATTTCTGCAGATGAGTTGACAGCCTATGTGGAAAATCAGAATAATGCCTATGTGGGCATCGGCATCACCATTCTGGCAGACAGCAGCGAGGAGGGCTTCCTCATTCAGCAGGTAGAACCCAACGGCTCTGCCAAAGCTGCAGGTATTTTGCCCGGAGATATTCTTGTTGAAGCAGAGGGCCAGCCCTTTGCCGGAAAGACTACGGATTTTGCCGCCTCCATTATCCGGGGCGAGGAGGGAACGGAGGTTACCGTTAAGGTCCGCCGTGGCGATCAAATCCTCAGCTTCACCATGACCCGTATGACCATCCATACCCAGGTTGCCACCGGTAAAATGCTGGAGGGTAATATCGGCTATATCCAAATTGCCAACTTTAACCAGGGCAGCGCCGACCAGACCATTGCTGTGATTGAGCAGCTGAGACAGCAGGGCGCTGAAGGCCTGATTTTTGATGTGCGCTTCAATCCCGGCGGCTATAAGTACGAGCTGGTGAATCTGCTTAACTACCTGCTTCCTGCCGGCGACCTGTTTAAGAGCCTGGACTATACCGGTAAAGAGCTGGTAGACACCTCTGACAGCAATTGTCTGCGTATGCCAATGTGTGTGTTGGTGAATAGTTATAGCTACAGCGCGGCAGAGTTCTTTGCTGCTGCTCTTTCGGAGTATGACTGGGCAACGGTAATCGGTGAGCCCACCGTTGGTAAGAGCTATTATCAAGTGACCCTGGACCTTCAGGACGGCTCTGCGGTTGTCTTGTCCACCGGCAAATATTTCACGCCCAATGGCGTAAGCCTTGCCGATGAGGGCGGCTTGCAGCCGGATGTGATTATCGACCTGGATGACGAAATCGAAAACCTTATCTATGCCCAGCTGGTAGACCCGGCCGATGACCCCCACATTCAAGCAGCCATTGCTGGTCTGTCTAACTGAAAAGTTGGAAAAATCCCTTGACTACAAGGGATTTTTCTTTTATAATGTACAGACCTATGGGAATTTTTACTTTCAGAAAGGAAGTTAAATATGGCAAAGGAATTTAAGATTACAAGCCTGCGTCTTGCAGACCTGGAAAAGGAACTGAACTATTTGAAAACCACCCGGGAGCGCGAGATCGCTGCCATGATTGCAGAAGCCCGTTCCTACGGTGACTTGTCGGAAAACTCCGAGTACGATGCTGCCAAGAACGAGCAGGCAAAGCTCTATGGCCGCATTGCCGAGATTGAGGACATCCTGTCCCACGCTGTTATCATTGAGGACGAGAACGAAGCCACCGGCCGTGTGGGCCTAGGTTGCACCGTTACGGTGGAAAATCTTGCCACCGGTGCGCGTACCGACTATCGCATTACCGGCTCTCAGGAAGCTAACCCCATGGAGTTTAAGCTCTCTGACGATTCTCCTTTTGGCAGAGCTGTGGTTGGCAAGTCCGCAGGGGATACCTTCATTGTCAATGCCCCTGCCGGCTCCTATGAGATGAAGGTTATTGAAGTTAAGCGCGAGGGTTAAGCTATGGCAAACTTTGTACCCCAGGCAGAGCTTTCTTATGGCGACCAGGTTCAGGTCCGCCGGGATAAGCTGGCTGCCCTTCAGGCCGAGGGCAGGGATCCTTTCCTGCAGACCAAATATGATTTTAATGCAGATTCTGCTGCCATCAAGGCAGATTATGAGAGCTACGAGGGCAAAATTGTCCGGATAGCCGGCCGGCTTATGAGCAAGCGCGGTCAGGGCAAGGTTATGTTCTGTGACCTGCAGGATAACACCGGCCGCATCCAGCTGTTCGTCAAGATTGACGAGCTGGGTGAGGAGGAGTACGCCCGTTTCAAGAAAAACGATATCGGCGATATTGTTGGCGTTGAGGGCGAAGTGTTTAAGACCAAGACCGAGGAAATTTCCGTCCGGGCAAAGAATGTGGTGCTGCTGAGCAAGTCGCTGCTGCCCCTGCCTGAAAAGTACCATGGCCTGACCGATAAGGAAATCCGTTTCCGTCAGCGGTATGTTGACCTGATGGTTAACCCCGAGGTCAAGCGCAACTTTATCATTCGCTCCCAGTTCATTAAATTTATGCGCAATTATCTGGATAATATGGGCTATGTGGAAGTGGAAACCCCGGTGCTCAACACCATCGCCGGCGGTGCCTCCGCCCGTCCCTTTATTACCCACCATAACACCTTAGATATCGATATGTATATGCGTATCGCCACCGAGCTGCCCCTGAAGCGGTTGATCATCGGCGGTATGGACCGGGTGTATGAGATTGGCCGTATCTTCCGCAATGAGGGTATGGACCCCAAGCATAATCCGGAGTTCACCTCCGTGGAGCTTTATCAGGCTTATGCAGATTTCCACGATATGATGGATATCTGCGAGGGCATCATCTCCGGCGCTGCCAAGGAGATTCTTGGCACCTATGATGTGGAGTGGATGGGCGAAAAGATTAACCTTGCTCCCGGCTGGCGCCGTATGACGATGGTGGAAGCCGTCAAGGAGTATGTGGGCATCGACTTTGCTGCCATCACCGATGATGCCGAGGCCGTAGCTGCTGCCAAGGCTAAGGGCGTGGAGCTTGCCGACGCTGCCGAAAAGACCTGGGGTAACGACCTGTATGCCTGCTTCGACCAAAAGGTGGAGGAGCATCTGGTGCAGCCTACCTTTATCACCATGTACCCTGTGGAGGTCAGCCCCCTGACCAAGCGCAGCCCCAAAGACCCCCGGCTCACCGAGCGCTTTGAGGCCTTTATCTGCCATTCTGAAATGGGTAACGCCTATTCTGAGCTTAATGACCCCATTGACCAGCGCGGCCGCTTTATGAAGCAGGTGGAGCAGCGGGAGCGCGGTGACGACGAAACCGAAATGCTGGACGAGGATTTCCTCAACGCCATGGAATACGGTATGCCCCCCACGGGCGGTATGGGCATCGGCATTGACCGGTGCGTGATGCTGCTCACCGGCTCCGACACCATCCGCGA
>JAZMZJ010000005.1:0-36975 GCA_045585915.1 Faecousia sp. | reverse complement strand
CCTGTTCTTCAAGCTTATGGGCAAGATGCTCGGCGGCGGTAAGAAGGGCAGCAAGCCCAAGGCTGCCGGCTTTGAGGTTACTCCTGAAATGATGAGCATGATGAATGGCTTTACCGTGCTGCGGCTTGTCACCATGGCCGGTGGTATGATGAATGCCGAGTTCACCAAGGAAGACCTGCTGATGCTGAACAAGAAGCTCACCCGCATCAGAACTCCCAAGAAGAAGGAAAAGTAAAAACCAAGGCGTGTTGCAATTTCGCAACACGCCTTTTTATTTGCCCTGTACAAATTCTCTGGGGCTGATGCCGTATTCTGCCTTAAATGCTCTGTAGAAATTGGCATAATCCCCAAAACCGCAGCTGCCAAACACCTGCCCCGGCCCAACCCCGGCGGTCATCAAATCTCTTGCCTGCAAAAGGCGGCGGAAGATGATATATCGGTGAATGCTCACGCCCACCCGGGCGCGAAATTCATGGGACAGGTAAAATTTACTCACATAAAATTGCTTTGCCAGGTCCTCCAGGGTTAAGTTTTCCTGATAGTGGTTGCCGATATAAGCAATCACCTGGCCAACCAAATCCGGCTCCGGTGCGGTTTTGCCCATATGCTGTCCTGCAAGGCGGTTCAGCTCCACCAAAAACTGCATCAGCAGACCCTGGGCATAAATACTGCTGCCCAGCTGATTGTCATAATATTCCCGAGTAAGGCTTTCCAGCAAACCCTGCAGTTGGGCGCTGCGCACTTTTCCGGGACGCAGCAGGTTGGTATGCCCCGGCATTTCCGGATCAAAGCAAGCAGCCAGATCGGTATTTTCGGTGGAAAGGCTATTCATATAGCTCCTGTCCACCCACAACACCATACGCTCATACACACCGCTTTCGCCGATGAGAGGCTTATGCAGCTCCTGAGGGCTAATAAGCAAAAAATCCCCCGGCTCTAATTGGAAGGTTTTTGCCTCCACCTGAAACTGCACCTGGCCGCCCAGAAACAGATATACCTCATAAAAATCGTGGTGGTGAACATCCAGGCCATCCACCTTTTGATCCCTGTAGTGAAACACCTCAAACTGGCGGTTGCGCATACTTTGGCGGCTATCAAACCGCTGGGCATTACCTGCCATATAAAATCGCCCCCTTTCCTTTAGATTACAGCAATTTTCGCAATGTGTCAAACAATATTTGCAATTTTTATTGTAAAACCTTTATGTTATACTATTTTTATACCGTAAAAGGAGTGGAATGTATGAAAGCCTTTCTTGACAAAGATTTTCTTTTGAGCAATCCCACCGCCCAAAGGCTCTATCACGGCTATGCCGCCAAAATGCCCATTATCGATTATCACTGCCACATCGATCCCAAGGAGATTTACGAGGATCGCCGCTTTGAGAATATCACCCAGCTTTGGTTGGGCGGCGACCACTATAAATGGCGCATTATGCGCTCCAATGGGGTTGATGAATTCTACATCACAGGAGCTGCCCCCGACTATGAAAAGTTCCTGAAATTTGCCCAGGCCCTGCCCCGTGCCATTGGTAACCCTATGTACCACTGGTGCCACCTGGAGCTGAAGAATTTCTTTGGCTACAAGGGTGTTCTCAATGAGCAGACTGCGCCCCAAATTTGGGAGCTTGCCAACAGCAAGCTGCAGGAGGCTGATTTCTCTGCCCGGGGTCTGATCCGCCGTTCCAACGTGGCTATGGTGGGCACTACGGACGATCCCTGCAGCGACCTTAAGTATCACCAGCTGCTGGTGGAAGACGGCTTCGAGGTTAAGGTATGCCCCAGCTTCCGGCCCGACCCTGCCCTGAATCTGCACAAGCCGGGCTTTGCCGCTTATATTGAAAAGCTTTCTGCCGCCTCCGGTATCGCCATAACAAGCGCCAAGGATGTGGCTGCCGCCCTTACCCAGCGCATTGAATTCTTTAACCAAAATGGCTGCCGGGCTTCCGACCACGGTTTGGACTATGTGATGTTCCAGCCTGCCGGCGCTGCCCAAATTGAAGGTACGTTCCAAAAGGCCCTTCAGGGTGAAACTCTGACCACCGCAGAAATTGAGGGCTACCAAACCTATCTGCTGCTCCATTGCGCCAGAGAATATGCCCGCCTGGGCTGGGCTATGCAGCTGCATTTCTCCTGCGTCCGCAATCCCAACAGCCGGGTATTTGCCACCCTGGGTGCAGATGTGGGTTATGACTGCATTGCTGTTACCGACAGCTGCGCTGCGCTGCACAAGGTGCTCGATGCCCTGGACCGGGAAGGCAAGCTACCCAAGACCATTGTCTACAGCCTCAACCCTGCCGACGATGCCTGGCTGGACACCCTGCTGGGCGCCTACCAGGGCACAGAGGTTCCCGGCAAAATCCAGCATGGCTCTGCCTGGTGGTTTAATGACAATAAGGTGGGCATGATCAACCAGATGACCAGCCTTGCCAATTTGGGTATTCTTGGTAACTTTGTGGGCATGCTTACCGACTCCCGCAGCTTCTTAAGCTACGCCCGTCATGAATATTTCCGCCGCATCCTGTGCAACCTCATTGGCACCTGGGTAGAAAACGGGGAATATCCCAATGACGAAGCATTCCTGGGAAGCCTGGTAGAAGACATTTGTTATAACAACGCAAAACGATACTTTAATTTATAAAAGAGGAAAAACTATGCCAATGCAAATGGGCTTTCGCTGGTACGGCGAAGGCAACGACAATATCACATTAAACGACATCAAACAAATTCCCGGTGTAACCAGCATCGTGTGGGCCCTGCACCACAAGCTGCCCGGTGAGGTTTGGGAAGAAGCAGAAATTGCCGAGGTAAAGCGTCAATGCGACGAATACGGCTTCAACATCGATGTGGTTGAATCCGTCAATGTCCACGACGATATCAAAATCGGCCTGCCCACCAGAGATCAGTACATTGAAAACTACAAAACCACTATTCGCAACCTGAGCAAATACGGCGTAAAAGTCATCTGCTACAACTTTATGCCTGTTTTCGACTGGACCCGTACCGACCTATTCCACCCCGTAGGCGATGGCTCCACCGCCCTGTACTATGCAAAGGATATGATCCAGGACGATTACAACGCCATGGCCAAGTATATTTTGGACTTTACGGAAAAGTACAATATGTCCTTCCCCGGCTGGGAGCCTGAGCGTATGGCAAAGCTGGACGAGCTGTTTAAGGCCTATAAGAATGTTGACCACGAAAAACTGTGGGCCAACCTTAAGTACTTCCTTGAGGCGCTGATGCCCACATGCCACGAATGTGATGTGAAAATGGCGGTGCATATGGACGATCCCCCCTGGGATATCTTCGGTTTGCCCCGGCTTTTCACCAATGAGCAGAATATCGACCGCTTCCTGAAAATGGTGGATGACCCCTATAGCTGCCTGACTCTTTGCTCCGGCTCTTTGAATGCCGATCCCAATAACAATGTGGCAAGCATCGTCCGCAAGCACTGCGATCGCATCGCTTTTACCCACATCCGCAACATCAAGCACTTTGACAACGGCGACTTCTCCGAAGCCAGCCACCGGGATTGCGACGGTGAGACCGGCATTCTGGAGATTCTGAAGGCTTACCACGATTGTGGCTATGAGGGCTACATCCGTCCGGACCACGGCCGCCATCTTTGGGGTGAGGGTCCCGGCACTGTCCGCCCCGGTTACGGCTTGTATGACCGGGCATTAGGAATTATGTATATGCTGGGTGTCTGGGATATGCTGGACCGCCTTGCAGGTAAAAACTAATATATTGGAGGAAACTATTATGCTGAATCTGCCCCTGAACATTGATTATTCCGGTAAAGTATGTGTAGTCACCGGTGCCGGCGGCCTCATCTGCGGCGCTATGGCTCGTGCCTTTGCCCAGTGCGGCGCTAAGGTTGCCGCACTTGACCTGAACGAAGAAGCCGTTAAAAAGCTGGCTGACGAACTGAAGGCCGAAGGCTTCATCTGCGAGGGCTATAAGGCAAACGTGCTGGACCCTGAAGCTCTGGAAGAGGTCCATCAGGCTGTGCTTCGTGACCTGGGTCCCTGTGATATTCTGGTAAACGGCGCCGGCGGCAACAATCCCCGGGCTACCACCGATAACGAGTATCAGCACGAAGCCAAGGAGGGCGGCAAGTCCTTCTTTGACCTGGAGGCAAACGGTGTGGACTTCGTCTTCAAGCTGAATTTCCAGGGCACTCTGCTGCCCACCCAGGCTTTTGCCAAGGACATGGTGGCTAAGAAGGCAGGCACTATCCTGAATATCTCCTCTATGAACGCTTATACCCCTCTGACCAAGATTCCTGCTTATTCTGCCGCCAAGGCCGGCATTTCCAACTTCACTCAGTGGCTGGCTACCCACTTTGCCGGCACCGGCATCCGCTGCAACGCCATTGCCCCCGGCTTCCTGGTATCTGCTCAGAACAAGGCCCTGCTGTTCAACGAGGACGGCACCCCCACTGCCCGTTCCGCCAAGATTCTCAATGGCACCCCCACCGGCCGCTTTGTAGATGCCGATGAGCTGCTGGGCGCTACCCTGTTCCTGTGTGACGACCGTTCCGCTTCTGCCATCACCGGTGTTGTGCTGCCCGTTGACTGTGGCTTTGCTGCCTATTCCGGCGTATAAAAGGAGATTGCTATGACCGTACTGGAAAGACTGGCAAGATCCGGCGTTGTGCCCGTTGTTGTTATTGATGATGCCAAGGACGCCGTTCCCACCGCTAACGCTATGGTGGCCGGCAAAATTGACGTTATGGAAATCACCTTCCGTACCGCCGCTGCCCCCGATGCCATCGAAGCAGTTTCCAAGAATTGCCCCGATATGCTGGTTGGCGCAGGCACCGTTCTCAACCTGGAGCAGTGCAAGCTGGCAGTTGAAAAGGGCGCTAAGTTCATCGTTTCCCCCGGCTTTGATGCTCAGGTAGTCGCTTGGTGTATCGAAAACGGCATTGCCGTTACCCCCGGCTGCGTCACTCCCACCGAAATTACCGCAGCGGTGAATATGGGTCTTAAGGTGGTTAAGTTCTTCCCCGCCAATGTCTACGGCGGCTTGAACGCCATGAAGAATCTGGCTGCTCCCTTTGTCGGCGTAAAGTTTATGCCCACCGGTGGTGTCAATGCTCAGAATCTGCGTGAGTATATCGATGCGCCCTTCATCCACGCCGTTGGCGGCTCCTGGGTCTGCCCCAAGGCAGACATTGCTGCCGGCAACTTCGAAAAAATCACCCAGCTGTGCTTAGAGGCACATGCTGCTGCATTCAACTAAGGAGGTGCAGAAAAATGGCAAAAGTAATTACCTTTGGCGAGCTGATGCTCCGTCTGCAACCGTATAACTATGAGCGCTTTGTTCAGTGCGACTATGTAGAATTCACCTTCGGCGGCGGCGAAGCCAATGTAGCTGTGTCCCTTGCCAACTACGGCATGGATGTTGCCTATGTAACCAAGCTGCCCACCCACGCCATCGGCCAGAGCGCTGTGAACAGCCTGCGCCGCTTCGGTGTGGACACCTCCAAGATTGTCCGTGGCGGTGACCGTGTAGGCATCTATTTTAACGAAAAGGGCGCTTCTCAGCGTGGCTCCGTGTGCATTTATGACCGCGCCAACTCCGCCATCCAGCTGGCCAAGCCCGAGGAATTTGATTGGGACAGCATTTTTGAAGGCGCCGAGTGGTTCCACTTCACCGGCATCACCCCGGCTCTGGGCCCCAACATGGTAGAAGCTTGCCGTCAGGCTTGTATCGCCGCCAAGAAGCGTGGCATCAAGATTTCCTGCGACCTGAACTATCGTGGCAAGCTGTGGACCCGCGACCAGGCCCGGGCTGCTATGACCGACCTGTGCCAGTATGTGGACGTGTGCATCTCCAACGAAGAGGATGCCAAGGACGTATTCGGCATTGAAGCAGAAGCTACCGACATCTATGCAGGCTCTTTGAACCACGAAGGCTACAAGAGCGTTGCCAAGCAGCTGGCCGATAAGTTCGGCTTCGAAAAGGTTGCCATCACCCTCCGGGAGAGCCACAGCGCTTTCGACAACGGCTGGAGCGCAATGCTCTACGATGTGGCAAGCAATGAGTACTGCTTCTCCAAGAAGTATAACCTGCACATCATCGACCGGGTTGGCGGTGGCGACAGCTTCGGCGGCGGCCTGATCTACTCTCTTATGAACGGCAAGACCACCCAGCAGGCAGTTGAGTTTGCTGTGGCAGCCTCTGCCCTGAAGCACTCCATCGAGGGCGACTATAACATGGTCACTCTGGCAGAGGTGGAGAAGCTGGCAGGCGGCGACGGCTCCGGCAGAATTCAGAGATAACATATTGCCGGATGCCCGTGTGGGCATCCGGCATCGATATAAATCCCTAAGGTCAGAGAATTTACCATTCTCTGGCCTTTTTCTTCCCGCAACCAAGCACCACCTGTCTGCGTAAGAAATGGTTATACGGAACACCACGTCTGTATGCTTAATTCCTATAAAAGATCGGCCTTATCCAATACAGTAACGGTCAGTTGTCCTTTTTTCTCCCGCCTGCGGGCATACTCTACCAAATTCAACGCATTGCTCCCGGGATGCCACGCATACGCAATCAGGTAATCCACATGATCTACCATATAGCGGTTTGCTCGCAAAATTGCTAATCTTCGGGGTACATGCTCCATCCCAGGCGGGTAGTAAGTGTTATCAAAACCGATTTGCGTTTCAATTGGTCGTTCTGCCGGATGATAAGGAATCAGATGCAGCAAAGTAACATGGGGGTATTGAACCTTCAGTGAAATAACTGTATGCGCCGCCAGTCTGTCAAATCCTCCATAACCACCCACACAGAACTCTGTCACGCCACACTCTGTTATGTGCCTTTCAACTACCTGCCTTAACGCAGGTAGCAGCTCCTCTGACGCTTCCCTATGCCCAATAAAAAACAGCTTTTCATAATATCACCTGTTCCCGACTTAAATTTCCCAAGTGGACCAGTATCAGTCCCATTGTAGCACAATTAAATCATAAAATAAACCCAAATGGACCAAATTAAGTCCAATTGGGGTGAAATTATGGAGCAAAAAATTAAGCAGGATTTTATGATTGGTAAAAACATCCGTAAGATTCGCAAAAACCGCAAGCTGGGCCAAACAGACCTTGTGCGTATGCTGCAAATTGATGGTTGTGATATAACTCGAGAATGCCTTGTGAAAATCGAACGCTGCACCCAACATATCCAGGCTTCTCAGCTATATGCCATTAAGAAAGCATTAAAGACGACCTATGACGAGCTGATTGAAGGAACAGAAGAATAAATAAAACAAACCCGAAGAAGCATTTTTTAATGTTTCTTCGGGTAGTTTTTTATAAAAGTGTCTTTCGCAGTTCTTCTCCCGACTTGGGGGAGAACATTGCAGGGGGGATATCAAAGATGGTCTTTGCGCCGGCATCGTTCTTTTGCGCCATTTTATAAGCGGCTCTTGCGCACATTATAAGCACACTGGCGGTGAACTCCGGGTTAGAGCCTAATTCCAGACTGTACTCGATCCGCTGGCGGGTGCCGTTTCCGGTAGTGCCGGTGCGGAACACTGTGCCGCCGTGGGGCAAGCCCTTATGCTCCCGGTCCAGCTCCTCCTGAGTGATAAAGCAAACGGTGGTATCATAATCGGCAAAATAATTGGGCATAGTAACAATCTCAGTACGGATGCGCTCCAAGTCCGCCCCCGGCTGGGCCACCACAAAGCACTGCCTTGTGTGCTTCTGCCGGGTGGTAAGCTGAGGGTTCTCTCCCTTGCGCACCTGCTCCAAAGCTTCCTCCACAGGCACAGTATACTGCCGGGCATCCTGTACGCCCTCAATGCGGCGAATGGCATCGGAATGGCCCTGGCTGACCCCTCTGCCCCAGAAGGTATAATCCGCGCCCTGGGGCAAAATACAGTTACCCAACAGCCGCTGCAGGCTGAACATCCCCGGGTCCCAGCCGGCGGAGATCACCGCCACATGGCCGCTTTGGGAGGCAGCGGCATCACAGGCGGCAAAGTGGGCAGGGATATTGCCGTGATTATCAAAAGAATCCACAATATGAAAATGCTTTGCTAACTCCGGAGACTGCACAGGCAGGTCTTTTGCGCTGCCGCCGCACAAGATCATCACATCGATCTGATCCTTCCAATTAAGCACATCTTCTGCCTTGCAAACCGGCACATCCGGTGTTAAAGTCTTTAAATCAGAAGGTGCTCTTCTTGTAAAGAAGGCAGTAAGCTCCATATCCGGATTTTGTCTCACAGCAAGCTCTGCGCCGCGGCCCAAATTGCCGTAGCCATAGATGCCAATGCGAATCTTGGGGGTCATTTTCATCACCCTTTTTCTTAAGATAGCTTTATTATACCATTTTGCCGCCATAATGCAAGAATAATCCTTTGACAGCGCAACCAAATCGTGGTAAGCTAACAATGAAATGGAGGTATGCGTCTATGTCCTTTTCTGAATATTTCTCTATTTTTAATAAGCTTGCACCGGAAGATCAGCAAATCCTTTTGGACGCAGCTGTGCTGCGTAAAGTGACAAAAGGTACGCTGGTCCACGACGGCACAGACTGTTTGGGCCTGCTTGTGATCCGCAGCGGCCAGCTGCGCACCTTCATCTGCTCCGACGAAGGCAAAGAGGTCACCCTTTTCCGGCTTTTTGACCGGGATACCTGCCTGTTTACCGCCTCTTGTATGATGAGCAGTGTGCAGTTTGACATGATGATCAGCGCAGAAAAAGATACGGAGTTTTGGGTCATTCCACCCCGGCTTTACAAAAAGCTTTCTGAAACCAGCGCCCCTCTGGCCGGCTTTGTCAACGATCTGATGGCAAGCCACCTGACGGATATCCTGTGGCTCATTGAGCAGGTGATGTGGAAAAGCTTTGATAAGCGGCTGGCGGGCTTTTTGCTGGAAGAAAGTCAGCTGGAAGCCACCACAGATCTCAAAATCACTCATGAAGCCATTGCCGCCCACTTAGGTACTGCCCGGGAAGTGGTAACCCGAATGCTTAAGTATTTTCAGGAGGAAAATATGGTGCAGCTTTCCCGGGGAACTGTTTCCTTAATCAATATGGACAAATTAAGGTCTTTGACCTAAGCGCTCCCCTCACTTGAATATGCCAAATGCCACCGGGCCAAATGGTCCGGTGGCATTCTTTATTGTTCCTCTGCTTCAGTAGACGCCTCGGTTGCAGCTTCCGTTGCTGCCTCGGTTGCAGCTTCCGTGGATTCCTCCGGCTCGGTTGCCTCACCGCTGGGCTCTTCAGGACCGGTGTTTTCCTCCGGCTCGGTTGCGCCATCGGTAGGCTCAGCAGGACCGGTGGTTTCCTCCGGGTCGGTCACCTCATCCGTGGGGGGCTCAGTGGGAGGATCGGTAGGCGGTGTTGCCCCCGGACCAATCATCCAACCCAGGCCCAGGCCGTTACTGCCCATAGCATATTTAAGCCAGGATGTCCATGCTCTGCAATAGGCAGGGTCCATATGGCAGCCATCGCTGGTAATGTTGGAGTACATATAGCCATTGGCATCGGCAAAATAGGGATTGGGATTTACATAGAAAATATCATACCCGTTGGCGCAGCCGGCTATCACCCGGTTCATCTTCTCCAGGAGATGAGGGCGGAAAACCTCACCATAGTCAACATTACGGCAATAATTCTCTGTTACCGGCAAAACCGCCTGCAAAATGATAATGGCGTTAGGCTGCATAGACCGCACATAATTGACAAATTGCCGGTATTTATATGTAAAGGTTTCAAGTGGGAAGCCGGCATCATTGATGCCAAAGCCAATATATATCTTTCCATAGGTGTTGTTGGAAAGCAACGTGGCCAGCCTGGTCTTGCCGTCATAGGATGTTTCGTTGCAGATATTAACTGCATTTAAAGAAGCTTTGCAGAAATATGTGGCATTGTGAAACCGGTCATAAAGCCGCTGACCTTCAATACGGGAATCGCCAATGAACAGCACGTCATCAAACCACTGGTTAGACACTGCGCCGGCAGAAAAATCATAGCCCGGATAATAATAGCCGCTGCCACCCATATTGCCGGCATCACCCAGCTCACCGCCAACGTAGTCCACGCCGCCACCGTCACCGGATTCACCGCCGGATTCCGTGGGAGGCTCCGTTGCCTCCGTGGGGGCTTCTGTGGGTGCTTCTGTAGGCGCTTCAGTGGGCGCATCTGTAGGCACTTCGGTGGGTGCCTGAGTGGGCGCGCCCGTAGGTGCCTGGGTGGGTGTGTTATCCGCCGGGCTGCAGGCCGTTGTCAGGCACAGCAGCAAGCACAAAGCAATGATTGCTGCGCGTTTCATGGTTATATTTTGCATTCATCTCACCAATCTATCTTTATTATGGCACAAATGCCTGTATGCCAAAATCAAACTGCATTCATTATAAAACCTTCGGCCCGGTAAATCAAGGCATATTTCATCGTTCTTTATCCAATTTTTCAATTTTTTCCAGTTGTCTGTGTTTACAAGCTTAACTCCCTTTGTTATACTTAAATTATCGCAACTGCATTTCATACAAAGGAGAACATTATGGAAAAGGTTAGAATTCAAGACGATCTGTATACCTATGTCAATCAGGCCAAGCTGGAGGAACTGGTAATTCCCGATGATATGCCCGTTGCCGGCGGCTTTGCTGCCCTGCGCGACGATGTGGAAAAGCTGATGATTGGCGAATTCAATACTATGTGCAAGGATAATTCCTATCCCAACGAGCACTTGGCCAGAGCCTGCGCCCTATTTAAGCTTGCCAAGGATGTAAAGCGGAAGAAAAAGCACGGCATTAAGCCTGCCTTGAAGAATCTGGCTGTCCTTAAAAAGCTGGGCACTATGCGCAGCTTCAACCTTCGCACCAAGGAACTTATCTTAAAGGGCATTGCCCTGCCCCTGAGTATCATGGTAGAACCCAATATGAAGGACACCACCCACCACTGTGTGATGATCCAGGGCGCCAGCGTGATCCTGCCCGATGTTTCTTATTATAAGAATGAGCAGCAAAAGGAGCAGCTGCTTACCCTGTGGAGTGGTTTTGCCAAGCAGGTGCTGGCCATTGCCGGCCACAGTGAAGAAGCCTGTGATGCTCTGCTGAAGGACACCCTGGCCTTTGACGCCCGTATTGCGCAGTATGCCAAGAGCCAGGAAGAGTGGTCTGAGTACACCAAGATGTACAACCCCATGAAAACCGGCAGAGTAGCCGGTATGGTCAAGCCCCTGAATCTGAAGAAGCTCCTCAACGACCTCTTTGGCTTTATCCCTGAGGAGATTATCGTCACCGAGCCCCGTTACTTTAAGAATTTTAAGGAAATCTTTAACGCTGATACCTTTGAATGCTACAAGAACTGGGCCTATGTCACCACCCTGATGGGCAGCTGCTCCCTGCTCAGCGAGGAGCTGCGGAATTTGGGCGGCGCTTTCCGCAGAGCCCTGTCCGGCATTGCCGCCCCCACCTCTGCCGAAAAATTTGCCTATCAGCTCTCATCCGGTATGTATAATGAGCCCGTGGGCCTGTACTACGGTGAAAAGTACTTTGGTGAGGAAGCCAAGAAGGATATCACCGAAATCGTTAAGCAAATCGTAGCAACCTATCAAAAGCGCATCGAGACGAATGACATTCTGGAGCCTGCCACCAAGGAAACGGCCATTTTGAAGCTTTCTAAAATGGGCCTGAAGCTGGGCTACCCCGACCGGGTGGAGGAGATTTATTCCAAGCTGGTGTTCGATGAGAGCAAGTCCCTGTTTGATGCTTTCTCTTCCCTGCAGCAGATTCGTATGGAAGAAAACTTTGCCAAGCTGGGCAAAGAGGTGGACCGCACCCACTGGGCAATGCCCGGACACATGGTCAACGCCTGCTATGACCCCTTTGTAAACGACATTACCTTCCCCGCCGCAATTCTGCAGGCTCCCTTCTATTCCATCAACCAGACCCGGAGCGAGAACCTGGGCGGCATCGGCGCCGTAATCGGCCACGAGATTTCCCACGCCTTTGACTCCAACGGTGCCAAGTGCGACGAGCTGGGCAACCTGAACAACTGGTGGACCAAGGCCGATGAGCGCAAGTTCAACAAAAAGGTCAAGGCTATGATTGCCCAGTTTGACGGCATTGAGCTGCCCTGGGGCAAGGTCAACGGCAAATTCACCGTCAGCGAAAATATCGCGGATAACGGCGGTATGGCTGTAACTCTGGATATTATGTCCAACACCGAAGGTGTTAACTTTGAGGAGTACTTTGCCAACTGGGCTCGGGTTTGGTGTCAGAAGGCCAAGGACGAATATCGCGCTCTGCTGCTGCAGGTGGATGTTCACGGTCCTGCCTACCTGCGGGCCAATATGCCTCCGAGAAACTTCCCCGAGTGGTACGCCGCTTTCAACGTAAAAAAATCTGACGGTATGTACCTGGCCCCCTCCAAGAGAGTGGTTATTTGGTAAATAAAACGGGTGTTGCTAAGCAACACCCGTTTTATACTGTTAGAAGGCCTGTAAACATCATTAGGCAAACGGTGATAAAAATGGTGAACATAGAGCCAATACTGGTCCACACCACCAGCTGAGTGGCCAGCTGTCCATCGTTATCCATGGCCTTGGCCATTACGGCACTGGATACTGCCACCGGCGCGCCAAATAGCGCAACCAACGCCGGGTATTCATCGGCACCCCAGCCAAGACTTGGCACTAAGTGATTAATTAGCGCCGCCATACCAATGCCCAGCAACGGCGCAACCACAATACGAATGGCTGTAGCGACGGTAATTTCCTTCCATAGACCCTTTACTGCGGCAAATTCAAACTGAGCGCCCAGTACAATCAGCGCCAGGGGTGATGCCACAGCTTTTAGATTGCTTAAAGCAGTATGCAAAAATGTGAGCTGGTTTTTTATGGAAAATGCAACATAACCAAAATGGGTCACTTGGGCTGCTCGGATGAACAAACATAGAAGGCCTGACACCACGCCAAAAATCAGAGGGTTTTTTGCAATATTCAGCAAAAGCTTCTTAACGTTCGTTTTACCACCTGTAGGCTTTGCCACAAATACCGAAAGAGAGATCACTGCCAAAATATTAAACATAGGTATGGTAACAGCCGAAACCACTGCTGCCACGGCCTCTGCGCCACTGCCGCCCAGAGAAGCTGCCAAGGGTAAACCGATGATGGCAAAGTTACTGCGGAAAGCACACTGCATAATCACACCACGCCGTTCAGGCAAAGCGGTAGTAGTCACGGCGCTGACCAGACCCACAAGGAACAGTACGGCAATTACGCCAATGCAGTAAATTACAAATTCCCAGCGGATGGTGCCTAAATCCTGTATGTTGTATACATTGATGAACAGCATTGCCGGTAAGCACAGGTTAAATACCAGGCTATTGCCAATTTTAGCAAAGTTTTCTGTCAAAAAGTTTCTGCAGCGGAGGATATGGCCCAGTAAAATTAACAAAATAATAGGAGCTACCGCATTAACGGCTGTGGTTATAACAACGCCAAGATTCACTAATTATTCCACCTCTTTCGTGGTTGTTGTTTATTTTTAAGTTACCATACGGCAAATTCACTAATTACTCTATTATTATAAAATACAATATTCTTTCAACAAAAGCAACTGTCGATGATATGTTTACCGCTGTTTTGTCTGAGTCCGACCGGCAAGCAAAAAATCAACGGCTTGCCGTTGCATATCATCAATGCAAAGCATTGTATATCATCAACACAAAGTGTTGTATCTCATCAAGCCGCAGTAGATACACGCTACGCGTGATGATATGCGTCTACGGCGATGATATGCACGTTGAACGTGATGATATGCCAAGCCTGCGGCTTGGATAAAAAAGGAACGAAGCAATTGCTTCGTTCCTTTTTGGTGCCGCTGACCGGAATCGAACCGGTACGGATTTTACTCCGAGGGATTTTAAGTCCCTTGTGTCTACCTATTCCACCACAGCGGCATATTTATATTATATTTTAATTGTAACTACAATTAATAAATACTTGTGTCTACCTATTCCTCCGTTTGCGGTGCCCGGCGGTAGCTGCGCCTGACGAAGCAGGCTTGCTCCCGGCCGACCGCGGCACTCACTGCGCTTGCCCTTGACTCCGCCCCCGGCGGCGGGCAAGCTCGTGGCCACAGCGGCATATTTAATTATTTAATATTCTATCAGGCAGGAATAAAAATAACTTGCAATGTCTACCTATTCCTCCGTTTGGGGTCCCCGATATCTTCCTTGCCGACGGTGCGGCTGCGTCAGCTATCGACCCCGGCACTCACTGCGCTTGCCCTTGACTCCGCCCCCGGCGGCGGGCAAGCTCGTGTCCGTTTGCGGTACCCGGCGGTAGCTGCGCCTGACGAAGCAGGCTTGCTCCCTGCCGACCGCGGCACTCACTGCGCCCTCGCTCCTCCTGCCACCGGCAGCGCTCGGGCTCGTGGCCATACCGGCAGGAATGGTGCGGTGATAATCATAGCACATTTTTATTTTGCCGTCAAGGCAGGTTTTGTCAAAGCTGATCCAAATTCAAGCTAAAAGCCGGCAAACACTCTTGAATAAACCAATCAAGCTCCGGCATTTTCATTTCTTTGAGCGCCTTGCGGGTCTGCTCTGTGGCCGAGTCGAACTCGGTGTTGCCTGCCTTTTGCTCTTCCAGGCACTTAATGTGGGCAGAGAGCTTGTCCGCTGCCTTTACAATGGGCAGCACGCTTGCATCCTCCTCCAGCACCAGGGAAGCATAGCTATCCCGCAGCTTAAGGGGCAGCATATCCAGCAGGCGGTTGCCTGCAATATGCTCCACCTGCTTATAGGCGGCTTTAATATCCGGGTTATAATACTTGATGGGCGTAGGCATATCACCGGTAAGGATTTCCGAAGCATCGTGATACAGCGCTGCCACGGCACACTTATCAGGATCCGGGCCGGGAAGCTGCAAAATCTCCCGGCGGATCAAAGCCAGAGCATGGGCAAGCACCGCCACCTGGTGGCTATGCTCCTGGATATTTTCAGAAAAAGTATTGCGCATCAGCCCCCAACGGGTGATATAGCGCATACGGCCCAGCAGGGCATAAAATTCATTGGCCATAAAGTTCCTTCACCATTTGTTTTAATGTTGCTGCCAGGGTCTTAGGATCCCGGCAAAAATATTCGCCGCCAGCCTGACGGATATCGGCTTCATCCCGGAATCCCCACAGTACACTCAGGCACTTCACACCGGTATTTTGGGCAGTAAGCACATCCACATCGCTGTCGCCCACATAAATGCAGCTATCCACACCCAGCAGCTGCATCGTCTTATTAAGCATATCCGGGGCTGGCTTACGGGTGCAGTCATCGCTTTCCCCCCGGGCATAGATACCGGGGAAAAAGTCCGCGCACAAGCTTTTGGTAGGTCCGTCAGGCTTGTTGGACACAATACCTATGGGATAGTCCTTTTTCAGCTCCTCAAGAGCCTCCGTCACACCGGCATAGGGGCAGGTGTGCACCCGGCTGTTTTCCCGGTAAAATGCCTGATAAGTGGCAAGCACATCGTCCACAGGGGGGTCACCGGGCAACCCGGGCAAGGACCGGGCGATCAGCTTTTTTGCACCGCTGCCAATGGCCCGGCGCACCTGCTCTTTGGTCCGCAACGGCAGGCCATACTGCTCCATAGCGTAATTTACGCCGGCGGTCAGGTCGTCCAAGGTGTCCAACAGCGTGCCGTCTAAATCAAATAAAATGCCAATCTTCACGCCTTAAAACCCCCGGTTTTTCAAAACACGGATATCATCACCCACAAAGGGCAGCATACGGAACGCGCCCTGCAAACGGGAGGCAATTTGCGGATTATACCGCTGCGCAATCTCATCCACGGTCAGGTTGGTGGAAATTACGGTGCTTTTGTTTTCCAGCATCCGGTCATTGACCAGACTGTAAAGGGCTGCCGTTACAAAGCTGCCGGGCAGCTCCGTGCCCAAATCGTCGATAATCAGCAGGTCACAATCTTTAAGCTCCTGCGCCTGCCGGGCAGCCTGCTCATCCGGATAAAACCGGTCCTTTTCCAGCTTGTTGAACAAGTTTCCCGCGGTTTCATAGGCCACGCTGAAGCCTTGCTTGGCCACCTGGGTGGCAATACAGGCGGATAGGAAGGTCTTTCCCAGACCGGTGCCGCCGGTAAGCAGCAGGTTGCCACCGGTGAACTTATCGGCAAAGCGGCGGCTGAGCTTCAAATTCTGTTCCATAATTGCCCGGGGACTGGCACCGAAATTAGGGTCAATGCGCTCCGGATAATACTCCAGGCGAAAATCCTTAAAATTGCCGCTGCCGCAACCCAGGGACAGGAGCATATCCATCTGTTCCCGGCGGCACATGGCCTCCAGGCAGTGGCACATCGTTCTGCCAATATAACCCTGGCCTCCGCAATTGGGGCAAACAGGGTCCTGCAGGTAGCCCGGGCCAAAGGCCTCCGTCACCAGAGCATCTTTTTCTGCCTGCAGCTGCTCATTTTCCTGCCGGCAAGCGCTGAGCACACCCACCGGGTCTGCATCCGGACGCAAAGCGCACTGCACTGCCTGACTCATATTGCGAAACAGCTGCAAATCAATCTGCCGCACCCGGGGCAGCTTTGCATAAGCCTGCTCCTGACGGGCATAGTATGCCTGCTTTTTATTGTTATTTTCCTGCTCAAGCCGCTGCCGGGCCTGGGCAATTACCTTCGCGCTGTATGCCACCTGTTAATCCTCCTTAAGTACACGCCGGATTGCATCCAGCTCTGCCTGGCCCAACTGGCCGCTTGCGCCCTTAGGCCCAGACTTTTTATCCCCTGCTTTCACCTGCTGGGCATTGGTGAAGCCACAGCCGTGCCAGCGATTGAGAATCTTGTGCATATACGGCCAGTTCATACCGCCTGTGTTCAGGCAGGTTTTCTCATGGGCCAGGGCCAGCGCATCGTCTGCAAAGCCCATATCAATCCACTGCTGGGCATAGCGCTCCTCAGCCTGGGTAAGGGTTCTGCCGCGAATCTGCAGAATTTCCATAATTTTGCCAATACGGCTTCTGCGGACATTTTGGCTCTGAATATAGACAACTGCCTCCTCCAAGGTATCGATACCCTGCTCAGCCCAGGCATAGGCCTCCTTTTCGATACTCCGCAAGGAAGGATTGCGCAGGCTGCCTTTTTGCCGGGCTCTGTCACGGCAATAGCAAATCAGCACAAAAATCACATCGGTGGGAAGCCCCAAATACCGGACAAAGCCTAAGAGAATCTTCAGCTCCTCCGTGGTCATGGACCGGCCCAGCTGCCGCTGCACCTCTTCATACAGGGAACGGAAGCTCATATCCTGCTCCATGGCGGCAGTGACATCCTTTTCGGTATACTGAGGGCGCTCCCCCACCACCATACTGGGCAGCTTTTCCTCCTGCCAAAGACCCAACTGCCGCAAGGTAGCTCCGGCGCACTGGATGCGGCTTTGGCTCAGGCGCAGCTGCTCCTCAGCCCGGTTAATATCATTGCCGCTTTGCAGATACAGGTATAAAAGCGCCGCATCACCGCTGGCAGCGGAAAGCAGCTTATGTACATCTTTTTGCTCAATGTTGCACTGGGTGCTGTTCACGGCGCATCCTCCCCTTTTACAAAAGTAAAATTATTATATCATAGCTTTTTCCAACACGCAACGGCTCAAAGACGAAGCTTTTTTAGAAAAACAGGTCGGTTTTTTGGCAGCTATCTGTATATTGTGGGTAAAACATTTATAACGCACAATTTATGCCCGGGCGGTATCGCCCGGGCATTAAACTTAGAATTTACAATATTCTGCAATGTAATTTTTCAGCTCTGCAATGGGAATACGCACCTGCTCCATGGTATCTCTATGGCGAACAGTAACGCAGTTATCTGCAGGCGTGTTCTCATCGCCCACGGTCTGGAAGTCCACGGTGATGCAAAGGGGCGTGCCGATTTCATCTTCCCGGCGGTAACGCTTGCCGATGGAGCCGGCATCGTCAAAGTCCACCATAAAGTCCTTACGCAGCTGCTGATAGATTTCCTCTGCCTTGGGACTAAGCTTCTTGCTAAGGGGCAGGATAGCTGCCTTGAAGGGAGCAAGGTAGGGATGCAGACGCAGCACAGTACGCACATCGTCCTTGCCGTTTTTATCCTGACCCACTACCTCCTCGTCATAAGCCTCGCACAAAAATGCCAGCGCCACACGGTCGCAGCCCAGGCTGGGCTCAATGACATAAGGAATGTAATGCTCATTGCGGTCCTGATCGAAATAGGTCAGCTTTTTGCCGGAAGCCTCTTGGTGACGACCCAGATCATAATCCGTACGGTCAGCAATGCCCCACAGCTCACCCCAGCCAGAGCCGAAGGGGAACTGATACTCAATATCGGTGGTAGCCCGGGAATAGAAGGCCAGCTCAGCAGGATCGTGATCCCGCAGGCGCAGGCTATCTTCCTTAATGCCCAGGCTGATCAGCCAGTTCTTGCAGAAATCCTTCCAGTAAGCAAACCATTCCAGGTCCGTACCGGGCTGGCAGAAGAACTCACATTCCATCTGTTCAAACTCACGGGTACGGAAGGTAAAGTTGCCCGGGGTAATCTCATTACGGAAGGCCTTACCTACCTGGCACACGCCAAAGGGCAGCTTCTTACGGGTGGTACGCTGAATGTTATCGAAGTTGACAAAAATACCTTGGGCAGTTTCCGGACGCAGATATGCGATGGAGGAAGAATCCTCGGTGACACCGATTTTGGTCTGGAACATCAGGTTAAAATTCCGGATGGAGGTAAAGTGGTGCTTGCCGCAGTTGGGGCAAACCACATCCTCGTGCTCTTCAATAAAAGCATTCATCTGCTTGGTATCCATTGCATCCACATTTACCAGCTTGCCGGATTCGGAAGCGGCAATCAGCTGGTCAGCCCGCTGTCGGGAGCCACAGCCCTTGCAGTCAACCAGAGGATCAGAGAAAGAGCCCACGTGGCCGGTGGTGACCCAGGTAGTAGGATTCATAATAATGGCAGCGTCCAGGCCTACATTATAATCCGATTCCTGCACAAATTTCTTAAGCCAGGCCTTTTTCACATTGTTTTTAAATTCCACGCCCAAAGGACCGTAGTCCCAGGAGTTGGCCAGGCCGCCGTAAATTTCGGAGCCTGCGTAAACAAAGCCTCTGCTCTTGCAGAGATTTACAATCATATCCAGTGTTTTTTCGCTGTTTTTCATTTCTTCTTCCTCCTAAAAGGTTAGTTCTCTTCTTCAGGCTGCCAGGTAAGCTCCGGGCCCAGGTCAGCAGCCATTTTTTCATACACCATATTGCCAATGGCCGTGGCATTCATACCGGCATAGCTTTCCGGCGCAATCACATCCACCAAATGCAGGTGCACATCAGTAGGTTTAAGCCGGGCTGCATTTTGGAACACATGCTGGGGATTGCGCAATGTGCAAATCACAATGGGAACACCGGTCTTTTGGGCTATTTTGAACACACCGTTGCGGAACGGGTGCATCAGATTATCCCCCCGGATATAGCCCTCCGGGAACACACCGATGCTTACCTCATCGCCCGCAATAAGCTCCACACATTTCAAAATGGTTTTCAGTGCCTCCCGGTCATTTTCCCGGTTGATGGGCTGGCACATAATCTTGTGCATCAGCTTGCCCACCAGAAACATACTGCTGTTCTCCCGTTTAGAGATAAAGGCCAAATGATTTTTCGGGAAATACCGCAGCAGCACCAAAGGGTCTACCAGGCTCAGGTGATTGCACACCAGCAGGAACTTACCCTGCTTAGGTGTCTTTTCCAAACCCTGGGTGTGCATCCTGACCTGCAGAATGGAAAGGGCGGCAGGCATCAGCATCCGCACCAAAAAGCGATAATATTTACTTTCTTTTTCTTGGGGCTTATCCAGCCGCACAAACAGGCAGGATATCCACAGCACCAAAAACACCGTCAGCGCCAGGGCCAAAAAGGTGACGGCAAAGGCTGCTGGAAGCACCCATAAATAGCCCAAACCATGCACCGCGCATTGCATCAGGCAAAGCCCGGTACCCACAAGGGCAGACACAGTAACAAGGATTCCTATTAGCATATAACCTCCGGGAGGATACTAAAGTTCATGTTATTATACCGCTAAACCGGAAAAGAAACAAGGGGTATTTTTTTATAAGGGGTGGATTTTACAGTAAATTCTTGCTATAATTGAGTAAAATAAAGTACATAACTGTCTTGCTTTATGAAAGGATAGACGCTTATGTACCAATCAACCTACCCGGATGTCTCTATGCACCGGCTTTTGCAGGAGGCAGCAAACCGCCACCCCAGAGCCTTGGCCTGCAGCTTTGAAGGAAGTAAAATCTCCTATCAAACCCTTTTGGAGCAAATTGACCGGGCTGCCCGGGGGCTTGCTGCTCTGGGCATCGGCAAGGGTGACCGGGTGAGCATCTGTATGCCCAATATGCCCCAGGCCATTGTGTGCTTTTATGCCGCAAACCGCATTGGCGCGGTAGCCAATATGATTCATCCCCTGTCTTCCCCTGAGGAGCTTCGCCTTTTTTTGGACATTTCCCAAAGCAAGCTGGTGCTGACTCTAACCGGGCTTTATGACCGGGTTTTGGAAGCCACCCAGCGGCTCACCTTTCCCTGCACTGTGCTCACTGCCCACATAAAATATGACCTGCCTGCTGCCAAGCGGCTGTTATACCCCCTAAGCAAGCAAGCCCGGCAAGTGCCTCACCTGCCTGCCTATGGACACATCCCCTGGGAAGCGGTACTGCAGCTGGGAAAGGGCAAGCCCCTGCCTATAGATACCGGACGGGGGCAGGACCTGGCCGCCATTTTATATTCCGGCGGCACCACCGGAAAGCCCAAAGGCGTAATGCTCACCAACCTGAATTTTAACGCTTTGGCCGCCCAAACCGTAAAGGCCTGCGGCTTTTCGGATTTTGCAGGCAAGCGGATGCTCTCTTTGATGCCCCTGTTTCACGGCTTCGGCCTGGGCCTGGGGATCCACACCCCTTTGAGTGTGGGCGCTCAGTGCATCCTGATGCCCCGTTTTAATGCCAAGGCCCTGACTGGCATACTCAAGAAGCAAACGCCCCATGTAATTCCCGGCGTACCCCAATTCTTTGAAGCCTTAACGGACCTGCCGGGTCTTAAAAAGGCGGATTTAAGCTGCGTTTTGGGTGTGTTCTGTGGCGGCGATACCCTGACCCCGGACCTAAAAAACCGGGTGGACCGCTTTTTGCAGGACCACGGCTCCACCGCCCGGCTTCGGCAGGGCTATGGGCTTACCGAATGCGTCAGCGCCACCTGCTTGGAGCCACCGGCAGCCAGCCGCACCGGCTCTGTGGGCCGCCCCTTTGATAGCACCCTTTACCGCATTTTCTGCCCCCAAAGCCACAAGGAAGCCGCTCCCGGCCAGCTGGGGGAAATTTGCATCAGCGGTCAGACGGTGATGCAGGGCTACCTGAATTGCCCGGAGGAAACTGCCCAAGTGCTGCAAACCCACCCGGACGGCAGGCTCTGGCTGCATACCGGTGACCTGGGGCATATGGACGAAGATGGCTTTGTTTATTTCCATCAGCGGCTGAAGCGGATGCTTGTATGCAACGGCTATAACATCTATCCCTGTCAGTTAGAGCAGGCGCTGCAGCTGCACCCAAAGGTGAGTAATGCCTGCGTGGTGGGCATAGCCGACCCAAAACGGGGACAAGTTCCCCAAGCCTATGTGATATTGAAGCCCGGCTTCACGCCGGATGAAGCCATCCGCAAGGAGCTTTTTAACCACTGCGCCCAGCACATTGCCGCCTATGCTTTGCCCCGGGAAATTATCTTTACCGACGCCCTGCCAAAAACCGCCCTGGGGAAAACCGATTACCGGAAGCTGGAGGGCAGGCAATGAAAACGCGCATTTGGGAAATTGATGCCCTTCGCGGCCTTTGCGTTTTAGCTATGGTGGTCGTGCACCTATTATATGACCTGATGACAGGCTACGGCTTTGCCGCCCTTAAGAATAACGGCCTTTTTCAGTTTGCGCTAAGCTGGGGCGGCACTTTGTTTTTTGTTATTTCCGGCATCAGCGCCACCCTGGGCAGCCACCCGGTACGCCGGGGGCTGACGGTCCTTGTTGGGGGAGCTGTATGCTCTGCAGCTACCTGGCTTTTATACGCTTTGGATTTTGCCCCCAAAAGCCTGATTATTTATTTTGGCGTGCTCCATTGTTTGGGATTCTGTATGCTCCTGTGGCCGGTTTTCCGGTATCTTTCCGGCAGGCTGCTGCTTCTGTTGGGCGCTGCCCTTATCGGCTTTGGTCTTTGGCTGTCCCAAAGCAGCCTGCCCGGCTCTTGGGCGCTTATGCCCCTGGGGCTGCCGCCCAATGGCTTTGCCTCTTCCGACTATTTTCCCCTGCTCCCCAATTTGGGCTATTTTCTTTCAGGCAGCGCTTTGGGAAAGCTCCTGTATGCCAAAAAAGTTACCCTGTTTCCAAAGGTTAACCCCGGCGCGCCCCTGATTGCAGGGCTTCGCTTCTGCGGACAGCACGCGCTGGCCATATATTTGCTCCATCAGCCGGTGATTGCCGGACTTTTGTGGCTGATTGCATTCTTATGACCGGGAGGTCAATTCTATGAAACGAACACCCCAGCCCTCTGCCCTTGCCTTGGGCGCATTTGCCGCAGGTACTTTGGGCGCTGTCTTGAATATCTGGCTCTTTTCTTCCCGGGATAGCCGTGGGCTTTTCCCTGCAGGCCACCCGGCAGCCACGGCACTATGGGTGCTGGGTCTTGTGGCCCTTGCAGGCTGCGTTGCTGCCCTCTTTTTGCAAAAGAGCAAGAGCCGCTTTGTGCAAAAAAGCGCCTCCTTAGTGGACGCCCTGGGCGCCGCCGTTGCCGCCGCTGGACTTTTGATTATTTTCTTCACCGGCCACTGGGCAGGCGACCTCATTGCCAAGCTGACCCAGCTGCTGTGCCTGCTGTCTGCAGGCAGCTTCCTGGTTATCGGCTATTGCCGCTATGCCGGCAAACCTGCGCCTTTTATCCTGTATATGGCCCTCACCCTGTTCTTTATGCTCTACCCCATATCCCAGCACAGCCAGTGGGTCACCCAAACCCAATTCTTGGACTTTGCGTTCCCCATAGCCTCCGCAATTTCCCTTATGCTTTATAGCTACCGCTACTGCAGCCTTGCCTTAGGTGATGAAAGCTGCCGATGGACGGTGTTTTCCGGTCTGCTTGCTATTTTCACCTGCCTGTGCAGCCACAGCGTTCCCCACCTGCTTTTGGGCTTTTGGGTGCTTTGCTCCTTTGACAGCCTGCTGTATAAGCCCCAGCTTAAGCCCATGGAGCTGCCATCTTCCATCGTCCAATGCCTGACTATGCTCAACCAGGCCGGTCACCGGGGCTACCTGGTTGGCGGCTGCGTACGGGACCACATTCTGGGCATCCCACCCCATGATTTTGACCTTTGCACCGATGCCACCCCCCAGGAGCTTTGCCAAATTTTCGGCGAATACAATCTGGTGCGCAGCGGTGAAAAGCACGGCACCATTGGCGTGGTGATGGATCATCAGGTGATAGAAATTACCACTTTCCGCACTGAGGGCGGCTATCAGGATAACCGCCACCCCGATTGGGTGAAATTCGTCACCGACCTTGATGAAGACCTGCGCCGCCGGGATTTTACGGTAAATGCCATTGCCTATAACCCGGATGAAGGCTTTGCTGATCCCTTTGGGGGCATCCGTGACCTGGCAGAAAAAACCCTGCGGGCAGTGGGCGACCCCATGGCCCGATTCCAGGAGGATGCCCTGCGGATATTGCGCGGCGTGCGGTTTGCCCTGCGGTTTTCCCTGACACCGGAAAAACGCACCCTGACGGCTATGAAAAAGCTCCGGGGGCAAATGAGCGCTCTGGCTGCGGAACGGATTTTTGACGAGCTTTGCAAAATCCTGCCCTTACTCAATACCCAGGCAATGTGTCAATATGCCCCCATATTTGCCCAGGTGTTGCCGGAGCTGAAGCCTATGATGGGCTTTAACCAGCATTCTCCCCACCACGCCTATGATGTGTATGTGCATACCGCCTATGTGGTGCAAAACACGCCGCAGGATTTGGCGCTGCGGTGGGCCGCCCTGCTCCACGACACCGGCAAACCCCAAGTGTTCACCCAAGATGAAAACGGCCGGGGGCACTTTTATGACCACGCCCGGGAAAGCGGTGTGATTGCCGACGATGTGATGCGGCGGTTAAAAGCTCCCACTGCCCTGCGGGACCGGGTATGCTTCTTAGTAGAAAACCATATGCTCCTGTTGGAAGCGGACAAGCAGCAGCTTACCCGCCGCCTGCGAAAATACGGGCCTGACAATTTGCGTGATCTCATTGCTCTGCAAAAGGCAGACCAGGCAGGCAAGGGCATAAGGCCCGACCCGGATGAAATTGACCTGGATACAGTTTCGGCCATTTTGGACGAAATTATAGCAGAAAATACCTGCCTGCACATAAAGGACCTGGCGGTGAATGGTCAGGATTTCATTGCATTGGGCTTTGAACCCGGCCCTAAAATCGGCCAATGCTTAAATAGCCTGTTGGAGCTTGTAAGTGAAAACAAGCTCCCCAACGACAAAGCGGCCCTTTTAGAAAAGGCCAAAACACTTTTGGAAGGAGAAAACTTATGAAGATCGCCATTATCACCGGCGCAAGCTCCGGCATGGGCAAAGAATTTGTTAGACAGTTTTCCCAGTATGTTACCGTAGACGAAGTTTGGGCCATCGCAAGACGAGAGCAGCATTTGAAGGATTTACAAGCCATCTGCCCGGTTTTCGTCCGTCCCATTCCCCTGGATCTGTGCGCCCAGGAAAGTTTCGATACCCTCTCTTCCCTTTTAGAAAAAGAGCAGCCGGATGTAAAGCTGCTGGTAAACGCCTCCGGCTTCGGCAAATTCGGTCGTTTTGAGAAAATTCCCCTGCAAGACGAATTGCGAATGATCGACCTAAACTGCAAAGCCTTGGTAGCTATGACCCGTATCGTACTTCCCTTTATGCACCCGGGCAGCCACATTCTGCAGCTGGACAGCCTTTCTGCCTTCCAACCGGTTCCCTTTATCACCACCTACGGCGCAACCAAAAGCTTTGTGCTCAGCTATAGCCGGGCAATGAACGCAGAATTAAAGGGTACAGGTATCCGGATGATGGCTATGAATCCCGGCTGGGTCAAGACAGAGTTTTTTAACCACGCTATGCAGACCAGTGTTTCCGATGTGCAGTATTTTGACCGGCTTTATGAAGCCGACGCAGTGGTGGCTACCGGCCTTAAGGATTTGTATAAAACCAAAAAGGATGTATCCATTCACGGCCTGCCGGTGCGCAACCAGGTACGGCTTGTGAAGCTGCTGCCCCATAAGCTGGTAATGAAAATTTGGATGAATCAGCAGAAAAAGCCAAAAAACAACACCGGCTTAACACAAGATTAAGGAGCATGCCTATGAAAACCAAACACGAAACTCTTATGCACAAGATTCTGCACATCATCGAGCGCATCATTGCCGTAATCACCCTGATTATCCTGCTGGGTATGCTGGGCTACGAGATCTACAAAATGTTCACCGTGCCCGATTATTTTGCCACAGTGGATACATACCTGCACAACGTGCTGACCCTGGTTGTGGGTCTGGAGTTTGTTCGTATGCTTTTGGATATGACCCCGGCAAACACCATTGAGGTGCTTATCGTTGCCATGGCGCGGCAAGTCATTCTCAGCCACAACGACCCCATCAGCAATGTTTGCTCCATTGCCTGTATCGCAGGCCTGTTCGCCACCCGGCATTTCCTCATCCCCAAAAAGGAACTCACCGTAGAGCTTTCCGAAGTAGAATAAACCAAAAGGGCAAGTGGAAAATTCCACTTGCCCTTATTTCGTGCTATTTATTTAATGAGCAGCTCTGCAATCTGAATACAGTTGGTGGCAGCGCCCTTACGGACCTGGTCACCGCAGCACCACAGGCACAGGCCGTTATCATCAGTCAGGTCCGGACGGATGCGGCCCACATAAACAATATCCTGGCCGCTGGTTTCCAAAGGCATGGGGTACTGCTTATTGGCAAGGTCGTCAACCAGCTTACAGCCGGGGGCCTTGGCAATTACTTCCCGGGCAGCCTCCACGGAAACAGGCTTATCAAAGTGCAGGCTCACAGAAATGGAGTGAGAGCGAACAACCGGCACACGGACGCAGGTGCAGCTTACCTTTAATTCCGGCAGGTGCATAATCTTGCGGCCTTCGTTCTGCATTTTCATTTCTTCGCTGGTGTAGCCCTCGTACTGCTCGCCGCCGATTTGGGGAATCAGGTTGTAGGCAATCTGGTAGGAGAACACCTTGGGCTCGTAGGCTTCGCCGTTGCGGAGGGCTTCCACCTCGTTCATCAGCTCCACAGGACCCTCTGCGCCTGCACCGGATACTGCCTGATAGGTAGAAGCAGTCATGGTGCGGATGGGGGCGATGGAATTTAAGGCATTAACGGCGGTGACCGTAATGATGGTGGAGCAATTGGGGTTGGAGAGGATGCCCTTGTGGTTTTTGGCGTCCTCGGGGTTAACCTCAGGAACGATGAGGGGAACATTGGGGTCCATGCGGAAAGCGGAAGAATTATCCACAAACACCGCACCGGCCTTAACGATGGCAGGGGCAAAGCGCTTGGCAATGTCGTTCTCAGCGGCGCCCAGCACGATATCCACGCCTTCAAAGGCTTCGTCGCAGGCAAGCTGGATGGTTACATCCTCGCCCTTAAACTTAAGGGTCTTGCCGGCAGAACGGGCGCTTGCCAGAGGGATGAGCTTTCCTACAGGAAAATTCCGCTCCTGCAAAATGTTGATCATTTCCTGTCCCACAGCGCCGGTGGCGCCCAGAACAGCAACAGTATAGGTTTTCATAGTTCAGCCTCCAGGGGAAATTATTTTACAAAGCTGTTATACAGCACGCGGATTGCCTCGGCAAAATCCCGGTTATCCACGCCGAAAATGATGTTCAGTTCATCCGGGCCCTGATTGATCATACGGATGTTGATGCCGGCCTTACCCAGAGCGGCAAACACCTTGCCGGAAATACCGGGACGGAATGCCATCCGGCGGCCTACAGCGGCAACCACGGCAATTTGGTCATGGACCTGCAGGGAATCGGGGTGCAGCTCCTGCTGAATCTCACCTAAGACCGCATACAGGCAGGGAGCGATGGATTCGGTTGACATAACAACGGAAACATTATCGATGCCGTTGGGGGCATAGTCGATAGAAATATTGTGCCGTTCCAAAATGGTGAGCATTTTCCACAGCACACCCACCTCGTTGCTCATACCCCGTTTGGACATAGAAATAATGGTAAAGTCCTTTTTGCCGGTGATGCCGGTAATAAAGCGGTTCGGGTCAGCATCGGTGTCAAAGCTTTCGCGAATCATGGTGCCGGGGTCATTGGGAGCGTTGGTGTTGCGGATGTTCAAAGGGATGTTCTTTTCCCGCACAGGGAAAATTGTGCCTTCGTGGAGCACCTGAGCGCCGCTGTAGCTTAATTCACGCAGCTCGTCATAAGTAACCTCAGGGATGGCCTGGGGATTATCCACAATGCGGGGGTCAGCCATCAGAATACCGGAAACATCCGTCCAGTTTTCGTAAATATCTGCGTTCAACGCAGCGGCAGCCAAAGCGCCGGTGATATCCGAGCCGCCACGGGAGAAGGTGCGAATGTGGCCATCGGGCATCAGACCGTAAAAACCAGGGATAACAACACCCTGACCGGTAACTAAGGAGCGCAGGGCAGCATAGGAAGTTTCCTGATCCACAGAGCCGTCAATCTTAAACTTGACCCAATCGGTGGCATCTACAAACTGGAAGCCCAAAAAGGCTGCCATCAGCTTGGCGGAGAAATATTCACCCCGGCTGGCAAGCTCATCCTGGGTAACTGCCTTGGCATCAAGACGCTGCTTAAGAGCGGCAAATTCCATTTCCAGGTCCAGATTGATACCCAGCTCATCCCGGATTTCAAGATAACGGGAGGTGATGCGGTCAAAAACCGGGTCACAGTCCACACCGTATTGGGTGTGGGCATAGCACAGATACAAAAGGTCTGTGATTTTATGGTCGTCCTTAAAGCGCTTACCGGCGGCAGAAACGATTACCACCTTACGGGCGGGATCGGCAAGCAAAATATCGCGAATTTTGCGGTACTGTCCGGCATCCGCCATAGAGGAGCCGCCAAATTTAGTTACTTTCAGCATAATGTACCTTCCTTCCTCCGGAGCTTAGCCTGCCGACCCTGTGGGCAGGGCTGCGACAAAGGCCTCCGGATGGCTTTTGAGCCATTGGTGCATATCGTGTACAGATACGGGCTCGGTAACGGTTGCGTGACCCCAGGAGAGCACACCGTGCTTTTCCAGCCATGGGTCGCAATGGGCGCTTACATAGTAAGAAAGCTTATTGTTATTAATCACCGTCACCTTTTTGCCGTAGCGGCAATAGAAGCCGTGGCCATTTAAGAAATCCACACAGTCTTGCACTACATTGTATGCAGTGGGATAGCGGCCTGCGCCCTGACCAAAAAAGCTCTGCCGGCCAGAGGTATTGCCAACCAGGGTAATGAGGTTATAGTTGGTGGGAACATTGGCCTCCGGGTCACTGAAGGGGACTAAGGTGGGCTGCACATAAGCCTTAACAGAGCCGTCCCGGTACTTGGCGGTGGACATCAGCTTGCAAACCATTTTGTGGGCCTTAAATTGCTCCACATCCTCCGCCCGGATGTTCCGGATGCCTGCCACCGGGATGCCTTTAATATCCAGGCTGACGCCAAAGCCAATGTTTGCAGATACAATCAGCTTATGCCAAGTGTCAATGCCGTCCACATCGGTGGAGGGGTCTGCCTCTGCATAGCCCAAGGCCTGGGCCTGGGACAGAGCCTCATCATAGCTCAAACCCATACGGGTCATAGCATCTAAAATATAGTTGCAGGTGCCGTTCATAATACCGCCAACCTGACGCACCGTTTCAATCCGGCGCACCCGTTCCAGCTCACTGAGCCAGCCGATGCCGCCACCGACGGATGCGGTGCAGCGGAAATATAGGCCCTTGCGCTCGGCAAGGGGCAGCAGCTCGTCATAATAGGTGGCAACCAGCGCCTTATTGGCCGTGACAACATTTTTACCTGCTTCCAGGGCAGCCAGCACATATTCCCGAGACGGGTGCAGACCGCCGATGGCTTCAACCACTGTGTCGATGGTGGAGTCATTCAGGATGTCTTCAAAATCGTGGGTAACCTGGGCATCCGGTAGGGTAAGCTCCCTGCGGCAGAGCACACGCACCACCTGCATATCCGGCCTGGCGGATGTGAGCTCATATACACCTTTGCCCACTGTGCCGAAGCCCAGAAGTCCGATTCGCATAAAAAAACCTCCTGCTCTGCAAATGACGAAAAAGACTGCTTTCCTGCGGGAAACACTTGCTTTTTCGGTGAAAACAGTATATCATATACCAAATGAAAAAGCAATAGTTGCTCCACACAAGCTAAACAGTAAAATGCAGGGGGATTTTGTGCAAAAATGATCTATCATTCTACAAGGAGTGCCGCATTACGCGCCGATAGCGCCCAGGCGGTTTTGGAAGGCTTAGCTCCTGACGGCGGTTTATATGTGCCGCAGGTGCTGCCTGAGTTGGATGTTCAGGAAGTGCTGAAGCAGGATGCCATGGGCATGGCAAAGTTCATTTTGAAGACCATGCTGCCGGATATCCACAATATGGATACGCTGGTGGAAAATGCATACCGGGGAAAGTTTTCTGCCCCGGATCTGACCCCCACGGTGCAGGCCGGGCCTTTTACGGTGCTGGAGCTGTTCCACGGACCCACCTCTGCTTTCAAGGATGTTGCCCTGTGTATGCTGCCCCAGCTGCTGACCCAGGCCAAAAGGCAAAAGGGTATGCAGGAGGACATCCTGATTCTCACTGCCACCTCCGGTGATACCGGCAAGGCAGCATTGGAAGGCTTTAAGGATGTTAATGGCGTAAGAATTTGCGTTTTTTATCCTGACGGCGGTGTTTCCAAAGTGCAGCAGGCCCAGATGGTGACCCAGGAGGGCAGCAATGTGGCGGTGTGCGCCGTCCGGGGCAATTTTGACGATGCCCAAACCGGTGTGAAGAATCTGTTTGCCATGGCGCAAAATGGCCGTTTGCCCGGGTCAAAGAGTCAGGTTTCCACCGCAAATTCCATCAATATCGGCCGGCTTGCCCCTCAGATTACTTATTATTTTAAGGCATATAAAGATTTAATGGATGCCGGCAGAATTTCCTTTGGCGACAAGGTGAATTTCTGTGTGCCTACCGGCAATTTCGGCGATATTTTAGCAGGTTTTCTTGCCAAAAAGTTAGGGCTTCCCGTGGGAACGCTGCTGTGCGCTTCCAATGCCAACAATGTACTGACAGACTTTATCAACACAGGTGTTTATGACCGCCGCCGTCCCTTACATAAGACCGTTTCTCCTTCCATGGATATTTTGGTCTCCTCTAATTTGGAACGGCTTTTGTACCTGGTAAGTGAGGATACGCAGCTGGTGGCAACGCTGATGAGCCAGCTGAACACAGAAGGGCATTATACTGTACCGGAAAAGCTGCTTAAGGATATCCAAAGTCAGTTCTATGCCGGCTGCTGCGATGATGAAGGTGCAAAGAAAGCCATCAGCAGAGCTTGGGATATGGGTTATCTGTGTGATACCCATACCGCCACAGCATGGGCAGTGGCGGAAGAATACACCGCTAAGACAGGCGATACTGCACCTATGGTGGTGCTCTCCACAGCTTCGCCCTATAAGTTCCCGGCAGCGGTGCTTTCCAGCCTGGAAGAAAATACGCTTACCGATGAATTTATGCAAATGGAGCGGCTGCAGGCGCTTACCGGCGTTCCCATTCCGAAAAACCTCACCGGTCTGCAGGAGAAAAAGCGGCTGCATAACAGTGTGATTGGCAAAGAAGAAATGCTGCAGTTTGTCCAAAACATAGAAAGATAGGATGATAGATATGAATAAAGTTACCATTCGCGTACCTGCCACCACAGCCAACTTAGGCCCGGGTTTCGATGCCTTTGGCTGCGCCCTGAGCCTTTATACCGATGTGACCTTCGAAGAAACAGAAAGCGGGCTGGAAATTACCGGCTGCGAAGAAGAATATACGGGCCCTGATAACCTGGCCTATGTGTCCTACTGCGCGGTGCTTGCTTCCTTAAGCGAGGAAGTGCGGGGCGTGAAAATCCATATCAACGCCCAAATTCCCATTGGTCGTGGTCTTGGCTCTTCTGCTGCTCTGCTGGTTGCCGGCGCGATGGGTGCCAATGTGCTCCGGGGTAACAAGCTGTCCACCCAGGGCCTGTTGAACATCACCAACCCCATGAAAGGCCACCCCGACAACTTAGCCCCTGCCTTCTTCGGCGGCCTGACCGCATCTATGGTGGATAACGGCCTGCCGGTTACCGTGAATTTCCCCCTGCATAAGGACTGGGAATTTTTGGCGTTGGTGCCGGATTTTGAAATTGCCACCACCTTTGCCCGCTCCGTGCTGCCCACGGAAGTTCCCAGAGCCGACGCGGTATATAATATCTCCCACGGCGCTATGGTGCTCAAAGCCCTGGAGCTGGGTGATGAAAAGCTGCTGCGGAACGCTATGCAGGATAAGCTGCACCAGCCTTACCGCAAAAAGCTCATTGGGGACTATGAAGCCATCGAAAGCCTGGTGCGCACCGCCGGCGCGGCATTTTGCATCAGCGGCGCAGGTCCCACGCTCCTGTGCATTACCATGGATCCCAAGCTGGAGGAAAAGCTGGGCAAAAAGTTGGCTTCGGTTACAACAGCCAACTGGCAGATGATTCCGCTGCATATCGATTTCAAGGGCGCACACATTGTAGAATAATCATTAAATCCAAAGTGGCTTTGTCCGCTTTGGATTTTTTGTTCACAAAATCGTTGCATTTTGTTTTTATTCTTGTTATTTGCTGTTCAAATTCGGCAGGTATCTTAATAACAGAAAGGCAGCGCAATGCTGTTATGCGCGGCCTTTTCAAAAACAATTCTCTTTTCTACCTCTCTTCTTTTTTAATCCCTTATGGAATTTGCCCACTGCTTTGGCGGTGGGCAAATTCCATTTGTAAACTTTTTTCCTGTTATATTGCATTCCCGTGGGAATGTGGTAAAATAACTAAATAATGTATGCTCCCAAGGAGGTAAGGTTTACCTATGATTAGACGACTTGCCCGAAGTATCCGGGAATATAAATGGGCAGCCCTCTTAAGCCCCATTTGTATGATCGGCGAGGTGGCAATGGAAGTAATGATCCCCCGGGTGATGGGTGATCTTTATGACTATGGCATTTCTCTGCAAAACACCGCTTATGTAGTTCAGCGTTCCATTATGCTCATATGCCTGGCCTTAGCATCCCTGGGCTTTGGTGTGCTCAGCGCCCGGTTTGCTTCCCGGGCAGGCACCGGCTTTGCCAAGAACCTGCGCCACGATATGTATCACCATGTGCAGAACTTCGGTTTTCAAAACATCGACAAATTCTCCACCGCATCCATCGTCACCCGGCTGACCTCGGATGTTGCCAACCTGCAAATGACCTTCCAGATGATGATCCGTATGGCCATCCGCAGCCCCATGATGCTGATACTGTCCCTGGGCTCTGCTATGACCATCAATATGAAGCTGAGCCTGGTGTACTGTGTGGCTCTGCCCATCTTGATCTTCGCCCTTGTTATGTTAGTGCCTATGGTATTCAAAATCTTTGACCGGGTGTTCAAGACTTACGATAAGCTGAACAACGTAGTTCAGGAAAATGTCCGGGGCATCCGGGTGGTCAAGGCCTTTGTCCGGGAAGAAAAGGAAACGGAGAAATTTACCGATGTTTCCGGCTCTATTTACCGGGATTTCTGCAAGGCAGAACGGATTATGGCCCTCAATGGCCCGATTATGCAGTTTTGCGTATATGGCTGTATGATTGCCATTTCCTGGATTGGCGCTCATTTGGTAGTATCCAATGAGCTGACCACCGGCCAATTAAGCATCATGTTCACCTACACCACCCAGATACTTTCTTCCCTGATGATGGTAAGCATGGTGTTCGTTATGCTCACCATGAGCCGCACGCCTATGAAGCGCTGCTATGAGCTTTTGACAGAGGAGCCGGATATGCAGCAGGCCGCTGAGCCTGTGGCCGAGGTTAAGGACGGCTCTATCGACTTCCAGAATGTCAGCTTCCGCTACTCTGCCACTGCCAAGCACCGGGCCTTAAAGGAAGTAAACCTGCACATTCCCAGCGGCATCACCGTTGGCATCCTGGGCGGCACAGGCTCCAGTAAGTCTACTTTGGTGCAGCTGATTCCCCGGCTTTACGATGTGTCCGAGGGCTCTATAAAGGTAGGCGGCGTGGATGTACGGGAATATGATATCCACGCTCTGCGTGACGAAGTGGCTATGGTGCTGCAAAAGAATGTGCTTTTCTCCGGCACTATCAAGGAAAATCTGCGCTGGGGCAACCCCAACGCCACCGATGAGGAGCTCATTCACGCCTGTAAGCTGGCTTGCGCCCACGACTTTATTGAAAGCTTCCCCGATAAATACGATACTTATATCGAACAGGGCGGCACCAATGTTTCCGGCGGTCAGAAGCAGCGGCTTTGCATTCCAAGAGCTCTGCTGAAAAAGCCCAAAATCCTGATTTTGGACGACTCCACCTCTGCGGTGGACACCCGCACCGACGCCCTGATCCGACAGGCCTTCCGGGAGGAGATTCCCGGCTCCACCAAGCTGCTTATTGCCCAGCGGGTGGCATCGGTGCAGGATGCGGATATGATCATTATTATGGAAAACGGCATGGTAGAGGATGTGGGCGACCACGAAACCCTTCTTTCCCGCTGCGCCATCTACCGGGAAGTTTATGAGTCCCAGCAGAAAGGAGGGGAAGAATAATGCCTCCTGTAAAAATGCGTGGTGACGGCCGCAAGGCCAAGGACCCAAAGAAGACCCTGCTGCGCCTGCTTGGCTATATGGGCAAGTATGCTCCCCTGCTGATTTTGGTGCTTATCTGCATTGTGGTCACCGCCTTTGCCCAGACTACCGGCAGCGAAGCCATTGGCACCCTGGTGGATGATTATATCACCCCTATGCTGGAAACCGGCTCTACCGACTTTGGCCCGCTACTGGGTTACCTTGTAAAAATTGGTACCATCTTTGCCATCGGCATTGTGGCTTCCTTCTTAAACCAGTTTATTATGGTCACCGTGAGCCAGGGCGCTCAAAAGGTGATCCGGGATGAGCTGTTTACCAAAATGCAGCGTCTTCCCATCCGCTATTTTGATTCCAACACCGCCGGCAACATTATGTCCCGCTACACCAGCGATATCGATACGCTGCGGCAAATGGTCTCCCAATCCATTCCCCAGTGCATTTCCTCCATCGTCACCCTGATCGTGGTATTCGTTGCCATGGTACGGGCCTCCTGGGTGCTGACCCTGGTAATCCTGTTCACCGTCACCTGCATCTTCCTGGTCACTGTAAAGATCGTGGGCAAAGCAGGCAAATACTTCATCGGTCAGCAGCGCTCCCTGGGTAAGCTCAACGGTTATGTGGAAGAAATGATTAACGGTCAACGGGTAGTTAAAGTATTTAACCGGGAGCAGGCCTGTAAGGAAGAGTTTGATAAGCTCAACGAGGAGCTTTGCGAAAACGCCTACACCGCCGGCCGTCTTTCCAATATGATGGGCCCGGTGAACAACAACTTAGGCTATATCCAGTATGCCATTTTGGCTGTGGTAGGCGGTGTGGTGGCGGTAGCCTCAGGCGGCACGCTGGTCTCTCTGGGCAGCCTGATGACCTTTATGCTCCTGTCCCGCACCTTCAATATGCCCATCTCCCAAATCAGCAACCAGATCAACTCCATCGTTATGGCTTTGGCCGGTGCTGAACGGGTGTTTGAAATGATGGATGCAGAGCCCGAGGCAGACGAGGGCTATGTAACTTTGGTCAACGCCAAATATGATGAAAACGGCCAGCTTACCGAGTGTGCAGAACGCACCGGCTGCTGGGCCTGGAAGCATCCCCACCAGGCCGACGGCACAATTACCTACACCGAGGTCAATGACGACATCTACATGTACAATGTGGACTTTGGTTATGTGCCTGAAAAGACGGTGCTCCACGATGTGACCCTGTATGCCAACCCCGGTCAGAAGCTGGCATTTGTGGGCGCAACCGGTGCAGGCAAGACCACCATCACCAACCTCATTAACCGCTTCTACGACATCGCAGACGGCAAAATCCGCTACGACGGCATCAACATCAACAAGATTAAAAAAGCCGACCTGCGGCGCTCTTTAGGCATCGTGCTGCAGGATACCAACCTCTTTACCGGCACGGTGATGGATAATATCCGCTACGGCAACCTCACCGCCACCGATGAAGAATGTATCCAGGCGGCAAAGCTTGCCAACGCCCACGATTTCATCACCCGGCTTCCCGAGGGCTACGATACTATGCTCACCGGCAACGGCGCAAGCCTTTCCCAAGGCCAGCGGCAGCTGATTGCCATTGCCAGGGCGGCGGTAGCTGACCCCCCGGTGATGATTTTGGACGAGGCAACCTCCTCCATCGATACCCGAACCGAGGCCCTGGTGCAAAAGGGTATGGACGCTCTGATGAAGGGCCGCACCACCTTTGTGATTGCCCACCGGCTGTCTACGGTTATGAATTCCGATTGTATTATGGTCTTAGACCACGGCAGAATCATCGAACGGGGCAGCCACGAAGAACTGATTGCCCAAAAAGGCACGTATTACCAATTGTATACCGGAGCCTTCGAATTGGAATAATTTTCAATTTTCAATTTTCAATTGTCAATTAAAAAAGCTCACTGCTTTCGCAGTGAGCTTTTTGATATTACTGGTTTTCTTCCATTTCCTTCAGGGCGTCCTTGCGGCTGAAGTTTGCGCGGCCCTTCTCGTCGAAGCCCATAAACTTCACCCAAGTCATATCACCCAGGTTCAGCACATCCTCAACCTTTTCAACACGGCGGTTCTCCAGCTTGGAGATATGCACCATGCCGTCGTGGCCGGGAGCGATCTCTACGAAAGCGCCGATGGGCAGGATGCGAACAACCTTGCCATAATACAGCTTGCCAACCTCGGGAACGAAGCAGATGTCGTCCACCATCTTCTTGGCTGCGTAAGCGGCATTGGCATCCACAGCGGAAATGAACACGGAGCCATCGTCGTCAATGTCCACCTTGGCACCGGTGTCAGCGCAGATCTTCTGAATGGTCTTGCCGCCGGAACCGATAACCTCGCGAATCTTGTCCACAGGAATCTTCATGCTCAGCATCTTGGGAGCATACTCAGAAACCTCAGCGCGAGCCTCAGCGATGCAGGGCAGCATAACCTCGTCCAGAATCACCAGACGAGCCTTGCGGCAGCGCTCCAAAGCATCGGCAATGATTTCCATGGTCAGGCCCTTGTTCTTCAGGTCCATCTGAATGGCGGTGATGCCCTCGGTGGTACCGGCAACCTTGAAGTCCATTTCGCCGTGGAAGTCCTCAACACCCTGAATATCGGTGAAGGTTCTCCACTCGCCGGTCTCCTGGTCGGAAATCAGACCGCAGGAGATGCCTGCAACGGGGCGCTTGATGGGCACGCCGGCATCCATCAGAGCCAGAGTAGAGCCGCAGATAGAGCCCTGAGAGGTGGAGCCGTTGGAGCTGAGCACCTCGGATACCACACGGATAGCATAGGGGAACTCCTCCACAGAGGGAATCACAGGCAGCAGAGCCTTTTCAGCCAGAGCACCGTGGCCGATTTCGCGGCGGGAGGTGGAACGGGCGGGGCGGGCTTCGCCGGTGGAGAAGGACGGGAAGTTGTAGTGATGGATATAACGCTTGGTTTCCTCGGGGTAGATGGTGTCCAGCTTCTGAGCAGCGGACAGGGTGTTCAGGGTGCAGATGGAAAGAACCTGAGTCTGGCCACGGGCGAACAGGCCAC
>JAZMZJ010000004.1:0-21838 GCA_045585915.1 Faecousia sp. | reverse complement strand
GATGGTTGTTGTCTTCCAGATGGGTTTTGTCAAAACCAATCAGAAGCAGATCGTCGAAATCACCCGGTTTGGCTTCAAACTTAGGGATGATAGGGATTCGAATTAATCAAGGTGTCGATTCCGTCGAGCCGGCGGCAAGCTTCCTAATTTGCCTTACTACAACCAAAATGGACTTGCGCCCACACCCATCCGGGTGCGTTCACAAGTCCATGGATTCTCCCACGGGCTAAAAATTGCTCGCCAGCTCTCAATTTTTGTACCAGTGTGCGCACTGGTGCCGCCCTTTCGAATCCCTCATCCTCTGCCAAAAAAGACCACACCTTTTGGGTGTGGTCTTTTTTGGCAGAGGATGAGGGATTCGAACCCCCGCGAACGGAGTCAGAGTCCGGTGTGCTACCGTTACACTAATCCTCTATGTGCTCAGCACGGATATTATTATACCGATGAGCAGAAAAATGTCAAGAACTTTTTTCCATTTTCCCATATATTTTTCTGCCCCAACAGGCTTTATTTTACCCAGCCTTTTGCCCCTTATTCCCAAGGAAAAGGTTTGCCCTTCAGTACATGATTTTTCAGGTATGCAAAGGTGATCTTTTCTCCCTGATCCTGCAGCATAGTCAAAATATAAGTCAGTTCACGGAGGGTCTGGGGATGCAGCAGCTCTTTTTCAATGCTTCTTTCCAGGTATCTCAGCTCCGAGCCCGGTCCGTAGGCGCTGCCCTCATAGGTCATGCAAGCTGCCCGGCGGTCCATCACCATTTCCACCAAATATTTCCGGGGCATAGGAACAGCATCATAGCGACGGGTCTGGCGGTTCAGGTCTGTCCAGTATTCATAATGGTGGCGGTTTCTACCCTTGTGATGCATCCAGGCAAGGCTATAACCTTTTTCGTCCCGCTCTGCGCCGTTGGGGCTGCGGTTGCCCTGATAGTATTTAGCACCCACTGAAAATTCCACAGGCGTATATTTAGAAAGGTCATGTACAAGACCTTGCCAATAAAGGCCCACCTTAAAGCATCCTTTGCGCACAAGGTGGCGGTGATGGGTAATGGTGATAAAATGTTTCCAGGCTTTCATATTTGGCCCTCACTTTCTTAGGCTATTATAGCCTTGCGTCAGATAAAAAGCAAGCACCTGCAAAGCAAAAGAAAAGGGTTGACAATTTGGCGATGTGTGTTATAATCTTATTCGCACCATGGAGGCTTAGCTCAGCTGGTTAGAGCGCATGCTTCACACGCATGAGGTCACAGGTTCGAGTCCCGTAGTCTCCACCAGAAAAGAACCCACATTTGTCTACGACAAGTGTGGGTTCTTTTCAATGAAATAAATCCCTTGCGGGATTTGTGAAATAACGCTTCGCGTTATAAAATAGCTGACGCTATGAAATACGCAGCGGCGTATAAAGGATTTATTTTATTTCACATTCGGTGGCACACCGAATATTTCACATTGACCGCAGGTCATTATTTCACATCCGAAGGATATTTCACTTTAATTTTAGTAATTGATATGGTATAATTATTATACAAAAGGCGGTGTTAATATAGCTGAATCAAAACTCCGAGAACTTTCAACTGATTTTGCAGTAAATGTGGCACGATCCGTCGAATTCTTATTTCCTCTATCAACATCGTAAAGGAGAATGGAAAATGAGAAAAGACCCAATGCCCTTGGGGATGGCTATTGCGCTCCTAGTTATGGGAATATTACTTGGGAGTATTTTCTCCTTTGGTATGCAATATTGGAATAAAAAAGTAACACCAGATGAATGCTGTAAAATTGAAACGCAGTTTGTGGAATTCGAAAACATTAGGCAGCCAAAGAGGCCTGCTACAATCAAGGAGATCGCAATCGATTGTGCAAATGGTGAGCGTTATTTTATCGACGGTGTATCTATAGATGCCGAATTAAGAAGAAACATAGCCGATCTTGTTTGTGGCGAGGATATTACACTTTTCATCCACCCCAACAGCAATACTGTAGTAGAGTTATCAACAAATTCTGGAATAGTATTACCGTTTTCAGAAACGATCGACAAATTGGGTGGTGAAGCAACCGGATTTCTTTTCCTTGGTTTATTTATGTACTTTTGCGCTCTTGTGGGGTTGTATTATGTTGTTTGGCACTGCACAGAAAAACTGAAAAGAAGGACAAGATAGTATTTGCAATGCACCTTTTCGCTTTTCTTACCCTACTTTACGCACCGTTATGCTGTTCTTTCGCAAATAGAAGCACCCATCCATTCGGATGGGTGCTTTTATTTGCGAAAGACTGACCAAAAGTACACCACTATTTCTTATAGAAATTGATGTGCAAATGCTCCTCAAGACCAAACCGATCCATAATATAATGATTAACAATATAATTTGATGTATGCCACTGTTCGCAGGGTTGTCCTCCAATCGAGGCAGAGGTAGTGGTTAAGGGCTTGCCGTATTGTTTTTTTAATATACCAGATAATTGTGCAAACGATTCGTTAATATCATAAGAGTCAGACGAGTAATACTCTTGTGGACGAAATACTTCAATAAACTCAATCTTTAACGCATTGAAATGAATTCCAAACATGAGAGATATATCACAACCAAATGCTCTGCCTGCGAAGGTAATATATCCTTCTGCAACAAGTGTATATTCAATAGTTGATGCTTTTAGTGAATCAATAAAGGTTTGCGTGTCAGGCGAAATAGCAATTCGCGGAAAGTCGATCACAAAAGTGGGGTTTGCATTATTCTTTTTCAAAAAGGAGAACATAGTATCACCACCTTGTAAAAATTATATCATAGAAATGCTATATTTTCAATGATATATCGCTAACGCGATATGATATACGGCATTCAGACAACAGGGCTCGAAAGGCGGCTCTTGGCAACAGTTATTGCTTTCTCGTTGAAAAGTATCAAATATTGTGTTATCATACATAATAACTAAAATCTTCCAAATGGGGAAAAGGAGGCTATATATGCAAGCAGTGCTCTATATTTTAATTTTTCTGTTACTGACTGCCGGGTTTGTGTTTTTACCCAAAAAGGCGGAAACAAAGCGGTTTGGTGTCATCCTTATGCTGGTGGCGCTGGTGCTGGAATTTGGCGTCTTTAACTATCATAGCTATCATTTATGGTTTCGGGATTATCCCCAAAAAGAGCTGTCGCTGCCCAAAGCCTCGGTAACCGGTGATGCGCAGACCCTGCCGGACGGCTCGTTGCTGATTTCCGGCACTGCAACCCTCACTTACGGTGGTCTGGATATGCCCATTGGCACAGTGGCCCTGGACATTGACTGGCAAACCGAAAACGAAGGCAACTATGCCGATGTGGAATTTGACTTTACCGACGAAACCCAGGCCGCCTATTACCGCAGCAATATCGCAAACGCCAGGCTTGTAAACGGTGATAATGGCAGCCACACCGTGGTTACTGCCCTCAACGGCAATGTGCAATGGATGAAAATGGACATTGTGACGGAAGAGGACCGCAGCGTAGTTTTGCAGGGCCTCCGTATAAATCAGCCGGTGCCGCTGCAGCTATCCATTTTGCGCCTGCTGCTGACTACCCTTGTGCCTGCTGCCCTTTATGCCCTGCTGCGCTTTCCCACCTTTACAGAGCCCATTCAAAAGCGCCGCCGCGCCCTGCATATCTCCACCGCAGGCATCACCGCCGCGCTGGTGCTTACCGCTTTTGTGATTACCTATATTCTCACCTGCGACCCTAATATCTCCTATTGGGCCCGCTTCCAAAGCACCACAGGCAACCAAATTACCAAGGAGCTGGTGGATGCTTTTTGCGCAGGCCAGGTCCATTTACTGCAAGAGCCATCTCAGGAGCTGCTTGCGCTGGAAAACCCCTATGACTGGAGCCTGCGCAGAGCCGAGGGCGTATATGCCCTATGGGACCACCTGCTGTTTGACGGCAAGTACTATTCCTATTACGGCATTGCACCGGTATTGCTGCTGTTCCTGCCGTTTTACAAGCTGACCGGCTTTTATTTCCCCACGGCTGAAGCAGTGTTTTTGTTTGGCGCTATCGGCATCATTTGCTTAAGCGCCCTGTTTTTGGAGGTAGTAAAACGGTTTTTCCAAAAGCTGCCGGTGAATATTGCCATTTTCAGCCTGGTGATTTTGCAGTTCTCCTCCGGCATTTGGTACTGCTTTGCCTTTGATAATTTCTATGAAATCTCTCAGGCCTGCGGCTTTATGTTCACCTGCGCAGGCGCCTGGCTGCTGGTGCGCTCCGGTGTAATCGGCGAGGGAAGCATACGAAAAGCAGACCTTGTGCTATCCTCCATCTGTTTATCCCTGGCAGTGCTGTCCCGACCCACCTTGGCGCTATACTGCATCGTTGCGGTGATATTCCTGATTTTTGGCTACCTGAAGCTTCGCAGGCAAACCCCGGCAGACAAGCTGCTGACCCAGTCCATCGTCTACTGGGTATGCGCCCTTATAAGCTATGTGATTATCGGCAGCGTGCAAATGCTCTATAATTACGCCCGCTTTGGCAACATTCTGGACTTTGGCATCGACTACTCCCTGACGATTAACGACTTTACCCGCGCCTGGTATCACACGGATTTTGCCCTCATCGGCTTTTGGAATTTCCTGTTTGCCTTCCCCAAGGTAGAGCCCAATTTTCCCTTTGTGCTGCCCAATTTCTCTGACCTTTCGGTTAATGGCTACTATTTTAAGGCAAATTACAATGCCATTGGCATCCTGTGGAGAGCGCTGCCTATGTTTGGATATTTGGGGGCGGCAAGGGCCTTGCGCGCTGCCCAAAAGGAAGACCGGCTCAAGGCCGCCATTTGCCTGGGAAGCTGCTGCGTGATTGCGCCCCTTATTATCATCTTTTCCATATGGGAAAGCGGCTATTGCGTGCGCTACTGTGCAGATTTCAGCTGGCAGCTTGTTATAGGCGGCATGTTCATTATGTTCTATAACTATCAAAAGGATCTGGACGATCCCCTGAAGGCAGACAGACGCAAAATGACTGTAAGCTTTTTTGCCGTCAGCGCTATTGCTTCCGTGATTATCAATGCTGCGCTTATCTATGAATATCTGCCCCTGGAGAATATGCAGCGCAGCGCCCACTATGCCTTTGAACGCATATTTGAGTTTTGGAAATAAAAAGAGGTTATTTTATGACACTGTACCTTGTGCTTCCCTGCTATAACGAGCAGGAGGTCCTGCCGGAAACCGCCAGGCGCTTAAAGGAAAAAATGGCGGAGCTTATAAGCTGCGGTAAAATCAACAGCCGCAGCCGCATCTGCTTTGTGGATGACGGCTCAAAGGATGACACCTGGGCAATCATCACCCGGCTGCATCGGGAAGATACCCTGTTTCGGGGCATAAAGCTATCCTGCAACCGGGGTCACCAAAATGCCCTTTTGGCAGGCCTGCTGACCGTGCGGGAGGAATGTGACGCGGCAATCAGCCTGGATGCGGACCTGCAGGACGATATTGGTGCCATTGACCAAATGGTGGATGCCTACCTTGTCGGCAACGACATCGTTTACGGCGTACGCAATGACCGCAAGAAGGACAGCTCCTTCAAGCGGGGTACCGCCCAGCTGTTTTATAAGCTGATGCGGCATATGGGCGCGGATATTGTATATAACCACGCAGATTACCGTTTGATGAGCCGCAGAGCTCTGGACGGGCTGAGCCAATTTAAGGAGGTCAACCTCTTTCTGCGAGGCATTGTGCCCATGATTGGCTATAAGAGTACCCAGGTTTATTACAGCCGGGGCGAGCGCTTTGCAGGATCATCCAAATATCCTCTGAAGAAGATGCTTTCCTTTGCCTTTGAAGGCATTTCCTCCCTGTCCATCCGTCCGGTGCGTATGATCTCCACAGTAGGCGCGCTGATGTTCCTTGTCAGCATTGGTATTCTGATTTATTCCCTTGTGCAGCATTTCTTGGGCGCAACTGTGCAGGGCTGGACCTCCCTGGCAGTTTCTGTGTGGGCCATCGGCGGCCTTCAGCTACTGGCCATTGGCATTATCGGCGAATACATTGGCAAGCTCTATTTGGAGAGCAAGCAGCGCCCCCGTTTCATTGTGGAAGAATATCTTTAAGGAGGCGCTATGGAACCCATTGAAATTGTTGCCCAAGCCGTCGGCATTGTGGCTATGGCCTTTAACATTGTGTCCTATCAGTGCAAAAAGCAAAGCACGGTCATCGCCCTGCAGCTGTTCGGCGGCGCGCTTTTCGCAACCAACTACCTGCTTTTGGGCGCTACCATTGGCGGTGTCCTCAACCTGATCGCCGTCGTCCGCGCTGTCGTCTTTCTTTTTAAAGATAAGCTTAGGACCGACCGGCTCATTTGGTTCATCCCCTTTTTGGCGTCCTACATCACCGTGTACATCCTGAACTTCACCCTGTTTGGTGTAGCGCCCACACCCTTCAATTTTATTATTGAACTGCTTCCCGTTGTGGGCATGACTGCCCTGAACATCGGCTTCCGGCTGAAAAAAGCATCCGATGTACGCATCTGCGGTCTGATCAGCTCCCCCGCCTGGCTGACCTATAATATCGTCGCCGGCTCCTGGGGCGGTATTCTTTGCGAAATATTCACGCTGATCTCTATTTTCATCGGTATGTTAAGACACGACAGGAAACAAAAATAAGAATGCAGGAGCGATGCTCCTGCATTCTTATTTATTTGTCCTTGCGACCTATCGCCTCTGCAGAAGGTAATGCAAACTAAAATTGCTTTTTCGCATAATATGCACCCCAAAAGTGTCTAACTTTTGGGGTGCATATTACATTCCTATACTTTTTTCATGCAATTGCTATAAAATTCTCCAACAGAGGCCAAATATCCTTCCACATCAGAAGGATAAGCCAAGCCGTGACCTGCGCCGGGAACGGTAAAAATGCCCTTGGGGGCTGGGCAGGCTTCATAGCAATCCCGGCTCATTTGACAGGGCACAAAATCATCATTTTCTCCGTGAACGAAGAACACAGGAACTTTGCATTTTGCCATAGCCTGCAAGGGGGTTGTTTCTTCCAAAGAGAAGCCGCCGAAAAGAAAAGCCCCCAGCTTTACAAAGGGATAAAGAGGCTTTGCGGGCAACTTCAGCTGGCGGATAACCTTACAAATGATCTCCTTTTGGCTGCTGTAGCCGCAGTCGGCAAGCACGCCAATCACATTGGGTGGCAACTGCTCCCCTGCTGCCATCATCACAGTAGAAGCACCCATAGAAATGCCGGTCATAATGATTTTTACATCCGGGCCAAACTTTTTTACCATAAAGTCCACCCAGGCAAGGCAGTCTTTGCGCTCGTTCACACCGAAGCTGATAATATGTCCGTCAGACTTGCCGTGTCCCCGCTGGTCTACCAAAAGGGCGCTTCTTCCCAATTTAAAGCACCGCTGCACACCGCCGCATAAATCCCGCTCCGCGCTGCCCCGATAGCCGTGGAACATCAGCTCCACCGGCGCCTCCGGAGAATATTCATAGTATTTACCCCGCAGGGTAAGGCCGTCAAAGGATGTGATTTCCACATCCTCATGAGGGATGCCCCGAGTTTCCCTGGTCCAGTTTTCCATTTTCTCCCGAAATGCCTCATATATCTCCCCATCCGGGATCTGGATCACATCTTCAGGCAAGGGTTTGCGAGGGGCAGAATAAAAGGCCATCTTATAGCATATGTAAGATGCCAATACTACCAGCAGCAAAATTGCCACCGGCACGATCCATAACCAATCCATTTTCTTCATCTCCTTGCAAAAAGTATAGCACGAGAGGTGTCAAGTTCGCAAGGAAAAGAATACATCTTGTCTTTTTTTCATAAATCGTTTACAATTACGGCGAGGTGAAGCATTTGGATATCGAAGTAAATTACAAAAATAAAAAGCGGTATAAAACCGCCAAATACCCTATGCGCCAACGGAAGTTTTGGACCGGACTGATCTGGCTGCTATGCAAAATCGCCCTTATGGGCAAGGAATATAAAATTGAAAAAATCAATATGGAGGGCTTAAAGCCGCCCTATATGCTGCTGAGCAACCATATGCAGTTTATCGATTTTGAGATTGCTGCCATGGCTACCTGGCCTCACAGTGTAAGCAATGTGGTTTCCATCGATGGCTATGTAATCAAATGGTGGCTGATGGAGTGGATTGGCTGCATAGCCACCCGGAAATTCACCACCGACCTGCACCTGGTTAAGTCCATCCGCAAAGTGCTGCAACGGGGCGATATTCTGGCGATGTACCCCGAGGCCCGGTACTCCCCCTGCGGAACTACCGCCTTTTTGCCGGATTCTCTGGGTAAGCTGATAAAAATGAACAAGGTGCCTGTGGTGGCGGTTGTCCACCGGGGCAATCATATCCGCGCCCCCTTCTGGGATTTCCGCCGCAAGCGCAAGGTGCCGCTGCACGCCACCTTTACCCAGATTTTGACCCCGGAGCAGATCGCAGCCATGACCCCGGACGAGATCAATACCGTTCTTCGTCAGGCGCTGCAATACGATGATTACCGGTATCAAAAGGATAACGGCATCCGTATTACAGAAGCTTTTCGGGCAGAGGGCCTGCACAAGGTGCTTTACCAGTGTCCCCACTGTATGACGGAATTTAAGATGGATTCCAAGGGTTCTGAGCTGTTCTGCACAAGCTGCGGCAAGCGCTGGAACTGGAACGAGGCCGGTGCGCTGGAAGCCTTGGACGGCAATACGGAATTTGACCACATCCCCGATTGGTTCAACTGGGAACGGGAGCAGGTACGCAAGCAGATTCAGGAGGGCAGCTATCACTTTGAGGACGAAGTGGAGGTATATTCTCTGCCCCGCTGCTGGCGGTATATCCCCCTGGGCAAAGCCAAGCTTACCCACGATATAGAAAAAGGCTTTGCCTTGGAAGGCCACTATCGAGGTCAGCGGTACTATATTAACCGCCAATGTGCTCAAACCAACTCCCTGCATGTGGAGTACGATTTTGGGCCTTTGGACAAGTGCGACTACGTGGATATCTCCACAGAAAATGACAGCTTCTACTGTAAACCTACTCAGAAAAATGTAATCACCAAGCTGGCATTTGCTACGGAAGAACTGTATCTGCGCAGTCAGGATAAATAATATGCAATATAATGAAATGGTAGAAGGCAAATTTCTTGCCCGTCCTAACCGGTTTATCGCCCATATTGAGCTTGACGGCAAAACGGAAATCTGCCATGTAAAAAACACCGGCCGCTGCAAAGAATTGCTCCCTCCGGGGGCAACCGTTTGGTGCGAGCGCTCCCAAAATCCTGCCCGAAAAACCCAATACGACTTAATCTGCGTGCAAAAGGGCGAAAGGCTTATCAATATGGATTCCCAAGCGCCCAACAAGGCTGCCCTGCAGTGGCTCGCCGGCGGTGGTCTGGGACAAATCGAAAACCTGAAACAGGAAAGCACCTTTGGCAATTCCCGGTTTGACTTTTCTTTCAAAAAGGATGGCCTGCCCTGCTTTTTGGAAGTAAAGGGCGTTACCCTGGAAACGGACGGTGTATGCGCCTTTCCTGATGCCCCTACAGTAAGGGGCGCAAAGCACCTGCAGGAGCTGACCGCCCTTGCAAAAGAAAGCTATGGCGCATATGTGCTATTCGTCATCCAAATGGAGGGTGTAAAATACCTGCATCCCAACGATGCAACCGACCCCGATTTCGGCAAGGCTTTACGAGAAGCTGCCAAATCCGGCGTACAAATTCTCGCTATGGATTGCAAGGTCACCCCGGATACGATGACCCTAAACGAGCCGGTAGAAATAAAGCTATAAAAAATCTGCACACAAGTATGTGTGCAGATTTTTTATATTGTATCCAGCAAAGCTTCCAGCTGACGGATGCTCTCAATCTCATAATGGGGCGCAAGGTCAGGTCTTGCCTGCTTGTGCTGAGGATTTACCCAACAGGTGAGGATGCCGCTATTTATGCCGCCCTGAATATCCGAGGTCAGGCTATCGCCTACGATAATGGCCCTTTGGGGCTCAAAGCCGGGAATTTGAGCAAACACCCGGTCAAAATAAAGCTTATCCGGCTTGTCCGCGCCCACCTCCTGGGAAACGAATATTTTGGCAAAATAATGGTTGATGTTGGCACTTTTCAGCCGCCCTGCCTGCACAACGGCAGTTCCGTTGCTCACTAAGTAAAGCTTATATTTTTTGGAAAGCGCTTCCAGTGCTTCCTCTGCGCCGGGCAGAAAATAATGGCCAACAGACAGGTTGGTTTCATAAAGCTTGGCGCATCTTTCCGGGTCAACGGCAATGCCGTATTCCCCAAACAACTGGTCAAACCGGCCTACCAACACCTGGGCCCGGGTCAGCTCCTTGCGCTCCAAGCGCTCCCAATGGGCCTTGTTAATGAGGCTATATCGGGCAAGCACCTCCCCTGTGGGCTCCAGACCCAACTCGCGCAGGGTTTTGCTCAGGGCGATATGCTCAGCCTTGTGGAAATCCAGTATGGTATCATCCAAGTCCAAAAGCAAAAATTCAATCATTGACCCTTCCTCCTATAGATCTCATTGGCAATGGCAGCAAACTGGGGGATATCCAGAGTCTCGCCCCTTACATTTTCATCCAAGCCCACCGCCCGGAGCACATCCTCTGCCCCTTGTTTCCCCAGCTCCGCAAAACCCGATGCCAAGCCGTTGGAAAGCTTTTTCCGCCGCATGGCAAAGCTGGCGCGCACCACCCGGAAAAACAAATTCTTATCTGCAATTTCCCAGGGCAGCTCCTTACGCACCTTCAGGCTAATCACCCCGGACATTACCTTGGGCTGAGGCATAAAGCAGTGAGGCGGCACATCAAACAGATATTCCGGCTGGGCATAGAACTGACAGAACACCGTAAAGGCGCCGTAATCCGCCGTGCCGGGCTTGGCTGCGATCCGCTGAGCCACCTCCTTTTGCACCATAACCGTCACCCGGTCAAAGCACTCTGCTTCCAAAAGAGCAGAGAGAATCGGTGTGGTAATATAATAAGGTAAATTGGCGCAGGCCATCGGGGTCAGATCGCCAAATTGCTCCTTTACCAGGGCCCTGATATCCTGCTTCAGCACATCATCCCACAGGATATGCAGGTTAGAAAATTCTCCTACGGTTTTATCCAAAATAGGCTTTAGCCGGGTATCCACCTCCACGGCGCATACCCTGCCCGCCCGCTGGCAAAGCTGCTGGGTCAGAGGGCCGATGCCCGGGCCAATTTCCAACACACCCACCGTTTCGTTCACCCCGGAATCGGCAGCAATGCGCTCCGGCACCCAGGGGGCAATGAGGAAATTCTGACCCTTAGCCTTGGAGAAATGAAAACCGTGTTCCGTTAAAAGGGGCTTCATAACCCCCAGGTCGCAAACATTGATCATAGCAAATCCGCCTTTCTTTCTGCCATTATAGCAGGAAAAGGGCGGTTTTGCAATCGGCTGTCCTTGACATAAAAAATAAATTGTGCTATATTTCATAGGGCAGAGAGGACTCGAACCCAAGTAGCCTCTCAGCAGCCCTATTTGCTGCTTTTTGCCTTATCTTCCTTGCCTTGCGTCAGCAAGGCGGCGTCATCTGCGCCAAAAATCTATCAAATATTACTTGCTGAGAGGTGCTTGGCAGTTTTCAGCCGCCTGCATTTTCCAAGACGAAGAAAATCACGCAGACAATACTTTGTGTATTATCAAGGGATTTTCTGATGTATAGGGGAATGCAGGCGCCTGAAAACCTGCTTGGGTTCAAGTTCTCTCTGCCTAGGAGTAAGCATGGGATTTTTTGAAAAAATCAAACAGGGTCTTTCCAAAACCCGACAGAATCTTGGCTCTGCCTTATCAAGCGTGTTTTCCGGCTCTGAGCTGGATGAGGATTTTTACGACGAGCTGGAGGAAAGCCTGATTTTGGCGGATATGGGTGTGCAAACCACCACCGAAGCGGTGCAGCGCCTGCGTAAGGCGGTCAAAGACCAGCATCTGAAAACTGCCGAGGAAGCCCGTCAGGCACTGAAGGACATCCTTGCAGATATGCTCACAGTGGGAGATTTGGAATTGAACACAGCCACTAAGCCCTCTGTGGTGCTGGTCATTGGTGTCAATGGCGTTGGCAAAACCACCACCATTGGCAAGCTGGCGGCCCGTTATCAGAGCGAAGGCAAAAAGGTGCTGCTGATTGCAGCCGATACCTTCCGGGCGGCCGCTGCCGACCAACTGGAAATTTGGGCCCAGCGCTCCGGGGCGGATATTGTCCGCCAACACGAAGGCGCAGACCCTGCCTCTGTGGTGTTTGACGGCATTCAGGCTGCCAAGGCGCGGGGCGCGGATATCATTCTCATTGATACCGCCGGCCGGCTGCACAATAAGCAGAACCTGATGAATGAGCTGGCGAAAATCAGCCGTATTGTGCAGCGGGAGCTGCCCGAGGCTGCCCGGGAGGTGCTGCTGGTGTTGGACGCCACCACCGGCCAGAACGGCCTTGTGCAGGCAAAGCAGTTTAAGGAAATCGCAGGTGTTACCGCCATTGCCCTGACGAAGCTGGATGGCACCGCCAAGGGCGGCATCGTGGTGGCGGTGGCCCACAGCCTGCAGATTCCTGTGAAGTTTGTAGGCGTGGGAGAGCAGGTTGATGACCTGATGAGTTTCCAAAGTAAGGAATTTGTGGAGGCGCTTTTACAATGAAGGTAGTGCTTGCAAGTAAAAATCCCCATAAGCTTGTAGAAATCAGCCGTATTACCGAAAAATTCGGCATTGAGCTTATTTTGCAATCCCAGCTTGGGGTGGATATTGATGTGGAAGAAACCGGCTCCACTTTTGAGGAAAATTCTCTTCTTAAGGCCGAGGCGGTGATGAAAGCCACCGGTCTGCCGGCACTGGCAGACGATTCCGGCATTGCGGTGGATGCCTTAAATGGCGAGCCGGGTATCTATTCTGCCCGTTATGGCTTCGACGACAGTCTGGACGATTGGGGCAGACTGCAGCTTTTGCTGAAGAATACGGAAAATGTTCCCGATGGTCAGCGCCAGGCCCAGTTCGTGTGCGTAATCTCCTTTGTTACCCCCGAGGGCCAGGTGATTCAGGCCCGGGGCGAAGTCCACGGTGAGCTTTTGCGGCAGCCTGCCGGCAGCGGCGGCTTTGGCTATGACCCCATTTTCTATTATCCGCCTTTTGGCAAAACCCTGGCGGAAGTGAGCGCAGACGAAAAAAATCAGGTGTCCCACAGAGCTGTGGCTCTGCGTGGCTTTTACGAAAAGATGAAGGAGGCCGGCTATGCTGACGAGTAAAGAACGGGCCGAGCTGAGAAGTCAGGCAAATACCCTGGAAACCACCTTGATGGTGGGCAAGGGCGGCATCACCGATGCTTTAATAGCCGAGGCAGATAACCAGCTGACTACCCGGGAACTGGTAAAGGGTAAGGTGCTGGAGGGCGCAATGATGACCCCCCGGGAAGTGTGCGACGCTTTGTGTGAGGAGCTGCAGGCTGAGGGTATCAGCGTCATTGGCACAAAGTTTGTGATTTACCGCTTCAGCGAAAAGCTGCAGGCTCAGCGCAATCAGGTGGGCCGGGCAAAGCGGAAAGAGGTTAAGGTCAATCCGGTGCGCAAGGGCGCCCAGGCTCGCCGCCAGGCAGCCAAGAAGGTGCGTGAGCAGCGCAACGAGTATTTCCGTCAGATGGCCATTGATAAGGCCATCGAAAAGGCAAGAGAAAAGAAACTTCGGGACGAGGAGTAAGAGACATGAAGATTGGCATCTACGGTGGCGCCTTTGATCCGCCCCACTTGGGCCATATCCGGGCAGCTGAATATGCGGTAGATGTCTTGCAGCTTCAGCAGCTGCTGCTGATCCCAACCTGTATTTCGCCCCATAAAAAAGCCCCCGGCAGAAGCGCCCAGGGGCATCACCGGCTGGAAATGCTGGCGCTTGCAACGGAGCATAATCCCCGTCTTTGTCCAAGCTCTATAGAGCTTGACCGGGGCGGCCAAAGCTATACCTATGAAACGGTGCTTCAGGTAAAAAAGCAGCATCCGGATGCAGAGCTTATTTTGTTTATGGGAACGGATATGTTCCTGTCCCTGACAAATTGGCGAAACCCGGATATTATCCTGCAAAATGCCTCCATTGGTGTATTCTACCGGGGGGAAAAGCAGGAAAAAGAGCAAATTGCCCGGCAAAAGGCAGCCATTGAGGCCATGGGCGCCCGGGTATATTTGGTGGAAAACCCGGTAACGGAAATTTCTTCCACCCAAATCCGCAGGCTGATGATTATGGGCTGCGCCGGGGCGTATTTGCCTGAAGGAGTAGAAAGCTATATCCGGCAGCACGGCCTTTACGGTGTGGCAGAAAATTACAAAAATCTGACCCAGGAAAAGCTGGAGCAGGTGGTCTGCTCTCTCTTAGACCCCAAACGGGTGGCCCATGTGCTGGGCTGCCGGGATACGGCTTACGAGCTTGCCGGGATTTGGGGCGCGGATAAAACCGATGCCGTCCGGGCGGCGCTGCTGCACGATGTAACCAAGGCTCTGGACGGGCCGCTGCAGCTTCAATTGTGCCGCAGCTACGATATACCCTTAAACGCTTTTCATGAAAAAAATCCCAAGACCCTCCACGCATTTACAGGTTCTGTGATTGCAAAGGAGGTCTTTGGAGAAAATAAACAGGTGGCAGATGCCATTTGCAGCCACACCACAGGCAAGCCCGGAATGAGCACTCTGGATAAAATCATTTATGTGGCCGACTATATAGAGCCTAACCGGGATTTCCCCGGGGTGCAAAAGCTTCGTGCTTTGGCTTATTCCAATTTGGATGAAGCCCTAAAGCTGGGGCTTACCATGACGGTGGATATGCTAAAGAGTCAGGGCAGGGAAGTGAGCCCGGAATCTGAGCAGACCCTTATGTGGTTAGGAAACGAAAGGAAGATATGATATGTTAAGTGCAAAAGAAGTGGCCTGTTCGGTCACCAAGGCGCTGGATGAGAAGAAGGGTATGGACATCCAGCTTTTGAAAATTGATAAGGTCAGCTCCCTGGCAGATTATTTTCTCATCTGCACAGGCACCTCCAGCACCCATGTAAAAACTTTGTGTGACCACGCAGAGTATGTCATGGAGCAGCTGGGCGAGCCGATGCTGGGCAGAGAAGGCCACCGGGGTAATTCCTGGGAGCTTTTGGACTTTGGTTCCATTGTTGTCCATGTGTTCACTCAGGAGGCAAGAGAATTCTATGCTCTGGAGCGTCTGTGGGCCGATGCGGAAAAGGTCGATATCAGCCAGTTTATCGTAGAGGGGTAAGACAATGAATTACGATCACAGTCAAGTTGAAAAGAAATGGCAAAGCTATTGGCAGGAGAATAACACCTTCCATACCGATGTGTGGGATTTTAGTAAGCCAAAGTATTATGTTCTGGATATGTTCCCTTATCCTTCCGGCGTAGGTCTGCACGCAGGTCACCCGGAGGGCTACACCGCCACGGATATTATGTCCCGTATGAAGCGGATGCAGGGCTACAATGTGCTGCACCCCATGGGCTACGATTCCTTTGGTCTGCCTGCGGAGCAGTATGCCGTTTCCACCGGCAATCACCCCAACGGCTTTACCCAGGAGAATATCAAAACCTTCTCTGCACAGCTTAAGGAGCTGGGCTTTGACTACGATTGGGACAAGGTGATTGCCACCTCTGACCCGGATTTTTACAAGTGGACCCAGTGGATTTTCAAAAAGCTCTATGAAGCCGGTTATGCCAAGCGCATTGAGATGCCTGTAAACTGGTGCGAAGAGCTGGGCACTGTGCTCAGTAACGACGAGGTCATCGACGGCAAGAGTGAGCGTGGCGGCTACCCGGTTGTGAAAAAGAATATGATGCAGTGGGTCATTGACCAGCCTGCCTTTGCCGAAAAGCTTTTGGAGGGCCTGGAGGAAATTGATTGGCCGGAATCCACCAAGGAAATTCAGCGCAACTGGATTGGTAAGTCCACCGGCGTTGAGGTGGACTTTAAGCTGGTGGGCGGCGGCGATTTCTCCATTTATACCACCTGTATCGAAACTATCTACGGCATCACCTTTATGGTGCTGGCTCCCGACGGTAAAATCGTGCAAAGCCTGATGGATCGGGTGGAAAACAAGGACGAAGTGCAGGCCTACATTGACGAATCCGTCAAAAAGAGCGATATGGACCGCACAGAGCTGAATAAGACCAAGTCCGGCTGTCCCCTCAAGGGCGTGTATGCCATTAACCCCGTAAACGGCAAGGAAGTGCCTGTGTTTATTGGTGATTTTGTTTTGGCAAGCTATGGTACCGGCGCGGTTATGGCTGTTCCCAGCCACGACCAGCGTGACTTTGAGTATGCCATTGCCCACAATATCCCCATGGTTCAGGTCATCGAGGGCCGGGATGTAAGCCAGCACGCCTTTGAAAAGCAGGATTACTTAGGCAAGGGCTGCAAGCTGGTGAGTTCTGAGGAGTTCACCGGCATGACGGTGGAGGAGGCTAAGGAAGCCATCACCTGCAAGCTGGAAAAGATGGGCGTTGCCCGTCGCAAGGTGAACTATCATTTCCGCGAGTGGATTTTTGCCCGTCAGCGCTATTGGGGCGAGCCTGTTCCCTGTGTATACACAGAGGACGGCAAAACCCATTTCCTGCCTGACAGCCAGCTGCCTCTGGTGCTGCCGGAATTGGAGGACTATAAGGGTCATAACGGTCAGGCACCGCTGGAAAATGCCACCGAGTGGAAAAAATATAATCAGGACGGCATCAAGGGCATCCGGGAAACCTCCACAATGCCCGGCTCTGCCGGCTCCTCCTGGTACTATATGCGCTATATCGACCCCAAGAATGAAAACGCATTTTGCGACCCTGCGCTTTTAAAGCACTGGATGCCCGTTGACCTGTATATCGGCGGCCCGGAGCATGCGGTAGGTCACCTGATTTATTCCCGCATTTGGAACAGATTCCTGTATGATCAGGGTCTGTCCCCTGTAAAGGAGCCCTTTAAGAAGCTGGTGCACCAGGGTATGATTCTGGGCGAAAACGGCATTAAGATGGGCAAGCGCTTCCCGGAATTTGTGGTCAATCCCAGTGATGTGGTAAGGGATTACGGCGCCGATACACTGCGGCTTTACGAAATGTTTATGGGCCCCCTGGAGGTATCCAAGCCCTGGTCCACCACGGCGGTTGCCGGTGCAAAGAAATTCATTAACCGTGTTTGGAATTTCTTTACTGAGCCCAATAACATCACCGATACCGATGACGGCAAGCTGACCAAGATTTATCACCAGACCGTTAAAAAGGTGACGGGCGACTATGAGGTGCTGGGCTTTAACACCGCTATCGCCCAAATGATGGTATTTGTCAACGAGGTGTATAAAAACGGCACTTGCCCCAGAGAATATGCTGAGGGCTTTATCAAGATGCTCTCCTGCATTACCCCTCACGTAGGTGAGGAAATTTGGCAGGTCCTGGGTCATGATAATACCATCGCTTTTGAAAGCTGGCCTACCTATGAGGAAGCCAAGTGCAAGGATACCCAGGTGACTATGGCAGTGCAGGTAAACGGCAAGATGCGCGGCACAGTGGATATGGATGCTGACCTTGACAACGACCAGGTGGTAGCCAATGTGCTGGCGGACGAGAAGATTGCCCGGTTCTTAGAAAAGCAGGGCGGCAATATTGTCAAGACCATTGTTGTCAAGAACAAGCTGGTCAACCTGATTGTGAAATAAAAATCAGGGATTTTTACCAAAACCGGTGAAAAAGGCAGAAAACCTGCTTGACAATTTGAAAAATGCGAATTATAATATTCAAGCCTGCATTGCAGGCCCTGAACGCATCCAGGAACTAGCCGGATGCCATCGGAGGGAGGGAAAACCATGTCTGAAATTCGCGTAAAGGAAAACGAATCTCTGGAGAGCGCTCTGCGCCGTTTTAAGCGTAGCTGTGCCAAGGAGGGCGTTATCGCTGAAGTTAAGAAGCGCGAGCACTATGTCAGCCCCAGCCTGAAGCGTAAGCAGAAGTCTGAAGCTGCCCGGAAGAATAAGCGTAAGTTCTTCTAATCCCTCTCAGAGGTCATTAAATCCCCCAAAACGTCAAAATGAATTGGCGATTTGGGGTTTCTTTATTTTCGGGTTTTTTCGTCAGCCAGCCATTTTGAAATTGACAATTGAAAATTGAAAATTGAAAATTATGGGGAGCGATAGGAGCGCTGCCGGTGGCAGAAAAAGCGACTAGAGCGAGTGGCAGCGGTCGACAGATGAGGAAGGCTTTTTAAAGCCGACGAGGATGTCGGGTACCGCAACAGGAATCGCTAACGCGATGAATTCAAAATAGGGTCAGCCAAGCAGTGAACACGCAACATCTTTCCAGTGTATGTTAGCTGGCTAACTTACACGAAACACCTTAATACAGCATTCATCATTCAGCATTAAAAAGCGTGTCCACCATACAGCGAACTCACAGCATTATTCCAGTGTATGTTAGCTGGCTAACTTACACGAAACACCTTAATACAGCATTCATCATTCAGCATTAAAAAGCAGTGTCCACTATGTAGTGGACACTGCTTTACACGTTCAATATGTCGTCAAAGCTGACTTTTAAGATTTTTCTGATCAAAATTAGTTCGTCGGGATAAAGATGGCGCTGGCCAACTTCAATTTTTGCAACAGCGCTGCGGGTAATGTCGCAGCCGGCAATCTGCAACTTTGCTGCCAGCATATCCTGGGTCATACCGGCTTTTTCTCGTAAATTACGAATATTTTTGCCTACACGCTTTTCAATGTCGCAATTCATGCCCGCCTGCTCCTTTGCACTTATTTAGGAACATTTATCCTTGACATCATTATACCCACGTGTTATATTAGTTTTGCACCTATATAGGTGCAAATGACATAAAAGGAGAAAAATATGTATTGCAATAATTGCGGCAAATGGCTTGATTATGATGCAAATTTTTGCACATCCTGTGGCACTGCTTGTGAAAAGTCAGAAACAAAGAAGAAGATATTGGCAGTGCTAACAAAAAAACCTGGAAAAAGGTGGTTAATAGGTGCGGTAGCGTGTGCTTGCGCATTGGTCGTGCTGATCGTTATTTTGCTTATTTCCGGTCAATTTGGAGCGCAGTATGGCTATGATACACCGGAAGAGGCTGCCGCTGTTTTCGTAGAGGCCTATCTCGAGAGGGACACAGCAAAAATTGTGCAATCCGCTGCACCTAATTTTAAGCGGATATTGGCAAGTGAAATGGGTTTGCCGGAGGACGCTACCAACGAGGAACTACAATTGGCGTTAAAGGAATATGTGGAATCCAACACCAATGATATCTTATTCTATGAAATTACAATTATAAAAGCGGAGAAGGTCGACATCGTAAGTAAGCTTGAGAAGAATGTTGCAGTATCCAGATATGAACTTACAGAAGAGGAATACAGACGGTGTGGAATGGCAGCACTGATTTGTGTTGAATATAAAAATACTCACAGCGAAGATATTTACAGCGAAAATTTGGTCTGTATTGAGCTGGATGGCAAATGGCTCTCTTTAGGTTATGGGCGTTTAAAATGACAGAAGATGTTATTCATTAAAAAAGCGGCAACCAGCTGCATCTTGACTAAAATGTGCGTTGGTTCCCTTGAGCACTATGATAATTGGGGATTATACAAAGGAAGTTCGAGAGAGGAGTAAAATAAGAATGAAAAAGAGAATAGCTGCATTTTGCTTGCTGTCGGCATTTGTGCTAATCGTCACTGCCGGGTGCGCAAATGCACCGGTAGATACTAACAATACCACCGGAAACACAGACATCGGCGGTGTTGTGAATGAGACGAGACCTGATGATAGCGAACAGATGGATGTAGGGGGCAGCTCAGTGGATGCGGAGAAGGCACCGACGGAAGCACCTACGGAGGTACCCACGGAGGCACCAACGGAAGCGCCCACAGGGGCACCGACGGAAGCGCCTACAGAGGAACCGACGGAAGCACCCACGCAAGTACCAACAGATGCGCCTACGGAAGCGCCCACAGAGGCACCGACGGAAGCGCCTACAGAGGCACCCACAGAGGTACCGACGGAAGCGCCCACAGAGGCACCAACGGATTCTGAGGACGAGCCCGAAAAACCGGAAGGTCCGGTTATTCCCAATTTAACATATGTCCTCGGGGGAGTAGAGGCTGATTCTATACAGTACTACGCCTGTAAGTACTCCGGTAATTTTGCTGTTATAGAAAAGGATGGTAAGTTTGGCATCATCGGGTATGACGGTGGAATGCTGTTGCCGATCGAGTATGATCGCATATACCAGGGCGGCACCTATGATTATTATTACTTAACAGCTTCGAAAAATGGAGCTTTATATATTATTAACAGCAATGGCCAGCTGGAAGAAAGCCCAGGCTACGGCGGCGGAGATGTAGATCCGACGATGTATTGGTATGACGATGAATATGTGTGCCATGATTATGGCAGAGGTATTGTTCGCAGAGGCGATGCCAACAGTGAATGGTATTTCGAGTATCCCCCTGCGATTGATCAGCGGTCGTGGGATAGTGACGCGGTACTACCGGTGCAGCAGCTTGCCGGGGTGACAGAACAGATGCCGTATCATCCCATCGTGAATAACCCATTGTACGGCTTGGTTGACCGGGATGCCGGTGTGATGGTGACGGATTTCATTTATCAGGATTTTGACTATCATAACGGTTTTAGCTGTGGTGTGCTTGCAGTCAAAAAGGATGGAAAATGGGGATATGTCAATGAGAAGGGCGAATGTGTAGTTGATTACTTGTATGATTCGTGCAAAAGCGATAGCTATGATTGGAACATCTACGGAGCAGTGAACGGTTACATTACAGTAACCAGAAACGGTCTGTGGGGTTTGATTGACACCAACGGTAATGTAATTATTGACGTCGCCTATGAAGGCATTTCCCAAGTAAACCCGGATGGATATGTTTGGGTTGCGAAAAACGGTGTCTGGTCACTTTATAGAGCAAATTGATAAAAGAAAGGCAGAAAAGATATGTATTCTAATATTGGTGGAAAAATCAAGGTTTTGGCTAAGGTTATCGGTTGGATCGGCCTGATCGCGGGAATTCTTATGTGTATTATTTTGCTTAGTGATACATATAAGTATGGATGGAGTGGACGAAATGAGTTGAACACCGACAATGATTGGCAGGGGTGGATTTCACTTGTGGCAGGCATTCTTGCGTTAATTTCATCCTGGCCTTTATACGGCTTTGGCGAACTGATTGAAATCGCTTTAAGAATCGAAGTTAACAGTCGTAATGGCGGAGCAAGCATCAATAGAAAGGATGCCAATTGGGATCAGATTAGAAAAGAACAACCTGCTGCGGACTCAAATGTGCCTGCCTGGAAGCGCGTAGTAGAGACAATGCAGCAGGCTGTGGAATACAAAACGCAGTGCGCCAATTGCGGTAAGGAACTGTCGAAGGATGATCGCTTTTGTACCAAATGTGGAGCAAGGGCGGATAACTGAAAAAGCAGTTCAGTAGATCAGCTGATACGATTTTAAATTATCGCGTCAGCGATACCATAATGCGCTGCAAGGCGTATATCATGCCGCGAAGCGGTATATCATCCCGAAGGGATATCACCCGGCGCAGCCGGATATCATTTAAAAGAGCAGTGTCAACTCCTGAGTCGACACTGCTCTTTTATGCTGAATGCTGAATATTGAATGCAGAATGCTTTGTTGGCAATTAAACCGCGGTTTACATAACGCGTTGAATAATTATTCAACTACTTTTTTGATGCAGAATTGGAAATAGGGTATAACGGTTTTATGCCGATTCTGCAGTGTCAACTGTCAACTGAAAAATAGGGACGGCTACAAGGTTCCTCTATCCTATTGCTTTTAGATAATACATAATAAAGAATAGAGAATA
>JAZMZJ010000003.1:0-2041 GCA_045585915.1 Faecousia sp. | reverse complement strand
GAGCAGAAGCAAAAAAGCCGCACCAAGGAACAGGAAAAGGACCTGGGTGCACAGGTGATGGAGCTGTTTGCAAAGCTGGGCAAGATGCGCCCCTGCGCACCGGACAGCGAAGAAGCCCAAAATTGGGCGAAGGAGCTGCAGGCGTTCTTTACGGAGCATTTTTACACCTGCACGCCCCAGATTCTCAAGAGTTTGGCAGAAAGCTACGCCGGTGGTGGCAGCATGACAGAAAACATCGACAAAGCCGGTGGTGAGGGCACAGGTGCCTTTGCCAAGCTGGTGATAGAAGAATATTGCAAATAACAAATGGGCAGTTCGTATGAGCTGCCCATTTGCAATGCCTTGTCATTCCACAAAAAGTATAATATAATTAGCTTAAGCAACCTGTGACTTGAGCGATTATCACCGATGATTGGGAAGCCTACCGCAAACCTGACAGACTTGCGGTATCTTCCGGCACGAAAGTGTTTCTCTGGTCCTTTTTGCTAATATTAAGTGAAGGGGGAAACTCTATGTTTTCCGAGCTGAAACTGTCACTCAGACGAATTAATTACAAACTGTTTTTTGCACTTCTCGTCCTAGGGCTTGCACCCACAGTTTATACCACAGCCCGGGTGTTCTTCCTCGGTCAGTTGCCGGGGGAATATTCCTTTTCTATTGCAGGTCAGCTCTCCTGAGTGAACCTGCTGTATGAGATCCTGAACGAAGCCATCATCCTGCCCCTGTTCTATTTTGTCGGCAAGGTAAAAGACGATAAGCTAGAATTTTCAAACCGTGTCCGCACCGGTATGCTCATCTCCTTTGGCGTGTATGCTGTGCTGTCCGCAATTGTGCTGATCTTTGCAGAGCCCATGCTGAAGTTGATGGCAACCGACGCAAGCATCCTGGAGCTTTCAGCATCCTACATACGCATCGAGAGCATCGCTAACATTTTCTCTATCCTCACGCAGTTTGCTCTGGTTGCCTTGGTAACAATCAATAAGAGCAAATACCTTTATGCCCTTACCGGCGCTCGTCTGGTGCTGTGCCTTGTGAGTGACACCTTTCTCGTATCGAGCCTGCCCGTGTCGGCAAACCTTGGCGTGAACGGCATTGGTTATTCCAACATTATCGTCAATGCACTGCTCCTTGCCGTGTCCTTTGTGCTTCTTTCAAAAGAGGAAATCAAGGTCTTTTCCAGGGCGAAACTCTGTTTTTCTTGGGCAAAAGAGTTTATGAAAGTCGGCGGTATCTCGGGCGTGGAATCGCTGGTGCGCAATGTGGCGTATATGGTGATGATCGCCCGGATGGTCAATGTGGTGGGCGAACAGGGCACCTATTGGGTGGCGAATAACTTTATTTGGGGATGGCTCCTTTTGCCGGTGCTGCAGTTGGGCGAGCTCATCAAGCAAGAGGTGGCGACCGACAAGGAAAATATTCGCCGGAACTCCTTGGGTTATTTGGGAATCACTGCGATCATCTGCGCACTGTGGTTCGTCAGCATCCCTCTGTGGAAGCCATTTATGACCCAAGTGTTAGGCTTTACAGAGGTGGACAAGCTTTTCGTCCTTGTGCTGTTGCTGGTTGGTTTTTATGTCCTGTACGCTGTGCAGAATGTGTTCGACTCCACTTTCTACGGCTTGGGAAAAACAAATTATATGCTGTTTGAATCGGTGGTGACCAACACGGTCTATTACGGCACCGCCTTTATTCTCTACGCCACAGGCTTGTGGACACCGACGCTGACCGGTATCGCGCTGCTGTTCGGCATCGGCAATGCTTTTGACAGCCTCGTATCCGCCGCGGCGTATGCGTATCTGCTGAAAAAGCAGAAAATCAACATTTTGAAGGTGGAAGAGCTGCCCACACCGAAAAGGGGAAGAAAATGAAAACGGAAAACATCTTTTATACAAGCGAACGGGCTGAGTGGCGGCAATGGCTTGCAGAGCATTTTGAGACGGAAACGGAAGTTTGGTTTGTGTTCCCCCTCAAGAATAGCGGCCAGCCGGGTCTTTCTTATAATGATGCCGTGGAGGAAGCGCTATGCTTTGGCTGGATTGAC
>JAZMZJ010000002.1:0-13441 GCA_045585915.1 Faecousia sp. | reverse complement strand
CCGGCCATGGTGACAAGCCGCAGCACGGTAAAGCCATTCATCATGCTCATCATTTCAGGAGTAACCTCAAAGCCGGCAGCCTTGGGCTTGCTGCCCTTCTTACCGCCGCCGAGCATCTTGCCCATAAGCTTGAAGAACAGGAGCTTGCCGCGGAAGGTGCTCAGTACATCGCCAACCTTGGAATTAAGGCTCAGGCGGCCTTCCTTTTCTTCGATGTCAAACCAGTTGAGAATTGCGCCCTTTTCCACCAGACGGTAAGCCTCATTGAAGGTATCGACCTTGCAGATATCGCCCTCATCCTTCAGCTGGCCGGAAACGGCTACCAGGTGAGTCTGACCCACATTGGGAACATCAAAGTAGAAGAAATGGTCAGCAGCTTCCTTGACACCCAGGCTCACACCGTTGGCAAACAGCTCAACGGTGGGCTGATTGGAATAAACAGTGACTTTCGTTACATCCTCCACCCGGTCAACATACCGCTTGCCGCACAGGTGGACAAAGGGCTCATCGCTGAGCCATGCCTTGTAAGCATAGAAGGCATCCTTCTTGTACTTGCGGTCGAAGGTAACAAGACCCTTGTGGTTCTGACCGTTTTCGCCGCCCTCTGCACGGGCATCAGCGCCAAAGTCAAACATATTCCACACATGGGTAGCCCACATATATTTGCGGCTGAATAGCTGACGGATCAGCTCCTCGTGGTAATATGCCTGATATTCTTCGGTATAGTCGCCCTGACGGGGATCGGAGGTGTGCCAGTTCAGCGCCTCGCAGCCATACTCGGAGCAGCCGATGGGGATATTGGGGTGGGTGGCGTGGAACTTATCAAACCAGGGGCCGTTCATGGAGGTGTCACCGCCGTACCAGCCGAAATAGTGGTTATAGGAAACTACATCGGGAATCTGCAGGTAGGGGTCATCCATTTTACACATGGAAACGGCTGCAATGGTGGTCTTACGGGTCTTATCCATTTCGTGGACCAGGTTGTTGAGGATGCGGTGATTTTCCAGCAGGTCCTCATCGCTGCCGCCAATGGAAATTTCGTTGCTTAAGCCCCAAACTACGATACAGGGGTGGTTGTAGTTCTGAGTGATCAGCTCCTTCATCTGGCTGATGGTGTTCTCACGACCGCCGGGCATATGCTTGGAAATATAGGGGATTTCTGCCCAAATCACAAGGCCCTTTTCATCGCACAGGTCATAGAAATACTGATCGTGCTGATAGTGGGCCAGGCGGATGGTGGTAGCGCCCACCTCACAGATGAGGTCAATATCCTCTTTGTGATGCTCGGGAAGCAGCGCATTGCCCACACCCCAGCGGTCCTGGTGACGGGAAACACCCCGCAGGGGGTACTCTTCGCCATTGAGGATAAAGCCGTTTTCCGGGTCAATTTCAAAGCTGCGGCAGCCGAAACGGGAGCACACATTGTCGATAACCTGATCGTTTTCCAGAATTTCAGCTTCGCAGCAGTACAGGTAAGGATCCTTGCGGCCGTGCCACAGGTGAACATCCTTGATCTGGAAGGTGACCTTCTTGTCGGCAGTTACGATGCGCTGCAGAGCGTTTTCTTCCTGATCGTACAGGGAGTAAGCAATCTGCTGACCTTCTTTCAGCTCGGTGGTGAATACTTCCACTTCCACATTGGCATCAGCACCCTGAATTTCGGGGGTGATTTTGATGCCGGGTGCGCCGTAGTAGTCAAGATCAAAGTGGGTCTCATTTACAGTAATGATGTTTACATTCCGGTACAGGCCGCCGTAGAAGGTGAAGTCGGCCATCTGGGGGTAAACGATCTCGTTGGGGGAGTTGTCCACAACGATGGACAAAAGGTTTTCTTCCTGAGTCAGGCTATCCGTCAGGTCTACTCTCCAGGTGGAGTAGCCGCCGTCGTGGTGGCAAAGAGCCTTGCCGTTGACGTAGACATCGGCGGAGGAGTTAGCACCACGGATCTCTAAGTAGTGCTTTCCTTCACCAAGGTCTGCCTTGCAGATGGTCTTGGTGTACAGGCAGCTGCCGCGGAAATAGTCGTTGCCGCCATCCTGACCGTCAACAGCATTCCAGCTGTGGGGCAGGTTTACAGCCTCTGCGCCTTCGGTAGCCATAGGGTCTGCACAGTTCTTGATAAACTGCCAGCCGTCATTGATGCAAAGAATTTTTCTCAAAATAAGTACCTCCCGGTATGTTTGTTTCATAAAAATGCCGCAGCTGCCGAAGCAGCTGCGGCAGGACTTAATTAGTTTGCGTTACGGCGTTCAGCCAGCTCGGTGTTCATCTTCTCCAGGGTCTTCTTGTCCAGGTTGTAAACCAGGCCAAGGCCGATGAACTGCATGATGCCGGCTACCAGATAGAGAATGGCAACCAACATACGAATCTTGGAAGAAACATCCCAAGCAAACGCGGAGGGGTCAATGGCGTCGAAGGGAATACCTGCAATCAGGGTGTGGCTGTAGGTGCCGTCATCCAGCAGGTAAGCGTTGTTCACATAACCCAGAGTGCCCATGATGGTAACGGCCACGGCAGGGCCAACACCCTGAGCCAGCTTACGGAAGAAGCTGTGCAGGGAATAAACGATGCCTTCTTCTCTGTTGCCGGTCTTCCACTCGTTGTAGTCGATGGCGTCGCCCATCATAGCCCAGGAAACAGTGGAGTAAATGCCCAGGCCCAGAGAGCAAATCAGCTGACCAACCACATAAATAGCCAGATCAATACCGGTGTTGCCTTCGCTGACGGGAATGATGCCCAAAGGACCTGCGAAGAGGACCAGAGCGCCCACGATGTAAGCGATCGAACCCACAACGGACAGCTCCTTCTTGCCATACTTTTTAACCATCTTGCGGGCAAGGGGAGTGAAAACAACGATGGGGATCATTGCGAACATAGATACGATGCCGGAAATGGCGGTGTTCTTGAAATAGGATTGGAAGGTTACGGTAACCGCGGTGGTTGCGCCCTGCATACCGATGAACATGCCCATAGCTGCCAGGGTAGCGCCCATTGCGGGACGGTTTGTCAGGAAGTTGCCCATTGCCTTGAACACATTGAACTTGGGCTGATCCTCGTTCAGCTTGGTTTCCTGCTCCACACGGATGGTGGTATTCTTGATCATAAACAGGAAGCATACAAAGCCGAGAATGCCCATGATGAAAGCTGTGATGAAGGTCTTGGTGGGGTTGAGCACGTTGTTGTCATAAATGAGGATGGGCAGCAGCACCATGGGGAGCATATTGCCTACCATACCGCCGATGGAACGCCATGCGGAAAGGGAGGCGCGGTCAGCAGCATCGTCAGAAATCAGGGACAGCAGGGAGCCGTAGGGAACATTGGCGATGGTATAGAAAGCATCCCATACTACGTAGCCTGCAACGAAGATAATCGCCTTGGCGATGGGCTGCAATCCCGTAGCGGGAATAAATACGCAGGCGCCACCGAAAATTAAGCCGATAGAACCAACAAGGATGTATTGCAGGAACTTGTTTCTCTTATAAGTGCGCCTGTCAGCGTCGATCATAGAACCGATCACCGGGTCGTTGATGGCGTCCCACACCTGAACGATGATCAGCAGGAGGGAATACCAGGCAGACATGCCCATAACTTGGGTCCAGAAAATGGCCATAGTGCCCTTCAGGGCGAAGCTCATGTTGCAGCCCAGGTCACCGGCAGCATAGGCGAGACTGTCGCGGATGCCGAAGGGACGAGGCTGCAGCTTGTTTTGCGTTTTCATAAACAAAACATTCCTCTCGTTACTTATTCGCCCATAAGGACGGTTATTTACATTATAAAACGCCTGCCAAAAAGGCGTTAGTAAAAATTTTGGTTATATTTGTACTATTTTTGGATTAAGCTAAAAATAACTATTGAAAGCATTTGCGAATTGTACTATAATCATAAAAAGAGCAAGTGGAATTTGGCTATTTTGCCAAAAGGACAGGTGAAGGATATGTACTATGAGCAGGAGCTGCTTTTTTTGAAAGATACGCTGCGCCGCTGCGGTGTGCAGGTGGGCTTTACTGATGAGGAGGGTCTGCCCCAGAGGTACTGGCAAACGGGCCCATACAGCCTGATGGTGGATGAAAGCGCCTTTGCAGCCGGCTTTTCTCAGACGATGCCGGCTATTGAGCCGGCAACGGTTTATAGCCTTACTGACGATTTTTCCTGCCATTATCTTTATTTTGCCCTGCCGGAGCCGGGGCTGGGTACCCTGGTCACCATTGGTCCGTATCTGAATGAAGCGGTGACCCCGGAGCGTATCATGGAGGCGGCAGAAAAAGAGGGCGTGGCATCAGCCGTTGCCCAACAGCTGATCAAATATTATTACAGCGTGCCCACGATTCCCAAGACCAGCCATTTGTTTGTGATGCTGGATGCCTTTTTTGAGCGGCTTTGGGGCGCAAACGGCTATACCATGGAGCACCTGAGCCGCCGGCTGCCTGCGGACCTGCCGATGCCGGATGCTGCTTCGGCGCAAACACCCCAGTCCCGTCTGCGGCAGATGGAAATGATGGAAATGCGCTATGCTATGGAAAATGCGCTGATGGATGCCATTGCCGGCGGCCAGTATCACAAGATTGAGGTGCAGTTTTCTCAGTTTTCCGCGCGGAACTTTGAACGGCGGGTAAGCGATAACCTGCGCAATACCAAAAATTATTGTATTATTACAAACACCCTTTTCCGCAAGGCTGCGGAAAAGGGCGGCGTGCATCCTTATTATTTGGATGAGGCATCCTCGGAGTTTGCCAATCGCATTGAGCAGTTGAGCTCCCAGAGCCAGGTGGCATCTTTGATGCTGGATATGGCCAAGACCTATTGCCGGCTGGTGCGCAAGAGTAATATCAGGGACTATTCTGCGTTGGTGCAAAAGGCGGTGCTCTGCATTGAGGGCGAGCTGGCAGGAAATCTGAGCCTGCGGGTGCTGGCAGAAAACCTGAATGTGAATGCCAGCTATCTTTCTGACCTTTTCAAAAAGGAAACGGGGCAGACCGTTACGGAGTTTATTACCGGGCGGCGGATGGAGCTGGCAAAGCAGCTGCTGAAGGATACAAAATTACAGGTACAGACGGTGGCTCAGCATTGCGGCATCGTGGATGTGCACTATTTTACAAAGCTCTTTAAGCGCCATACCGGGCGTACGCCCCGGGAATATCGTCAGAGCTAAGGGGCGTCGTTCAGCGCCCAGAAGCGCAGCAGCGCTTTTTCGTAGCCGGCTTTGTCGGTGTAGTAGCTCATACCGTGGTCTGCGCCGGGGACGATGAACAGCGTTTTCGGGCTGCGGCAGGCTTTGTAATTTTCAAAAGTCATGGAAACGGGCACAAAGCAATCGTCTGAGCCGTGAATAAACAGAACAGGCACTTTGCTCCGGGCTAAGCTGTCTATAGCCGAGCAGGCCCGCAGGCCTGCCCGGTTTCTTTTTTTGCACAGCTTATCAGCCATGCGGCTGCGGATTGCGTAGCTTAAGTGAAGGTTATGCTCCACCACATGCTTGCAAATGGCTTGGGCGGAGGTAAAGCCGCAATCGGCAATGATGCCCTTTACTGTATCCGGCAGGGCCATATCCGCGCAAAGCAGCACCGTGGTTGCGCCCATGGAAACGCCTGCCAGGTATATGGGCAGCTTATCTTTGTTGCGGTGGTCATTTACCCAGTTTACCCATTGCAGGCAATCGTGGCGCTCCAGGGCACCAAGACCCATATGCTCGCCGCCACTGCCGCCCTGACCCCGTTGCTCAGGGAATAAAATGGCGCAGCCGCGTTCCAGCAAAAAGGGCGCCGCCATACCAAAATCAAAGTTCCAGCCGCTACGCCAGCCGTGCATAGCTACAATAATGCGCTCCGGGTTTTCCCCGGCAAACCAATGGCCAATGAGGGCAGTGCCATCCTTTGCTTTTAGCTGCACCACCTGGTGGGGGAGCGCTTCCAGATTTTCAGCACCAACGCGCATAGCATCCAAAAATTCCCGTGGACAAGCCGACCCACGGATTGCCATCCGGGCAAGGGTGTCGGGAGCCGGACAATCCCGGTCGATAGCCACCCGCACCAAAAAATTTGTAATGCTGTGGGAAACTGCGGCAATACCTGCCGCCCCGGCAGTGAGCAGTCCTGCCCGCACCCATTTTTTACCTGCACTTGTCATAATAATCTCCCCCATACAGAATATGTCAAGGGTTATTATGGGTGATTTTTCTGCCTCGTATACTTGGGGAATTTACAATTGAGAATTGACAGTTGACAATTGTGGTATCGCTTCGCGATATATTTGCATTTTTCGGCTGTGCCGACACCATAATTGTCAATTATCCATTGTCAATTGTTTATTAAAAAATAAGGTCTGCTGCGAAAGTGCAGCAGACCTTATTTTGATTATTTTACGGATGCCATATAGGCCTTAATGTTGGCGATGCCGGGGAAGGTGCGGAAATTATCACCGTTGACGGCCACCAGAGTGGGCGCCTGATTCAGACCGTACTTCTGGGCAAGCTCCATATGCTCTTCTACATCCATCACCGTGTAGGCAATACCGGCCTTATCCAGCTGGGGCTTGATGATTTTGCAGTTGGGGCAGGTTTTGGTGACGAAGAGGAACAGCTCTTCGGAGCCGCAGTCACACTTGGCTTCCTCCTGCTTAGCACTTGTGTCCAGAGTCAGCTCGCCGGGAACATAGTTCTTGCGGTCCTGGTATTCCTGGCTCTTGCCATCGTTCCAGTTCTGCACCGGGCGATAATAGCCAGTGATACGGCTGTAAACCTCGGTCTTTTTGCCGCAGTGGGGGCAGGTGTACTGCTCACCGGTGAGATAGCCGTGGTCAACGCACACAGAGTAGGTGGGAGACAGGGTGTAGTAGGGCAGCTCGTAGTTTTCTGCAATCTTGCGCACCAGGGCAGCGGCAGCCTTCCAGTCGGGCAGCTTTTCGCCCAGGAAGGTGTGGAACACAGTGCCGGAGGTGTACAGAGGCTGCAGCTTGTCCTGAATGTCCAGGGCAGCGAACACATCCTCGGTGTAGCCAACGGGCAGGTGGCTGGAGTTGGTGTAGTAAGGCGTTGCGCCCTCGTGGGCGGTGATGATGTCGGGATAGTGCTTCTTGTCGTGCTTGGCAAGACGGTAGGAGGTGGACTCGGCAGGCGTGGCTTCCAGGTTATACAGGTCGCCGTAGAGCTCCTGATAGTCAGAAAGACGCTCACGCATATGATTTAAGACCTTGGCAGCAAAGTCCTGGGTTTCCTTGTGGGTCAGGTCCTTGCGGATCCAGTTCACATTCAGGCCAACCTCGTTCATACCCACCAGTCCAATGGTGGAGAAGTGGTTATCGAAGCTGCCCAAGTAGCGCTTGGTGTAGGGATACAGGCCCTCTTCCATCAGCTTGCCAACGGTGGTGCGCTTAATTTTCAGGCTGCGGGCAGCAATGTCCATAAGCCGGTCCAAACGGGCGAAGAAATCGGCTTCGTCCTTGGCAAGGTAAGCAATACGGGGCAGGTTGATGGTAACAACGCCGATAGAGCCGGTGGATTCACCGCTGCCGAAGAAACCGCCACTCTTCTTGCGCAGCTCACGCAGGTCCAGGCGGAGGCGGCAGCACATACTGCGCACATCGGAGGGCTCCATGTCGGAGTTGATGTAGTTGGAGAAATAGGGAGTGCCGTACTTGGAGGTCATCTCAAACAGCAGCTTGTTGTTCTCGGTTTCGCTCCAGTCAAAGTCACGGGTGATGGAATAGGTGGGGATGGGGTACTGGAAGCCGCGGCCGTTGGCGTCGCCCTCAATCATAACCTCAATGAAGGCCCGGTTGACCATATCCATTTCCTTCTTGCAATCGCCATAGGTGAAGTCCTGGGGCTTGCCGCCAATGATGGCAGGCTGATCAGCCAGGTCAGCAGGCACGGTCCAGTCCAGGGTGATGTTGGAGAAGGGAGCCTGGGTACCCCAACGGCTGGGGGTGTTCACACCGTAAATAAAGCTTTCGATGCAGTGCTTGACATCGTTGTAGCTTAAGTTGTCGGCCTTGACAAAGGGAGCAAGGTATGTATCGAAGCTGGAGAATGCCTGGGCGCCGGCCCATTCATTCTGCATAATTCCCAGGAAGTTGACCATCTGATTGCACAGGGTAGCCAGGTGCTTGGCAGGAGCGCTGGTGATTTTGCCGGGAACACCGCCCAGACCCTCCTGGATAAGCTGCTTCAGGCTCCAGCCTGCGCAGTAGCCGGTGAGCATGGAAAGGTCGTGGATGTGCAGGTCGGCATTGCGATGAGCATTGCCGATTTCCTCGTCATAAATCTCGCTGAGCCAGTAGTTGGCAGTGATGGCGCCGGAGTTGGAAAGGATAAGACCGCCTACAGAATAGGTAACGGTGGAATTTTCCTTAACACGCCAGTCAGATACCTTCAGGTAGCCGTCCACTAAGCCCTTATAGTCCAAAATGGTGGAGCTCATGGAGCGCAGCTTTTCCCGGTTCTTACGGTACAGGATGTATGCCTTGGCGACCTCAGAATAGCCGGCTCTCTGCAGGGTGGCTTCTACACTGTCCTGAATGGACTCCACTTCAATTTTGTTATCAATAATTTTGCAGGCATAGTCTGCAGTGACCTGCAGGGAAAGCATATTGATAATATCGGGGGTATAGGGAATCTGGGTGGCTTCAAAAGCCTTGGTGATGGCGTTGGCAATACGGGTGATGTTGAAATCTACCGATCTGCCGTCTCTTTTTGTTACCTGATACATAGCGTTCTCTCCTTTTTATATGCCACGAATGTGGGTGTTGGGTATATATGGCAGCGCCGCCTGGCGCAGGGTATCCATTTGTTGGGGGGTTAGAGCCTGCATGCCCTGACCGATCAGATCACCGGAATCCACAAAGGCCTGCAGAAAATACTGCTTTGCGCCCTTTAGCCATTTGCCGATGGCCGCGATGGCGGCTTCATCGTGGAAAGGATGGCACACAGTGGTGCGAAATTCATAGGGTACAGAGCCTTCCATCAAAAGCTTGGCGCTTTCTTTTACCTGGGGCAGGATGTCCACATTTCCGCAGGTTTCCGCATAGCGGTCAGGACTGTTTTTGATGTCCATTGCCACATAGTCTAATAGGTTTTCGTCTAAAAGGCTGCGGAGCATCCCGGGGTCAGAGCCGTTGGTATCCAGCTTTACGGCATAGCCCATTTCTTTGATGGCGCGGATAAGTTGGGGCAGGTCTTTATGCAGGGTGGGCTCACCGCCGGTGATGCATACACCGTCTAATTTACTCTTGCGGCTTTCTAAAAAGGCCAGCAGCTCGGCTTGTTCCATCATAGGCTGCTCGCCGGGTCGCAGCACCAAAGATGCGTTATGGCAGAAGGGGCAGCGCAGGTTGCAGCCGGGCAGAAACACCGTGCAGGCAATTGCACCGGGAAAGTCTAAAAGGGTCATTTTTTGCAGACCCGCTATACGCACATTTACCCCTCCTAAGAAGCCGGATCGTTTCTCAGTATACGACCATATAGCGGAAAAGTCAAGGGGAAAATACAATATATTGTGTTTAATTTTTATTATCACACACAAGATATTGGAAATGTTCACCACCGGCGGACTTGGGGAAAACAAAAACGCAGACGGAAGAATCCGTCTGCTGTTTTGTAATTGACAATGGAAAGTTGACAGTTGACAATTATGGTATCGCTTGAGGCGATGGATTAAAAACCAGTGTCCACTCATTAGTGGACACTGGTTTTCCGTCGAAATTTACAAAACAGCAGATGAGGAATTGTGCAGGGCGATAAACTTTTTGCGTCGTTACAAAAATAAATAGACTTGAAAAATGCGTTGTGCTAAAATTAAATTGACGGATAAGAAGGACGGGGACAAGAGAACCGTCCCCTTGTCCCGGAGCAGTTTTATGCAGATTTGTTTCGTTAAATTGTTGTAATGGAAAGGAATGGTGAGTAAATTTGAAGAAACCTGCTGTAAAGAAAGCAATTATAATTGTTGCGAGCATAGTAATTGTTCTACCCGTGCTTGTTTGGATTCAGATGCTACTGGGTTATGGGCGAGTTTATGAGACAAATCGAATTGAAGATTATGGAAAAATTGTTGGCAATATTGATAATAAAAAGCCAGCGGCATTTATTCACTCGTTTTTTCCTGATGAGATAGAGGATTGCTTTTCAGATGTTACTTATCATTATAAAGCCAAAAAGGGTGATTCATATGCGTATGAATGCTATTTGGAGTTTGTGATTGAAGACCCAAAAGAGTATGCAACTTTTGTGGCTGAATATATTTCACAAGACGATGTTTTGCCGTTTGCATATGATATGAAATTTCGCGAACAAACGATTTCGAATGTTCTGTGCCTAAGTGAAATCCCGGGGGATAAGACATATCCAATCGAAATGGCAGAATTGGGGAAAATACTGTATTCAGATCAGGAACAGCGAATAATCTTTGTTGCGCTGGGAATGTTTGATGGCGGTGGTATGAGAACAGATGAGTTATGTCGGTTTTTTTCTCGGTTTAATATTGATCCATGGGAATACGCAAAGACTGCGTTTGCATCTGGGTATTATCAAGATTTAGGAATTACAAATACTGAACTATTTGGATTGAATTGAGAATCAGGTTAAAGACAGGGGCATTTCCCCACTCTTGTCCCGTGGTGTCTCCACAGGTGAATAGTTTACAAAGCGAAAGGGCAAGCTGCGGCTTGCCCTTTTGTAATTGACAATGAAAAGTTGACAGTTGACAATTATGGTATCGCTTTGCGATATATTTAAATAAGTCGGCTTTGCCGACACGATAATTGTCAATTATCAATTATAAATTGTCAATTAGCAAAAAAGCTCACCGCTGTGGCGGTGAGCTTTTTTGTTAGACTTCTTTGCTCTTGGTGGCAATCTCCATAAGGCACTTGGCGATGAACTGGTCGGGGGTCATGGCGCCCAGGTCGTCGCCCTTACGGGTGCGGACGGAGACCGTGCCGTTTTCCATATCCCGGTCGCCAACCACCAGCATATAAGGCACTTTCTGCATCTGTGCTTCCCGAATCTTGTAGCCCAGCTTTTCGCTGCGGCAGTCGCTTTCTGCGTGGATATTGACAGCTTCCAGCTTTTCTACCAGCTGATTTGCGTACTCGTGGGCCCGGTCGGTGATGGGCAGCACCTTGACCTGGGTGGGCATCATCCACAGAGGCAGGGCGCCGGCATAGCGTTCGATGAGGTAAGCCAAGGTGCGCTCGTAGCAGCCCAGGGAGGTGCGGTGGATGATATAGGGAGTCTTTTTCTGGCCGTCGGCATCGGTGTATTCCATACCGAACTTCTGGGCCAGGAGCATATCAATCTGAATGGTGACGATGGTATCTTCCTTGCCGAATACATTCTTATATTGAATATCCAGCTTGGGGCCATAGAAGGCCGCTTCGTCAATGCCAATTTCATATTCAAGACCCAGGTTGTCCAAAATGGTCTTCATAACGCTCTGCGCTTCTTCCCACTGTTGGGCAGTACCCTCGTACTTAATGCCTGCCCGGGCAGGGTCCCACTGGCTGAAGCGGAAGGTGCAGTTTTCCAGCATGCCTACGGTATCCAGCACGTACTTGGCCAGCTCCAAACAGCCCTTGAACTCCTCTTCCAGCTGATCGGGGCGGAGCACCAGGTGGCCCTCGGAAATGGTGAACTGTCTAACACGGATCAGGCCGTGCATTTCGCCGCTGTCCTCGTTGCGGAACAGGGTGGAGGTTTCACCCAAACGCATGGGCAGATCCCGGTAGGAACGGGCTCTATTCAAATAGACCTGATACTGGAAGGGGCAGGTCATAGGCCGCAGGGCAAAACATTCCTTGGTTTCGTCATCAGGGTCACCTAAAATGAACATACCGTCCCGGTAGTGATCCCAGTGGCCGGAAATCTTATACAGGTCGCTCTTTGCCATCAGCGGCGTCTTGGTCAGCAGGTAGCCCCGCTTTTGCTCCTCGTCCTCAATCCAGCGCTGCAGAGTCTGAATCACTCTTGCACCCTTGGGCAGCAGGATGGGCAGGCCCTGACCGATTTCTTCTACAGTGGTAAAGAACTCCAGCTCACGGCCCAGCTTGTTGTGATCCCGCTTCAAAGCCTCAGCCTGAGCTTCCAGGTAAGCATCCAGCTCATCCCTGGAGGGGAAGCCGATGCCGTAAATACGCTGGAGCATCTTGCGGCTGCTGTCGCCACGCCAGTAAGCGCCGCAGGATTTGGTGAGCTTAAAGCCATTGTGGCGCACCCGGCCGGTGTGGTCTAAGTGAGGGCCGGCGCAAAGGTCGGTAAATTCGCCCTGGGTAAAGAAAGAAATAACTGCGTCAGCCGGCAGGTCCTCAATCAGCTCGCGCTTATAGGGCTCGTTCTTCTCAGCTGCCCAGGCAAGGGCAGCTTCCCGGCTTGCTTCGGTGCGCTCTAAGCGGATGCGCTCCTTGCAGATTTTCTTCATTTCCCCTTCAATCTTCTCCAAATGCTCCGGAGTGAAGGTGAAGGGGGCATCAAAGTCGTAGTACCAGCCTTCGTCAATGGCAGGGCCGATAGCCAGCTGCACCTCCGGCCACAGCCGCTTAACGGCCTGGGCCATAATGTGGGAGCAGGTGTGCCAAAAGGTTTTGCGGTACTCCGGGTTTTCGAATGTGTACAGATTTTCTTCGGACATAATGTTTCCTCCTTTGTATTGGGGAGAAGGTATAAAAATAGCCCACCCCCTGAAAATCAGGGGTGGGATACAAAGTATTCCACGGTTCCACCCTGGTTACGGCATTCGCCGTCACTCATTGACGCTGTAACGGGCGTTCCCGAATTGGTATTTCCACCAATTAGCTCAGAAGTGGTATCGTTTAAGCAAGGAATGCAGCATCCTCCCACCAAATGGACGCCTCTCTTAGCAGCTTGCAAAAACGCGTGTCTTCATCACAGCTTTTTTAGGCAGAGAGGACTTGAACCCAAGCAGGTTTTCAGGCGTCTGCATTCCCCAATATATCAGAAAATCCCTTGATAATACGCAAAGTATTGTCTGCGTGATTTTCTTCATCTTGGAAAATGCAGGCGGCTGTTGACTGCAACGCAGCTCTCAGCAAGTAATATTTGATAGATTTTTGGCGCAGATGACGCCGCCTTGCTGACGCAAGGCAAGGAAGATAAGGCAAAAAGCAACGAAAAGGGCTGCTGAGGGGCTGATGGGGTTCAAGCCCTCTCAGCCTGATTATTCCGTAATGCCCAGCTGCTGCTCCATCTTGTTCAGGTCAAGCCGCAGAAGCTTGGAAATGCCCTGCTCCTGCATAGTCACACCGTAGAGCACATCGGAAGCTTCCATTGTGCCACGACGGTGGGTAATAACGATAAACTGTGTCTTTTCTGCCAAATTCCGCAGATAAGTAGCAAACCGCTCCACATTCCGGTCGTCCAATGCCGCATCGATTTCGTCCAGCATACAAAACGGTGTGGGACGGACCTTCAAAATAGCAAAATACAGTGCAATTG
>JAZMZJ010000001.1:0-19805 GCA_045585915.1 Faecousia sp. | reverse complement strand
CTTAGGGAGCAAGCTCCCCTCGTCCGTTCGACTTGCATGTGTTAGGCACGCCGCCAGCGTTCGTCCTGAGCCAGGATCAAACTCTCAAAAAATTGTATCTTAAAGCCTAAGCTCTAAAATCAAGTTTTTGAATAATTTGCTTCTTGCAATTTACTCAAGAATTTTCGTTGGCTGTTATTCGTTCTTTAAAACGCTTAAAACAATCCATTTATAATTGTCCAAGGTGTTCATTTTGTCTTTGCGTTATTCAATTTACAAGGTACATTGCTCGCCAAAAGCGGTGAGCCTGCTTATACTATCACATACACAATTTATTGTCAAGAACTTTTTCTATTTTTTCTTCTTTTTTTCGCAAAAAATACCCGCCCCCACAAAAGGAACGACGCACCATAACAGCAATGCACCAAACAGAAGAAAAACAGGGGGAATTTTAGGCGCAAAAAGCACAATGACAGCAGCAACAGCGCCTGCTAAAACCACGCCGCCCTTACCCCACCCTGTCTTTACATTCTCAGCCATATGACCGCAGGCACTAAGCAGCATACTGTAAAGAGCAAAAAAACCCACGGTAGCCGCCACGGATATGAAAGATTCCAAGCGTTCAGCAACACCTAACACGCTGACGCTTTTACCGGCTTCATATAAGGGCCAATGCTTCCCGGCGGCAACCGGTGCAGAGAGACTGCCTACTGTCCACAGGCACAGCAGCACCAATACCGCGCCGGTAAGCGCGCCACCCAAGCGGTTGGTCGGCTTAATTTCCCGGGGAATAAACTGCGCCACCGCAGGCAGAAGCAACGCCAAAATCGCTGCGCTTCCCGGAATCTGATATCCGGGCTGCAAAAATGAAAATTGCAGGTCCTTGCTGCCAAAAGAAAGCAAAACGCCATACAAACCGGCTACCAACCAAAAGAGCACACTGCACGCTTTGGAGGCCCCCTGTGCGCCTCGATAAGCCGATACAACTGCCAGGCCAAGCAGAACAACAGGCACAACCGGCATTGCGCTGCCAGTTGGCCAACAGGTGCTGCTCTGGGATGCAAAATAAGCAAGAACCGGAATGAGAAATATATATTGCAGCGCACAATACAACCGGCTTTGCCACAGTCTTTCCACCGTGTTCCCTTCCACCGCCCAGCACAGCAAACCGGTGACCAATGCGGCAACGGCAACCCCGAGCCAATCGTCCTTACCGGCAATAACCGCAAAAGGGCCGCTTACCGCAACAATAAGCCACGCTGTCATGGGCAGGGCTTCAACTTTCTTTTGAAACAAGCTTTAATCTCTCCTCATCTGCCTTTAGATAGGGAATATTCCCCTTCCCGGTTCGATAATTCTGTAGGGTATAATTTTCCGAATGAACACGAAGATAGCCAGCTGCTTTCTCCAAGTCCACCTCCTGCTCCACCAAGCACACATTACAGGCAGGACGGAGGATATCTGTAAGGGCCGGTAGGAACTTCAGCGCTGATGGCTGAAGCAAAAGATAATCCACCGTATCCAGAAACACTTCTCCCGGCGTAGTCTGCTTCAGATTTGCAAAGGCCTGCTCTGCAGTATTTCCCCGACCCGAGTCTCCAGTATCGGTTCTCACAACCAGCGCATCACCGGAAACTCCCACCCAAATCAGCTCCACCGGCTGCAAGGTTGCCACATCGCTGCCCGCGAAGGGCGTAAGACCCAAAGCCGCAGCAAGCACCATTGCTGCCGCGCAAAACAGCCATCGCTTCATTTTTGGTTCCTCCTGTTCAAAGGCTTCAGCTGCTCCGGCCGCAGCTTATCCTTACTGAGCCGGCTGCGCAAAATGCCTGCGCCCTTGATTTTGGAAAAGGGTGAGAGATAATCAACTCCCAGACTACTAAGGCCTGACAAGTGAATCAGCAATGCTATAAGGCCTGCCGTCACCCCAAAAAGTCCTGCCAACGCCCCCAGGGCAGCCAGCACAAAGCGCCACACCCGAATGGCTTCTGCAAAATCCCGGTTGGGCTGCACAAAGCCGCAGATACCGGCTATGCTCACAGCAATAAGGGCTATGGGAGAAATAAGCTTCGCCTCAACCGCCGCAGTACCAACTACGATACCGCCGATAATGGACACGCTTTGGCCAATTGCCTGCGGCAGATGAACGCCGGATTCCTGCAAAAGCTCAAAAGCAATCAGCAACCCAAGCACCTCAACCGCCGTGGAAAAAGGCACAAATTGCTTGCTTTCAATCACAGCTCGCAAAAGCTGCAGGGGAATCATCTGCTGGTGGAAAGTAGCCATAGCCACATAAATGCCCGGCAGCAGCAGGCTCAGCAGCATTGCCCCATAGCGAAGCACCCGAATACAGGATGCGGATATAAAATCCATGCTGCGATCCTCGGGGCTTTCCATAAAATATCCCACATCCACTGGCGCCAAATAGCCAAGGGGTAAGCCGTCAATCAAAAGTCCCACCCGGCCCTCCAGGATACCCTGGCAAAAGCGGTCCGTGCGTTCTGTATACTGCAGCAGCGGAAAAGCGGTGCTGCGGGAGCCGGTGACATACTCCTGAACGGCTGCAGGGCTGATGAATCCATCGATGTCAATTTCAGCAAGGCGGGCTTTCATTCGTTCAACCAGCTGTGGATTTGTGATTCCGTTCAATGACACAACGGTTACATTGGTCAGGCTGCGGCGGCCAACCACAGTTTCATACAGCCGAAGGTCTGCAGAGCGCAGGTGCCGGCGGATAAGGCTTGTATTGGAGCGCACTGTTTCCACAAACGCATCCTTTGGACCTTTGACGGTATTCTCCACCTCCGGGGCGGAGATCCCCCGTTTTTCCCCGGTTTTCACCTCGTATGCAATTGCACCGGACCCCGGAAAAAGCACCACGCAAAAGCCGTTAACCAGGCGCATCGCCACAGTGTCCAAATCCTCACACGGACCTGCCACCGCATTATATACATTTGCATAAAAAGCCTGCTCATAAAGCTGCGCCATAGTATCAGCCTGCAGCGTCTGCATAATAGGCTGAAACACATACTCAGAAATATCCGCACCGGATACAAGACCATCAATGGAATAGGCATACAGGATATAGCCGCTGCAAGTGATTGTTCTACGGTTAAAATCTCCAGCACCATCAAAAATAGAGCAGATATTTTCATCTGTCAGGCTACCGGGATACATAGGATCAGGCCGCGGTGTGGGTCCTTCCATTTTCTTCACCTCCCGGATAGTGTTCCTTAAAACAGCAAAAATATGTAAGCTTGATATGTGGCAAAAAGTCTGTTATTATATAAGGTAATGAGTTTTGGAGGTTTCTTATATGAAAAAGTGGTTATGGCTCATACTTGGGCTTTCTCCGTTTTTATACGGATATTTAATGCTGCTGGGCGTATCTTATATTTTCCCCACACGCACGTTGCTCATAACCCTCCCGTTATGCTCACTGCTGTTTTTCATCATTTGGGGTATGCAGGCAAACCTATGTAAAAAGGCCATAGGCAAAACCAGCAAAGCGATCGTCCTGATGCACATTCCTGCCGCAGCCGTTCTGCTGATCCTTTTTGTGGAAGATGTGATCTTAAACACCTACTGGACCGGCGCGCTGGCAACGGTGCTACACTGTTTCTATTTCCCTGCCGCACCCATTATGATGTTCATCGGTTTAGGCAACAGCGACATTGTTACTTACTGTGTCACCGCACTGATGATGGCATGCTGCGCTTATATGGGCTGCAGTATGAACCGCAAAAAAGTTTAACCGGGAGGTTTCCTATGTCCCACACTATAGCCGCAGTATCCACAGGCAATCAAGTTTCTGCCATTGGAATCCTGCGTTTAACAGGCACAGACTGTGCCGAAATTGCAGGAAAGGTTTTCACCCCGGATAATGGCCTGCCCCTTTGCGACGCGCCCAACAGAAAGCTGATTTTAGGTTCTTTATACGATGCTGCAGGCCGGGTTATTGACCGGTGTATGGCCGTATATACCCGGGCGCCCCACACCTACACAGGGGAAGACACCATGGAATTTCACTGTCACGGCTCCCCTGCCGTATTGGCAGCCGGTTTGGATGCATTGTTCCGCGCCGGCGCGCTGCCTGCAAAACGGGGAGAATTTACCAAACGGGCATTTTTGAACGGTCAACTGGACTTGACCCAAGCCGAAGCAGTGATTGACTTGATTGAAGCAGACACCGCCGAGGCAGCCGCTAATGCAGCCGGTCAGGTGGGCGGCATCCTACAAAAGAAGCTTGCACCCATTTACGACGACCTGACAAATCTATGCAGCCATTTTCACGCGGTGCTGGACTACCCGGACGAGGATATTGACGATTTCCGCCTTAACGACTACACCTCCGGGCTGCGGAAAAACGCAAAGGAGCTGTATGGGCTGCTGCAAACCTACGGGCAGGGCCGTATTTTGCGGCAAGGTGTAGCCGCCGCCATTGTGGGTAAGCCAAATGTGGGAAAATCCAGCTTGTTAAATGCTTTGGCAGGCTACCAAAGGGTAATCGTTACGGAGATTGCCGGCACCACCCGGGACACTGTGGAAGAAACTGTGATGGTTGGCGCCACACGGCTGCGGCTGATTGATACCGCCGGCATCCACACAACTGAGGACAAAATTGAAGCTATGGGCGTGGAACGCTCCAAAGAGGCTGTAGAAAACGCCGATCTTGTGATTTTTGTATGCGACGGCTCTGCCCACTTAACCGATGAGGACCGCCAGGTGATTGACCTTTGCCTGGACGCTCCCAACGCCATCGCCATCATCAACAAAACAGACCTTGGCTCTGTGGTTGCGCCCAGTGACCTACCCTTTGTGCATGTGATTCCCATTTCCGCAGCCACCGGTGAGGGGCTTGACCTGTTTGCCGATACGGTGGACGGCATATTCCAGTCCGATATGCCTTGTGACGGTTCTATTCTAACAAACCCACGGCAATTTGATGCTATCCGCCGCAGCTACGAAGCTATGCTCCGGGTACTGCAGGCCATGCAGTTGGGACACACACCCGACGCAGTACTGACGGATATTGAATGCGCCATGGAGGCTATGGGTGAAGTGACCGGCGCGACGGTGCGGGAAGATATTACCGCCAGGATATTTGAACGCTTTTGCGTAGGAAAGTGAGAAGCTATGATATATTTGGATAACTCTGCCACAACAAAGCCCTGTGCGGAGGCAGTGGCGGCCGTGACTGAGGCAATGACAGAGGGCTGGGGAAACCCCAGCGCGCTATACGGCTTTGGTTTGGAGGCAAATCGCGCCCTGCAGCTGGCTCGCAGACAGGTAGCCGCCAGTCTGGGTGCAGAGGCTGACCGGGTGTTCTTTACCTCCGGCGGCACAGAGGCAGACAACTGGGCCATTTTCGCCGCAGCAAAACGCTTTGGCAAGCGGGGCAAGCACATCATCACCACCGCAATTGAGCATCACGCAGTATTAAACTGTATGAAAGAGCTGGAAGCACAAGGCTATGATATAACCTATCTACAGCCGGACAGCACCGGCGTGATCTCTGCCGAGGAGCTGAAAGCCGCAATCCGGAAAGATACCATTTTGGTATCCATTATGATGGTCAACAACGAGACCGGCGCAGTGATGCCCATTTCTCAAATGGCAAAGCTGACCCACCGGCAAAATCCGGACACGGTGTTCCACACCGATGCGGTGCAGGGTTTTTTGAAGCTGTCATTCCAGGCAAAAACCCTGGGGGCTGACCTGATTACTATTTCCTCCCACAAAATCCACGGGCCGAAGGGTGCAGGCGCTCTTTACATTGCGCCCCGTCTCAGATCCTTCCCTGCCCTGCTCTTGGGTGGTGGACAGGAAAGCGCCCTGCGCAGCGGCACAGAGGCCATGCCTGCCATCTTAGGCTTTGCCGCTGCCTGCAACGCTGTCAGCGCCACAGCAGCTACAGACAATGCGCGGGAAAAAGAACTGTTGGAGGGCATTGTTTCAGAGTTATGTAAACTTGACGGGGTAAAGATAAACGGCGCCCACCAAGCGCCCCATATTCTCTCCCTCTCCATCCCCGGTGTGCCTACCCAAAACTCCATAAACCTTTTACAAGACAGAGGGATTTGCGTTTCTGCCGGCTCGGCCTGCGCAAAAGGTCACCGCAGTCATACCCTGACGGCCATGAAGCTGAAACCGGAAGATATGGACAGCTCCTTCCGGATTTCCTTAAGCCGGGAAACTACAAAAGCAGATGCAGATGCGCTGATTGACGGCATTAAAGCAATACTCCAGTGGAAAAACCGATAAAAATCGCTCCGGCAACGCCGGAGCGATTTTGTTATTTAGTATGCAACGCCCCAAAGGACCATCTTCTTGGCTCTCTTGCCACAGATGGGACAAACATCGCCAAGGTTTTCCTGGGCAAAGGGAATGCAACGGGAGGACATACCGGCCTTTTCCTTCATAGCCAACTCGCAATCCAACTCGCCACACCACATGGTTTTGATGAAACCGCCGTTTTCTTCCTGGAGTTTCTTGGCTTCTTCCAAGGAATGGGCCTCGTAGATATGCTCCTGAAGATTCTTCTTTGCCTTTTCAAACATGCCCTTATGGACAAGTTCCAGCTGCTGGGCGGCGGCACTTTCCAAATCCGCCAAATTCACCACGGTCTTTTCGCCGTCGTTACGACGCACCAGCACGCACTGGCCATTTTCCAGATCGCGGGGACCGCACTCCACACGCAGGGGCACGCCCTTCATTTCGTACTCAGCACATTTCCAGCCCATAGAGTTATCGGAATCGTCCATCTTCACCCGGAAGCCTGCATTCACAAGGCGATTCTTCAGCTCGCTTGCAGCCTCAAGTACGCCCGGCTTGTGCTGCGCAATAGGCAGCACCACAACCTGGATGGGAGCAACCTTGGGAGGCAGCACCAAGCCGTTGTTATCACCGTGGGTCATAATAATGCCACCGATGAGCCGGGTGGATACGCCCCAGGAGGTTTCGTGGGGATTGGTCTTCTGATTATTCTTATCCGTAAACTCGATATTGAAAGCCTTGGCAAAGCCATCGCCAAAATAGTGGGAAGTGCCGGCCTGCAATGCCTTACGGTCGTGCATCATGCACTCGATGGTGTAGGTAGCTTCAGCGCCGTTAAACTTTTCCTTTTCGGTCTTCTGACCGCGGGTCACAGGCATAGCCAGCACATTTTCGCAAAAATCTGCATAAATGTTCAGCATCTGCTCCGTAAATTCCTTAGCCTCCTCGGCAGTTGCGTGAATGGTATGGCCCTCCTGCCACAGGAATTCTCTGTGGCGCAGGAAAGGACGGCTGGTCTTTTCCCAGCGCAGGACACTGCACCACTGATTATACTTCATGGGCAGATCTCTATGGGACTGCAGCACATTGGCAAAATGCTCGCAGAACAAAGTCTCAGAGGTGGGACGAATGGCATAGCGCTCCTCCAGCTCATCAACACCGCCATGGGTGACCCAGGCGCACTCGGGAGCAAAGCCCTCCACATGGTCCTTTTCCTTTTGCAGCAGGCTCTCGGGAATCAGCATGGGCATATACACATTCTCCACGCCAACCTTCTTGAACTCCCGGTCCATAATGTGCTGAATGTTCTCCCAAATAGCATAGCCGTAGGGGCGGTAAATAAAAACGCCCTTAATGGAAGAATAGTCAATCAGCTGGGCCTTTTTGCACACATCGGTAAACCATTGGGCGAAGTCGACCTCCATGTCGGTGATCTCTGTAACCTTTTTATCCTTAGCCATAGTTAACAACCTCTCAATAGCTGTATTTTCATTATTACATTTTATCACACCTGTCAATACCTTGCATAGGATGAACTGTATCTTTTTTGTAGCGGTCAGGAGGATACCCATGACGCAGGTTACTTTGCAATTAGAGCCTCCGGTGGCTTTATTTTACAGCCGCATTGCCCGACAGGCAAATATCTCATTGGAGCAGGTGCTCACCGATGCCCTGTTTAAGTTGGCCGGTGAACTTTCCTTATCAGCCCTCAAAACCGCAAAAGAGGAATAATTTCAGAATATTATTGTAATCTCCCCCGAAATTTGTTATACTTTTGGTGTAACGAATTTCAGGGGGTATTTCAATGAAATCCATCCGACAAATATATAAAATTGGAAAAGGACCTTCCTCATCCCATACCATGGGTCCTGCCAGAGCAGCAGAGCATTTTAAGGGCGAATATCCCCAGGCAGACAGCTTCCGGGTGACCCTATACGGCTCGCTGAGCAAAACAGGCATCGGCCACGGCACAGACCGGGTTATCCGGGAAGTGTTCTCTCCCCTGCCTGCAGAAATCCTGTTCTCCAAGGAAGCGCTTCAAAATGCCCACCCCAACACCATGGACCTGGTGGCGCTGAAGGATGGAAAGGAGCTCGGCCATCTGCGTGTGGAATCCATTGGAGGCGGTGATATACGCATCCCGGGTCAAACCCTTTTAGACCCACCGGAGGTATATCCGGAAAATTCCTTTGCTGAAATTGCCGATTTTTGCAAATGGCGCTATATCCATAAACTCAGCGACTATGTGGAACTTAACGAGGGCGAGGAGATTTGGGAATTCCTTGCCCAGGTTTGGGAAACAATGAAAGCCTCTATCCGCGACGGTCTTTCTGCCACAGGTGTGCTGCCCGGTGGCTTAAATGTGCAGCGCAAAGCAAAATATCTGCTTGATCAACAGCCGGAAGAGGATGTACCTGCTCTAAAGGAATTTCAATACATTGCCGCCTATGCCTATGCCGTGGCTGAGCAGAATGCAGATAATGGCACTGTGGTAACCGCGCCCACCTGCGGTGCCTGCGGCGTGGTGCCTGCCGTACTTAAGTACGCCCAGGACACCCGGGGCTATACCGACGCGCAGATTCTGCGTGGTTTGGCAGCAGCCGGCATCATCGGCACGCTTACAAAGCGCAACGCCTCCATATCCGGCGCAGAATGTGGCTGCCAGGCTGAGATTGGCACCGCCTGCTCTATGGCAGCTGCCGCCCTGGCTGAGCTTTACGGTCAGAATATGGATCAGGTGGAATATGCCGCCGAGGTGGCTATGGAGCATCATCTGGGTCTGACCTGCGATCCGATTTGCGGTTTGGTGCAAATTCCCTGTATTGAGCGCAACGCCGTTGCCGCTATGCGGGCTATGAATGCCTGCAATTTAAGCTATTTCCTCACAGGCTCAAGAAACATCAGCTACGATATGGTGTGCCGGGCTATGCACGAAACCGGCATCAACCTGAATCACCGCTTCCGGGAAACCAGCGAGGGCGGTTTGGCGAAAATCTACGCAAGAAAAAAATAAAACCACAGGCGGTCACTTATTCAAAAGTGACCGCCTGCTTAATTTACTTACCAATTGCAGTTCCAGCTCTGATGTGTTTCACCGGTGCCGTTATTGGAATTACTGATATCTGCAGCCAGCTCCTTCACGTTCGTCTTTGCCTGAGAAGCATCGATGCGCTTAAGAAGCTCAGCATAATAAAGCTCCCCATCGATGGGCAGCTCAATGGGCTTATTCAGCCAGGAAGAAAGATGCATTGCATTGGAAAGGGTCAGCCCGTTAATGCCTTCAGAGCCATGGGCAACAAGAGGTTCACCCCGCAAAATTGCGCCGCCCCAGGCATTGATCACGCCCGGATGCTGCTCATTAAGCCCGTCTGTCTCCACCTCAATGCGGGTATACTTCGGTCCTTTGAAGGGATCTTTGCTAATTTTGGAAAATTCAGTTGCCAGCGCTTCAAGCTCATATAAAACCAGAGAAGCATTCTCTGCAACCAGCTTGCAGCCATCCATCTGAATCTCAAATCGGTTAGAACCGCAGGCATCACCGGTAGAGGTGATAAACACACCGGTAGCGCCGTTTTCGTATTCCACATAAGCGGTAACATCGTCTTCTACTTCAATATCATGCCACTTACCATAGTGCAGCTTAGCTTCCACCTTAACGGGCATACCACAAATCCACTGCCACAGGTCCAGCTGATGGGGACACTGATTCAGCAGCACACCGCCGCCTTCGCCTGCCCAGGTGGCGCGCCATGCGCCTGAGTCATAATAACCCTGGGTGCGATACCAGTTGGTAACAATCCAGTTGGTACGGCGAATGTTGCCGTACTTGCCGGAGCTGACCAGTTCCTTCATCTTACGATAGATGTGATTGGTGCGTTGATTGAACATCATAGCAAACACCACATCGGGGTGCTTTTGAGCAACGGCATTCATTTCCTCTACCTGCTTGGTGTAAACACCGGCAGGCTTTTCCACCATAACATGAATGCCGCGCTCCATGCAGGCGATGGCGTAACGGGTATGATCGTAGTGGGGCACAGCTACGATGCAGGCATCGATCAGACCGCTGTCCAGCATTTCCTCTGCAGAATAAAAAAATGCAATATCCTCACCAAGGTTTTCCTTAGTCCAGGTCTGCCGTTCTTCCTTCAGGTCCGACACGGCAGTCAGCTTAAAGTCGGGGCACTTGCCTTCAACAACACTCATTGCATGAGCAGAGCCCATACGTCCAATGCCAATAATACCAAGTCTAATCTTTTTTTCCATAATAATCTCCTTATTAGAAGCAGTTGGTCGTTAGATTATCGTTAAATCCATTATAGGTTGTTTTTTATGAAATGGAATTGCATTTATAGCGATTTTACATTACATTTTTTGCACTAATTCAGCAGAATCAAATGTGCAACAGAAAGCAAAATATTTATTCAAGCAGCCGGCATCAACCTGAATCACCGCTTCCGGAAAACCGACGAGGGCGGTTTGGCGAAAATCTACGCAAGGGAAAAAATAAAACCACAGGCGGTCAAGATAGAAGCTTGACCGCCTGTTAACTTAAAAGGTGCTGGGAAGCTCACTTGCTTGCTCCTGAACATCTGTTTTCAAACGAGAAGTAGCAATGCGTTTCTTCAGCTCTTCATAGTAAAGATCCTTATCAATAGGCAGTTCAACAGGCTTACCAAGCCAGGAAGACAGGTGCATAGCATTGGAAATGGTCAAACCATTAATGCCCTCAGAGCCGTGAGCAATCAGGGGCTCACCCCGCAGGATTGCGCCACCCCAAGCATTAATAACACCGGGATGCTGCTCAAAGAGCCCGTCAGTCTCCGGCTCAATACGGGTAATCTTGGGACCGCTTCTCTTATTTTCCGCAATTTTGTAATGCTCTGTAATCAGGTTCTCATACTCATTAAGAATAATCTTACCGTTCTCTACAATAATCTGGCAGCCATCCACCTGAATCTCAAAACGGTTCGTACCGCTGGCATCACCTGTGGAGGTAACAAAAACACCGGTAGCGCCGTTTTCGTATTCCACATAAGCGGTAACATCGTCTTCTACTTCGATATCATGCCACTTACCATAGTGCAGCTTAGCTTCCACCTTAACGGGCATACCGCAAATCCACTGCCACAGGTCCAGCTGGTGGGGACACTGATTCAGCAGCACGCCGCCGCCTTCGCCTGCCCAGGTGGCGCGCCATGCACCGGAATCATAATAAGCCTGGCTGCGATACCAGGTGGTAACAATCCAGTTGGTGCGTCGAATGTTGCCATACTTACCGGAGGAGACAATCTCCTTCATCTTACGATAGACGTGATTGGTACGCTGATTGAACATCATAGCAAACACCACATCAGGGTGCTTTGCAGCAAATGCGTTCATTTCCTCTACCTGCTTGGTGTAAACACCGGCAGGCTTTTCCACCATAACATGGATGCCACGCTCCATGCAAGCCATGGCAAGACGGGGATGATCGTAGTGAGGCACAGACACGATACACGCATCAATCAGGCCACTATCCAGCATTTCTTCTGCAGAATAGAAAAATGCAACATCCTCACCCAGAGTTTCCTTAGCCCAGGCCTGCCGTTCTTCTTTCAGGTCCGAAACTGCAGTCAAAACAAAATCAGGGCATTTGCCTTCCATAACACTCTTTGCGTGAGCAGAGCCCATATTGCCGATACCAATAATGCCAAGTCTAATTTTCTTTTCCATAGCAATCTCCTTATTCAAAGCCGTTGGCCTTTAAGTACTTATAGCTGCGGGCAAGGCAGTCAAAAGGATCTTCGCCGTTGCAATTATCCTGCTCTACCAGCATATACTCGGTTCCGGCAGCCTCTGCCATCTGGAACACACGGTCAAAATTAATATTGCCTTCACCAATGGGCACCATTTTCTGCTCATAAGCACAGTCTTTCAAGTGGATGCAGGGAACTCTGCCGCTAAACTTCTCCAGCCACTGGGCAGGGTCACCACCGCCAACCTGTACCCAATAGGTGTCAAGGGTCATACCCATATCCGGCACCAACTCAGCAATGCGGTCCAAAACAACACGGCCTTCCACATTAGCAAACTCACGGGCGTGGTTGTGATACATAAAGGTCTTGCCGTTTTCCTTGAGAATTTGGGTGATAGGACCATAGATTCTTGCAAAATTCTCAACGGTTTCCATGGTATACTCGCCAAACGCATGGCCACCTAAGCCTACATACCGGCAATCAAACACATCGTGATTGCGGGCAATCTGCACAGGGTCCTCCTGCAGTTTTGCAGCAGGACTATGGGTAATAACGCACTTAAGGCCGTTCTTGTCCAGCTGTTCCTTAAGCCACTGGGGCTCGTAAGGACAAACACCGGACACCTGAACTGTGCGGTAGCCGATATCCGCCACCTTTTTCAGTGAAAGAGCAAAATCATCAAGGTTTGTACAGAAATCATGGACAGTATATAACTGAGCACCAATTTGCATATTAAATCAACTCCTTAAAAGCTTCGCAGGCCGCATCAAAGGCAGCATCTGCTGAATCATAACAATTGTCATCAATCTGTGTGGAATTATCTTCCTGTTCCAGGTCCTTCAGGCCCACAAACTCCATAAGGTGAGGCTCCATTGTGACCGCGTCACCGCCCTGAGCCATAAAGGCTTTCAGAATCTGAGGAATATTTCCGCAGCCCTTACCGGCAGGCACGATGCCGCCGTCAGCCCGGGCATCCTTGATGTGCATGTATGCAATGTAAGGTGCCAGCAGCTCCCAGGCGCGCAATGTGTCTTCATCGCACTGTACAAAGTTGGCAGGGTCGAAAATGGCTTTCATCTGCGGCACTGCCTGCAAAATCTCCAGGCACCGTTCGGCAGTATCACCGTAGATTCCCTTTTCATTTTCATGGCACAGCAAAATGCCGCTTCCCTCTGCCTCAGCAGCAAGCGCCTTCATCCGGCGCAGCACCTCATCCCGATATTCTTCAGGATTATGGTCCTTGGGAATAAAAAACGAGAACAGGCGAATGTTCTTGGCGCCAAGAATCTTTGCCACCTCGATGGCATGGCGCAGCTTCTCCAGCTCCTGCTCCAGGTTAGGCTCCTCAATAGGCGCTTTGCCAATGGGCGAGCCAATGGTCCAGGTCTCCAGGCCGGCAGCATCCAGCTTGGCCTTGACCTCACGGGCTTTATCCAGGGAAATTGCCGCAATATTCTGGCCATCAACGCCGCGGATTTCCAAGCCGTTAAGGTCATTGCGTTTCATAGCAACGATTTGCAAGTCAATCTCAGGACTTGCTTCGTCTGCAAATGCATAGATTCGCATAGCCCACCTCCTATATGTGATAAATCCATTATAAGCTGTCTTTTATGAAATGGAATTGCATTTTTACCGATTTTATATTGCATTTCTGAACATAGCGATGTATAATTAAGGAAACAAACTTTACCGGGAGGAGAAATAATAAAAGCCACCCTTTCTGGTTTTTTATTATGCGTAATGTTTTATGGATATCGTAATATCCCCCCATTACGGGTTCTCAGATATAAACCAGGTGTATCAGGCAACAATGCACACCCATGAGCGGTATGAAATATACTGTTTTCTGGAAGGAAAAGCCCAGTACTGTGTAGAAGGTCGGCGCTATGATTTGAGCCCCGGAGATTTGATGGTGATGCGCAAAGGCGAAGTGCATATGGTAGATGTGGACTGCAGCAAGCCGTATAGGCGGATTGGCGTACACTTTAACATAGACTCCCAGGTACAGCTTCCATTAAAGCAGCTGCACTCCCCTTTTCAAGACCGGCCTGCAGGCAAATTCAACCACTACCCCGCCCGGCTTTTCCCCGATAACCGATGGGAATTTTACTTGCAGAAAATTTATGCCGAACGGGGTCAGGACACGGCTATATGTCACCTGTTGCCCCTGTTGTGTGAATTAAAGGAACAGTTTATTCTTCTGCAAAGCTCTGACCTAACTGCCGAAAAAGACCCTGCTGCCCCCATAATGAAATACATCAATGCCCATCTTACCGATGACCTTTCTTTAGAAGGTCTTTCCCGTCAGTTTTATACCAGCCAGACCCACCTGAACAGGCTTTTCCGTAAATCCGTAGGCACAACGGTTTGGAAATATGTAACCATCAAGCGGCTCTTCTTAGCCCGTGAGCTTCTAAATAAGGGCGTGCGTGCCACACAGGTTTACGCCCAATGCGGCTTTGCTGATTACTCCACCTTCTTCCGAGCCTATAAACAGTTCTTCGGCGCTGCGCCAAGCGCAGATTGCAAATAAGAATTTGTGCAAAGGGTGATAGCGATGCACCCGAGAAAAACAATCCGGTATATTGCAGCACCCCGCCCTTGTACTTTACAAAGGCGGGGTGTTTGTCGTTTTTTGTATACCGGTTACTTTAGAAGGATCTCAAGAATCTGTGATACATTCTTTTTTCCAAAAAGCACTCTGTCATCGTTTATGACCATACAGGGCACGCTCATCACATTGTACTGATTTTTAAGATTTTCAAAATGGCGGATGTCATATACCTGCGCAGTAACATTTGGATTCAAAGCGGCAATTCGCTGCGCCGCCACAACCAAATCCGGACACATTGTGCAGGACAAAGTAACCAGAATCTTTACATCCGTCTTTTCTCCCACAGCTGCGATCTGTTCCCGGGTGGCTTCATCCAGTGTCTGACCGGGGCCTGCCGCATTGTAAAGCCCCAACACAAAGGAAGTAAACTCATGGCCACTTGGCACACCGTGAAAGGCAAGTCCTGTGGGGGTACCATCTGCCAGGCAAACCTCCACACAAGGCGCAAAGGCTGCGTCTGCTTGTCTGTCAACCACCTCTATTGCCAGCTTGTCAGAAAGTGCAACAAGTGCGGATATGAAGCTTTCCAATTCGGCTGAAATCGGACGCTTGTCCAGATATAGTTTCAACAAAAGCGGCTGTTCCATTCGGGTGAATATGGTATCTAACTGTTGTCGCATTTGCGCTGTAAACAGTTCGTCGGCTTCTGCAGTTTCCTGCATTTGGGCAGGAACAGTTGTACTCTCTTTTGGAGCAGGAGCCGCGGCACGCAGGCCCGTCTTTCGGTGTACCGCAGCCACATACTTCTCCAGCTCCGTTGCGGCCAAAGCGCCGTCACTGGTGGCTGTCACCACCTGCCGCAGGGGCTTGATGCATACATCACCTGCCGCATAAACACCCTCTGCGCTGGTCTTTTGAGATGCGTCGGTAACAATATATCCATGCTCATCAAGCTCCACGATTCCCTTAACAGCATCTGTTGCCGGAGAGTAGCCGGCAAACACAAATACGCCAAAGGGTTCTTCGCTGTTAACCTCCGTCACCTCTGCGGTGGCGGTATTTTTATAACGGGCATAAGTCAGTCCGTTTTCCCCGGAAACTTCCTCCATAACCGTGTTATACAGCACGGTTATCTTCTCGTGATTCTTTGCCTGGTCCGCAACAGACGCGGCGCAGGAAAAATCATCCTTCCGCACAAGAATGGTTACATGTCGGGCAAATTTTGTCAAAAATACGCCTTCCTCAGCTGCTGCATAGCCACCGCCAACCACAAAAATTTCTTTTCCGGAAAAGAATTCCCCGTCGCAAGTGGCGCAGTAGGCAACACCCCGGCCCTTGTGTTCTTCCTCACCTTTAAACCCAACCATTCTTGGGTGGGCGCCGGTTGCCAGCAGGATGCCAAAGCAGCGGTAATCCCCCTTGTTGGTATGCACGGTTTTTATATCCCCGGCAATGTCAAAGCCCGTTGCTTCAGCAAGCTGAAATTCCGCGCCAAAGCTTTCTGCCTGCTGCTCGATGGTATCCGTCAAGGCTTTGCCACTGGTTTTGGCAATACCGGGATAGTTGACTACCTCATGGGTAATGGAAATCTGACCGCCAAACTGCTCTTTTTCCAGAACCAGCACCCGGTATTTGGCACGGGCCAGATACAGTGCGGCGGTCAGCCCCGCAGGGCCGCCGCCAATAATAATAACATCGTATAGATTTTCCATTACAGCTGACCGACCAAATCCAGGCTGGGCTTCAGGGTCTGAGCACCGGGCTTCCAGTTGGCAGGACAAACCTGGTCGCCATGGGCATGGACAAACTGACAGGCCTGCACCTTCCGCAGCAGCTCCTCTGCGTTTCTGCCCACATTGCCGGCAGTTACTTCATACCCCACGATTTTTCCTTCGGGATTGATGATAAAAGTGCCGCGCTCTGCAAGGCCATCGGCCTCGATCAGCACCTCAAAATCCTTGGAAATACTATGGGTGGGATCTGCCAGCATGGGATAATTGATCTTTTTGATGCGCTCGGATGCATCGTGCCAGGCCTTGTGGACGAAATGGGTATCGGTGGATACGGAATATACCTCACAGCCCATAGCCTTAAACTGCTCGTACTTATCCGCCAAATCTTCCAATTCCGTGGGGCATACAAAAGTAAAATCCGCAGGATAGAAGAAAAAGACGCTCCATTTCCCCAGAATATCTTCCTTACTTACAAACTTAAATTCATTTTCGTGATAGGCGTAGGTGCGGAAATCGGAAATTTCCTTGTTGATCATTGACATACTTACTTCCTCCATAAATCGTGTTGATTACAAAATGCGTACACAGCCCGGACTTCATCCCCATCACAGATGGAGAATTTTGCTTTAGGCTTATCCTCCGGGTCAAGGTGGGCATACTGAATTCCATGTTCTGTTTCCAGGCACACCCATTCAATATAGTGTTCCTTCGTCATCGGGTGCTCAACAGAGCCAACGGTTACATGGACGGTATTCCCCTCCACCCGGTATACCGGGATATGTTTCTCCCCGGATGCTTCTGTTGTACCGGGAATCAGCTCCTGCATTTTTTCACCGCAGCAGTACACGGGAACGCCCTTATCCCGAATCATTGCGACAATATTGCCGCAATGCTGGCAAGCCAAAAACTTTTGCTTCATATTCGACCCCTCCTGTAAAAAAGTGTGTCCAAACAATCTGAAATAATGCAAAATAGCCTGGACATACTACAGGCAAAAGGATGTGAAAAAATGGCATATAAACGAGGATTTATCCCATACGCATTCGCTGCTCTTTTAATCGGTTTGGTGGGCGGTTTTTCCACAGTCTTAGGTCCGGCCTTTGTGCAGGATATTGGTATTGCATATAATAACACCACATGGACGGCTCTGGCACAAGCTATGTCTACCGCTGCCTGCGCGCCAATCTTAGGCAAGGTGGGAGATGTGATTGGGCGCAGAAAGACACTGCTCTTAGGTATTGCGGTATTCACCCTGGGCAACATTTTGTCTGCCGTAGCAAATTCTCTTGTATTTATGTTGATCGCCCGGTTTATCGTGGGTATTGGCACGGCCGCTATGGCGCCTGTAATCCTTGCCTATATCGCCACCGAGTTTCCTCAGGATAAAATCGCAAAAGGTTTTTCCCTGTATATGCTCCTGTCCAGCGCATCGGTGATTATCGGGCCAACCATTGGCGGACTGATTGTATCTTCTTACGGATGGCGCACTATGCTGTGGACCTGTGTGGCTATTTGTACAGTCATTTTTGCCGTCTGTTTTGTCACTTCCCGTAATCAGGTATCCACAAAAAAGCCACTGCAAAACTTTGATGTATCCGGCGCAGTTTTGATTCTTATTTTCTTCAGCTTACTGCTGTGCATCCCGTCCTTTGGGCAAAACTTTGGTTGGACATCCACACCGTTTCTCATTGTCCTGGTTCTTGCAATTGGCACACTGGTGGGTCTTGTCCTTGCTGAAAGGAAAAGCTCTCATCCTATTCTTTCAGGCAGCTTTATGAGGCGCAGCGCTTTTGTTCTTAGTATCCTTGCATTGTTTCTCACCCAGGGATTGATGCAGGCGAATATGACTAACACAATTGTTTTTGTCAATTACACCCAACCAAATAACACCGCAATTTCCGGCTATGCCATTTCTGTAATGTATATTGGCATGTCTTTGGGTGCGGTTATTCTTGGTCCGCTGGCGGATAAATTTGACCCAAAACGAATCCTGGTGGGGTCTTTTCTGCTGACCGGAATCGGATGTGGGTTTCTGCTGTTGTTCACTGAAGTTACGTCCGTATTTTTGCTGATGGCATCCCTCGGTGTACTGGGCTTTGGTCTTGGCGGAAACGGCACTATTTTTATGAAAGTCGTCCTATCCGGCTTGTCACCGCAGGAAGCAGGCGCAGGCGCAGGCACCTACGGCCTATTTAGAGATTTGGCAGCACCTTTTGGCGTAGCAGTGTTTGTTCCGCTGTTTACCAATCAGATTACAGGAAGAATTGCTGCAGGCACAACAGCATCCCAAGCAGCAGTTGCATCCATTCATTTTTTAGCCATTGCCGAAATCTTGTGTGTTGTGCTGGGAATCGTGGCAGTTTTTTTCTTGCCGAAAGCAAAGGAGAAATAATATGCAGTTAAAAAATAAAGTAATTTTGGTAACAGCATCCACCCGTGGGATTGGCCTTGCCATTGTGAAAAAATGCGCCCAGGAAGGTGCAAGCGTCTATATGGCCGCCCGGGATATAAAACGGGCGCAGGAAATTGCAAGTACCTTAAACGGCGTAAAATGCGTGTACAACGATGCCACCAAACCGGAGACCTTTTCTTCTATGGTGGAGGATGTGGTTTACGATGCCGGCCGTATCGATGTGCTGATCAATAATTTCGGCACATCCAACCCCGGTAAGGACTTGGATTTTGCCAATACCGACCCGCAAATCTTCCTGGATACAGTGAATCTGAACCTGCAAAGTGTCTTTCTGGCAAGTCAAGCTGCGGCAAAGCATATGGCAAACAATGGCGGCGGCAGTATCATCAACATTTCCTCAGTGGGCGGTCTTGTACCGGATATTTCTCAAGTTGCTTATGGTACCAGCAAAGCAGCTATCAACTATCTGACAAAACTAATTGCCGTGCAGGAGGCGAAACACCATATCCGGTGCAACGCTGTTCTTCCCGGTATGACTGCCACCGAAGCTGTGGAAAAGCACCTGTCCGACGATTTCCGAAACCTGTTTATGCGGCATATTCCATTGAGCCGAATGGGACAGCCCGTGGAGATTGCAGAAGCAGTATGCTATTTTGCCAGCGATGCTTCTGCCTATACCACAGGGCAGATTCTCACTGTTTCCGGTGGCTTTGGCTTGGCCACCCCCATCTATGGCGACCTGATAAACAAAAGCAGCCGCCGTTAAATATATTAACCATAAAAATATACACCCCGTCTTTTCGTGAAGACGGGGTGTTGATATCGATGATATTGCACTGGTATGATGCCAATGGTAACGAGGACAGTTACATAAGGGAGAAGACGCAGAACTAGGGAGCAAAACGAAAAATGTGTACAGGCACATCTGCAATCCCTAATTCATATAATGGAACGATGCCGTAAAGGAGAGAGCAGAATCGCCGTCGTCTGCCTGCCTGTGTCAAATTGTGTCAAAAACACATATGATATGGTACAAACTGAATATGAGGAGGGGTTATATTGAACAGATACAATGGCTTCGATGACAGGAACTGTGACTCCCAATTTGATGA